>NZ_CP089469.1 GCF_021233435.1 Halobacterium noricense | reverse complement strand
AGTTCGGTGCGTTCGGTGAGGGTGTTTCACTCGGTGAGAGGATTACTACGATGTTAAAACCAACTGTTCGTTCCACTCGTTGAAGTGAATGCGTTCATTTCCATCATATTGTTCGTTTTGCTCGTTTTGTTCGTTACGTTCACCGAGCGCTCTCAGTTCCGGCGTCGGTTCGGCTCGTTCCAGTAAATTCATTCATTACTCGAAATACTCTCGTTGAGTTCGTTTCGTTCGTTCTATTCGTTTCTCGAAGGCTGCCACCAAGAGCTTGTCCTGACCTATCGCAAGGTGGGTGAATTGGCGAAAACAGAGGCTTAATCCACCAAATCCACCATTGAGCGTAGTTCAGATTCCATCTCCGTCATCTGATCCGACACCCAATGGAACCGCTCCTCTATCCCCTCGTCAGTAAACCGGAGTGAAGATCGTACGTCACGATTCCGGTCATGTTGGAGGAGAGCGAGAGCGTACGCGAGCATCTGCGGTCGATAGTGTTCCGCGAGCTCATCCGATGTCGTAGCTGAGAGCTCGTTGGTCTTGTAGTCGATTATGTGGAATGCGTCTGGCGTGACGAGCAGCCGGTCGATATCACCGACAATCCGCGACTCATCGATTCGAGCGACAACAGAGTACTCGTCGTAAACCTCCTGAGGCTGAGTATCAGACTCGATGTGATCAACAAATTCGACTGCATCAGCAGCGTGGTTGACAGCATCACGGAGGTCCGATTCTGTCGGCTCCTCACCAGCCATCTGACTCAAACGACGGATCAGGGTGGTCCACTCGTCTCTCGGTGGACGAAGTTCGTTGATCCGGTGGACGACCGTCCCAAACGTCGTTGGACTCAGGCCGGCCGACTCCTCACGCTGAGAGTAACTGTGACCGTCTGGAGACGCATCCGCCACCGCATTCACGAGAGTCGTCGCCGCGATCCGTTTCGCCGGCGCTAACGACGGCGGTGAGGGGATCGATATCTCCGGCGCTGAATCAACAGCATCGTCGTCGGTGTCCCAGTCTACTGGGCGCGGCGGCCTGCGAACAGTATAGCTGGCTCCATCTATCTCACAACGGGCCTGTCCGTCACGAACCGCCTCGGCGACGAGTGCTCCGTCGAGGAGGGCTGGCTGTAACCAGTCGCGCCACCGGTCTGCGTCGTCGAAGGCTGCAGGCTCGCCGAGTTCGATTGTATCGGACTCGTCGACGTCAATGTCGTGCGTGCCGCAGAGAAGGAGGTGATCCCGCATTCGTGTACACGCTACGTAGAGGAGGCGTTTCGACTCCGCCCGCTCCTGTGGACGCGACCGTCGGTCGGCGTACTCGTGGACGGCCGTCTTCTCGATGGAGAACGCATCGCCCGGATTCGGCCCGCCGACCGCCGGGACCGGCGGCGCGTCATCAGTTCCGTCCACAAGTCGAACGTAGCCATGGTCGTCGACGGAGCGACCGAAGTTGAGGTCACTCCCGAGATCGGGGACGGTGACGATCGGGAACTCGAGTCCCTTCGCAGAATGGATCGTCATAATCCGGACGCCCTCGGCGTCACCGGGAATATCTGCCTCCCCCTCACGAGGGTCGATCTCGGCTTGGCGGTCGATCCGGTGGAGCAACCCGGCAGCTGTGTGAACACCGTTCTCGCTCCAGGTACGGACCTGGTCGCGGAACTTCTCGACGTTCGCGACGGCCTGTCGACCGCGTTCATCAGCACTCACACTCGCCAGATACCCCGTGTCATCGATCACTCGGGACAGCAGGCGGTTCCACGGGAGGACGCCATCTTCGGACGGCGTCGCACAGCCGCTGAGGGTCCGCCACGTCGTAAGGAGGTCGAACGCGTCCGCGAGGTGTGGATCGTCCGCCTCGGCGAGCCCATCCCATACTGAATCAGCTTCTGCGACAGCCGGTGCGAGGCGATCATCCGCGAATCCGAACAGCGGCGACCGAAGCACCCCGTAGAGAGAGACGTCGTCCTGTGGATCACCGAGTACTCGAAGCAGGTTCGTGAGCGCCTGGACCTCAGGCGTATCGTAGAACCCGACGCCACCGACGACAGTGTAGGGGATGTCGTACTCCTCGAGAGCGCGCTGATACCGATCCAAATGGGTTCGCCGGCGGAGGAGGATTGCCGTGTCGTCCGGCGTAGCGTCGCGATGAGCACCCGTATCGGGGTCTTGGACTTGCGGCGGATCATCGAACAGGTGGGTCAGTCGAGCAGCGAGCGCTTGCGCCTCGGCCTCGATGGTGTGGTCCAGCGCACCTTCGGCGACCGGATGGTCGTCGCCGAAGAGCTCTGCCGCCGTGTCAGCGTCGTCGGGGACAGCGAGATACTCGACACTCCCGGACAGTCCCCCGATGTCCTCGATACGGTCGCGTTGTGTGGTCAACTCCTGCGGTGGCGCTTCGTGGGGCTCGTGGCTGTCACCCTCCGGCTGGAACAGGTACTCGAAGAGCTCGTTCAGGAACGACAGCGGCTCATCCAGCGTCCGGAAGTTCCCGGAGAGTTCGAGGGCGGTCGGACTCTCGGCATCGCTGTCGGGAACGTCGTCAACCCCACGAGCCTCGTTGACGGTCTGGAGTTCTCTGCGCGCATCCCCGAACGTCGTCACGTCGGCCCCACGGAATCCGTAGATGCTCTGTTTCTCGTCGCCGACCAGGAAGACGTTCGACGCCGCCTGCTCGTCAACGCCCGTGAGGAGCTTGACCAACTCCCACTGACGCGGGTCCGTGTCCTGAAACTCGTCGACCATCACGGCCGCAAACTGCTCTCGGAGCCGCTCCGTGACGGCATCGTTCGCTCGCAGGAACTCAAGCGTTGTCTCGATCACGTCGGGGAAGTCGAGCGTATCGCGGCGCTCCTTCTCGTCGGTGTAGGTTGCGAGGACGTCGTCGAAGACCCGTATCAGAGCCAGCGCGTAATGGGCGCTGTTTGCTTCAAGCTCACCGGGTGTCGTCTCGACCGCATCCGCGTGCGGTTCGACGGCATCGATGACCGTGTCGATGGCGTCTTTCAGATCGTCGTAGACGTCACCGTACTCACCCCAATCGTCCCGATCACCGACGACGTACCCCGAACTGCTGTACAGGCCACCGTTCTTCTTCTCACAGGCCTCGTAGAGGTCGAGGATTGCCCGTTGACAGTCGCGAGGATCGCTTTCCTCCGGGTCGGCCGAGAGTGTGGTCGCGACTTCGGTGAAGGTCCGGTAGACTCGAAGACCGTCTTCGTCGGCGATAGCGCCCTCGCGGTCGACACGGCCCGCAACCGTGCGTAGCTGCTCAAGGAGTCCGTCCGCATACAGCGTCTGTCGGGCGTCGGCGACGTCGAGATCACAAACGACCTCCCAGCAGATATCGACGTAGTCGTTGACCTCCGCATCACGCCACTCCTCGAGGACCGCCTCGCTCTGTGGGCGCTCATCGAGTAATCCAGCGAGTACATCGACCAGCTGGTCATGACCCCAGAGCTGCGCGAGGAGCGCGACGTCATCATCGTCCTGGTTACGTTCGAGGAACTCCGTCACGACTTCGCGTTGGAGTGTCGCGGCGCCGTCTTCGTCAAGCACGTCGAAGCCGAGCGGGACCGGAGCCTCGACGGCCCGTTCTCGCAAGAGCCGCGTACAGAACGCGTGAATGGTGTGGACGTAGCCATCCTCCAGGTCGTCGAGGACGTTTCGCCAGCGGTGGTAGGCCTTTGGTGAGTCGACAGCCTCGAGCCGGTCGTACACCTCCTCCCGAACGCGCTCGGTCAGTTCGGCAGCGGCCTTTCGCGTGAAGGTGATCGTGACAATGTTCTCCGGCGTGAGTGACGGGTTCTCGGCCAGTATCGTCACGTACCGCTCGGTGAGCGTTGTCGTTTTCCCCGTCCCAGCGCCGGCAGTGATCGCGACGTTCCGGCCTTGGACGAGCGCGTCCTCCTGTTCCTCTGTGAGCTGAATCTCCTCGGGATCCTCAGTCATCACTCATCACCGCCTCGATGTCCTCGTCGTCGCGAACACGGAGCGGAACGTACGCGGCGTCGTCCTCGTGGACCTCGTCGACGAACTGCCGCTTGCGGTGATGGCGGACATCGCACGCCCGACGGTAGTCACAGTATCGGCAGTTCGCACCCCGAGCGGACAGGAGGGTCGTGTGGAACCGACCGTTGCCGATCGCCTCGTCGATCTGGCCTAACCACTCCGGAACGACATCGTTCAGGAACCGGCGGAGTTCGGCCTCTGAATCGAACTTCGATTCGACGCCGCGTGGAACCTTGAGGTCGTTTGGCGGTCGAACCTGATAGTACGTCGCTGAAAGCGATCCCTGCTCGAACAGGTCACCGTCGACGACCTCGGCGGCAGCGAGCAGATAGATGGGGAGTTGGAACTTCGTGCCGCCGGTCGTCTTCGTCATATACGGTGCTCGACCAGTCTTGTAGTCGTAGAGCGTGAGCGTCGGTTGTTCTCCATCCCGGTTCACGTCAACGCGGTCGATGTAACCCCGAATCGAGACAGTCGAGCCGTCCGGTCGCTCAACTGTGAACGGCCCAGCATCCGAGTCGGGAAGTCCCTCGCCGAATGGGGCTTCGAACAGGTGTGGGCGGCCGGCGCCGTCCCGCGAGAGCTCGTTGTCGAGGAACGTAGCGAACAACCCCTGTTCCGGTGCGTCGTGAGGTTTGCTCCCAGCCTCGTACGGAGCGCTCACGCCGTCACCCAGACCCGCGAACAGCTCCGCCTTCCACCGTTCGTAGAACAGGCCGTCGTACTCGAAGTCAGCCTCCCGGAGTTCGTCAACGGCGATCTCGCGAAGGTGCGTCGCCAGGTCGTCCCAGTTAAACTCCGTGAGATCGAAACCATCCTCGGTCTCGTCCTGCAGATCCGCGAAAAATCGTTCGAGAACGTCGTGAACGTACGATCCGGTTTCGAGGGGCGTAGGGACGACCTCAACGTCGTCGGGATCCTCGATTCCGAGCACTTCGTCAGCGTAGAACTTGAACCCACACTCGACGTAGCGCTCGATTCGACTCGCGCTGTAGGGTTCCCGCTCCGACAGAGGGTATACCTCATCGACTGTCCCAGGTTCTAACACCCCGTCGTGTTCGGAGAGGCCAGCCGTTCCCCTGTTGTCCGCACAGTGGAGTCCCCGATCCGTGCGCTTGGTCTGCTTGGGTGAGAGGTCACCTCGGTCGCCGGCGAGGCTTACTGCCGCACGCCGGTCGGCCGTTGCAGCGACGTGGCGCTGGAGATCTTCGCGAGAGCCCACGCGGTCGTCGACGCCGTCTTCGGGTTCGATGCCGGTCACGCGCTGGAGTTCGTCGAGGACCGGCGACCGGACGACGGCGGACTCGTCGTCGCCCGTCTCTGGTGTGGTGATCGTAAGTTCGTCGACATTCGCGAGCAGCGTCGCGAAGAGATAGCGGCCACGGAGTCGTTCGTCGCCGGTGTCGAATCGCGGATGGGCGTCGGTCATCTCCTCGAAGAAGGCCGGGCGTTCCGGCGTCACCGGGAAGTGCTCGCTCGTCAGTCCCACGAGAAACACCTTCTCGAACGAGCGCATCCGGGCGTCGAGCAACCCCATCACTTCGACGTGACCGCCAGCAGCGCGCTGCGGAACCCGGATCGGAACACCATCGAACGCACGGGTGAACAGTGCCAACGGGGAGAGATCGCTATTGACCGCCGCCAGCGACTCGAACGAGGAGAGGACCTCGTCTACGAGGTCGTAGGCTCGCTGTTCGACGGCTTGCTCGGCGCCGCTGGCGTAGTCCTCCGTCGCCCCCTCCAGGTCGAACCGTTCGTCCAACAGTGGTCGGAGCGTCTCGGTCGCATCCACGATCTCACCTGTCCGGAGCGTCTCCAGCGTGGCCAGCAGCTCCTCGATCAGCGCCGCCGCCTCGCCGTCGACGTCATCGAGCAGGGGTGACACAGAAACCGTGTCACGCCGGCGAGCAGCTGCCGTGACGGCGTTGGCTTGGCCGGTGTCGACGACGTCGACCAGTGGATTCGAAAGCAGCGATGTGAGGTCCTCGGCCCGCGGATCCGGTTCGGCGAGGTTCAGGAGGTCGTGTACAACGCTCCCGGTGAACGTCCGGTTCAGCTGTGAGGCGGCGGTCGTGACGTGCGGGATGTCGAACGTATCGAACGTGTCCTCGACGTACCCCGAATAGGCCTCGGTCCCCGGGACGACGACAGCCAGGTCGTCGGGATCGCGACCATTGGCCAACTCAGTTCGGAGCTCGCGAGCGACGAATCGAATCTCGCGCTCGGGCGTCGGGAGTTCCCGCCACCGGAGTGCGTCTGGAACAGGGGCGGTACCGGGGTCCGGGCGGTAGAGCGACTCGGTGATCGTTCCAAAGGCCCGCCCTGACTCGTCGACGGGCTCGAGTTCTACTGCCTCAAAGTCAAGTGCTTCGTAGACATCCAAGGCGTCCTCCGCAACGGCGTCGACTCCGCTCCGGCCATCCTGGTGGAGTGGCAGCAGTGCGATCATCGGAAGTTCGTCGGCGAGGCGTTCGATGAGGCGGCGTTCGACGGGACGGAACTCGTGATACCCGGAGAGAACGACGACATCCAGTTCCGGGGAGAGCTCCGATAGTGACTGCTCCGCCGTCGCGACGGCGTCGAACATTTCTCCCCGGGTACAGACCCACTCGTCGACGTAGTCAGCGTGGAGATTCCGGTAGTGTCGGTACGCGTCGACAGTGGCTTTCGCAATACGGTCATCGAGGGCTGAACCCTCGAACTCCGCTACGAGCGCGTCAGCGGTACCGACGCCGGCGTCGTCGAAGAGCGAGAAGCGGCTACTGAACGAATCAGCGAGAGCGGCAGAGGCAGGTTCGCCGGCGAGAGCGCCATCTGTCTCGGCTGTCGATTTGTCCAGAGCGTACTCCGCCAGCCGGCGGTTCAGCTGCCCGGCGAGGGGTTGAATCGGACCGTGGAGATGCTCGTACCACTCCCGAACGACCGCGTCAAGCGTCTCGGCACGAAGACGGAGAGGTTCGTGGGAAACGGCCCAGTTGTCCTCGACCATACTCCGGCGAGCGTCGTTCCGCGTTATGTAGAGAATACTCCCCAGCGAGTCGGTGGCAATGTCATCCGCCAGCTGAAATGCCCGTCGTTCCAATCGGGCGTGTTTCGGGCCGGTGAGAAGCGTTGAATCCATCGAACACTCCCTACCAAGATATCGGTCTCACTTCACTCTTGGCGAGACTGACAGCTTAGGAGTGGCTTACCGAGAGCGGCCAAAATAAATCAGAGAGGACTGAGAAGTCAGCCGACGGTAGCTAGCACCCGGACATCTGTATCCGAGTGTCGTTCACGCTGAGTTCGAGCACCCCGTTCTTGCAGGAAGTCCTCGATCTCATCGGCCAGCGTATCGGCGTCCTCTCTATCGACGTGTACGATCAGTGTTAGCTGGTCTGGATCGTTGTTGTCGATGACAAGCGATACGTCTTTGAATTCGTCCGGCTGTCTGTACGCCTCGAATTCTTCGGCGACCTGGTCAGCCAGGTCGTCTAATACGTCAATTGGATTCTCTGTCATAGATCAGATTTTTGGGTTTGGAGGGTTATGCCATCGCGAACGGGTGAAAAACAGAACTTGGCTTTCAAAATCACCTCCATCTACCAAACTCGAATGGAGCCTTCTCACACCGATGGTTTACCGAAATGAAGACCGATCAACAGAGGGGACAATGGCCAGAATTCTCGCAGATCACTACCGATGACACTCACAAAGAACCTCTACTGAAAATACCTGTTCAAGATCTCCTCTAGCTCTGTTGGACCCTCGATGAGGGTGTTGAAATGTTCGATGACTACGTCCCGGTTGATAACCATCAGACCTGGACGCTCGAGGAGTTTCATCCTATATTCCTCTGGCTGCTGGCCGACTTCCCTGAACACACGACGAAGATGCACGAACGGCTCGGAATTATACGTATCTCGATGGAAGAGCGGATAGATAGCGCGATTGAAGCTGGCAGCATTGAGTTTTAACTCGTTCGACACGACGCTTGAGAGATAGGCGGAAAATATCGTGATAAGAGCATCTAGCGTCAGGACGATCATGTACATATTTTCCTCGTAATCGTCCTGCATCCGGTCGTAGAACTTGATCTCTTGTTGGCCATCGATATCTAAGACCAAGAAGATATGCCCCACAGAACCGTGCTTGAATGATATTTTCCGAGCTCCCTCCACATAGTCATCGTGCTTCCCACGGACTTTCTCCTGGCCAAAATTCGCCTCCTGTCCAGACTTAGTGTCGACTAGACCAAGAATCGGCTCATAGTCAATATGCCCGTAGCTCCCTTCCTCCCAGAGATAGAACACATTATCTGGCAAATTTGCGCCGGAATCAGCTTCTCCCCCACGTTCTGGCTGGGTCGGAAAGAGATGCATAAACACAGCCTCAGCAGTGTTCTCCAGGAGTTCACCGCTCCCGCGACCAATCTCCCCGTTCTCCCGAAGCATTCTAATGTTCGAGAGGATGGAGAGGATGTATTTTGGATTTGCCTTGACTTTTTTCCGCAGTTCTTCCACGTCCTCCCCGAAGCGCCGCCTCATAACGTTCTCGTCAAGCTGTTCAACTTGTAGAGCGGTGTCGGCGTAGTCGGAAAGGAGTCCGCTCTCATCCATCTTTTTGAAAGGAACAGCTTGCACAAGGTGGCCCGTGGAGAAAAGAAACTGAAGTTCCACGATGTCTGAGATAGTATCTTTCGGCGTGATGAGGATTGATGGGTTTCCCCGCTCGATCGCATCTTCATAGATGTCCTTGACGGTATCCTCGTAGTGACGCGGTGAGTACACGAGGTAAACGAGGAGATCGCGTGAAGTCTCCCCGATGACGTACCGCGGAAGATTACTATCGTCTGTCGTGATGAGATCGGTTTTCAGTTTGCCAGCGATGTCCTGTAAAAATCGGTGAAATGACGGGAGATATCGGATCCGATCGGACTTCTCGACCGTTCGAAAATGGTTCGAGTGGCATCGAATTTCATAGGTGTCTTCACTCTCGTCAACGATGATTATCCCATTATTACAGGTCGGACACTCAGTCGGCTCAATCAGTCGCTCCTTAACGTAGTCAGTGCCTTCCAGTTGGTCCGGGACCTCTTCACGTCGTACTGGTTGACCGGATTCAATGAATGAGTGGAGTGGGTCAATCAGCGTCTGGGTCATTCATATCACTGAGAAGGATCTCAAGAGCTTCCTTGTTCCCGGCCGTGATTCGCGAGCCACGAAGCGGCTCCCAGTCACCAGCATTCAGTTGCACCAGTTCGTTCTGAATCTTGAAGATCAATTGGATGTTATCCTCTTCTGCCTTCTCCAGGTAGTCTTCAAAGCTGAGTTCTATCCCCTCAATAGTGCCGAATACATCGTTCAGGTTATCTGCGATAATTGTGAATTCATCGGTGCTGGTAGCTTGGTCGTTCGAAATGGAGTACCCGACCAGTCTGAATGTCTCAGCCCGCTGTTTGAGATCCTCTTTCGCCTCGTCCGCCTCGTCTATTTCTTCTATCTGTTTAGTCGCAGCCTCCTTCCGCTGTTCCACCGCTTCGTGAACTGTGTCGGCCGTATCTGTCGACTCATCTTCTACCGCGGCCATAGTATCCTGCTGGATTTCTTCCACACCGGGAGCACGCTTCTCCTCAAGTTTGTCAAACAAATCTTCGACTCCGAAAACATCATAAAACAAATCTGAGAGTGTATCTTCCCAGTTATCCGTCGATTTGGAGAACGTGATAACGGTTTTACCATCCTCAGGCTCGACACCTATACTGATGTTTCGCAACGGATAGAACGATGTGCCACCAATAGATGGATTGACTGGAGCGTCTTGATTACCGAGGGACTGTCTGAACTCGAACTCGTTTCTATACTTTCGTCCGTATTCTTGTTGGATATCTATTGCTATGGATGACTCATTTTCGTCGACGGAGATACGGATTGGGTCAAGATTCTGCTCCTCCACGTTGGCCTTTCGGAGAAATTCCCGCACACGTTCTTCTACACCCTCAATATTGAGTTCCTGATCGAGTAAGAACTCGCGTTCGTTCTTGACAGCGAAGAGTTCAGAGCGGATAATCATAGACTGCAACTTGTCGCGATACCCAGTCTCATAGAGCACCAGAAGGAGTTCATATCGCCCGTTGACATCCAGTTCCTCTCGGCTTATCCCGAGTGATTTGTTGAGGTACTCCTCGGCATATCGTCGATTCACATCTCGGTCACTCAACCTCTCATAATCCTCGAGAAACTGTTCCACCTGATCTGCGTGTCTATCTGCGAGGATTTCTCTCAATGTCGATCGATTGGCGTCGATCGACTCGTCAGCAAACACTTCATAGAGTCGTTCCAGAAACCATAACGGGCGAGGTTCAAGTTCTGAAACCAGTTCAGGATCAGGATCAAGGGGATCTACTGACACGGATTAATCCTAACAAGACATTCGTATTTCATAAATATATCTGCCTGAGCGGTACACTGGCGAATTTATCGAGGGTCACTGACTGTGACCGTCGGAGCAGTCGAAACAATTGAAATGGAACGATATCGATGTGACGACTAAAGCATAGTGACGCCACTATCGTCGCTGTCACCAGATTCTGTATTCAAAACGAAGCCTGTCTGTTGGCCCTCAACCACACCAATCCAACCGGCATCATGAAGAGCATCAAAGACGCCTGGCCAAGAAGCACTGTGAAGCGACGTTTGTTCTCCCATCTTTTGAGCCAAGTCTTCTCTTTCGACAGGGCCATTCTCCCGTAGTTCGACAAAGAGCAGTTTTAGATCCTCAAACAGGTCAATTAGTCCAATAAGACCATCATCGTCTAATTCCTTGGCGAATTCGACGGCTTGTTCATCGATGGAAAATGTGACCTCTACTGTATCTTCTGTCATACAGAATGCTTCTCGGCTTTGCTTATAATAGATGGGGCAACCGATCCCGTCTACAATTATGACTTCTTTGTTGATTTCTCTCGGTTGGTGAGGAATTGATCACACCACGTCGGAAGGGAATCCATCGATCCGTTTTCAGTTACTGTTCCATCGCCTGCAATCCGGGTGAACACGCCGTCTCGTCCCCACGCACACACTACTGGCTCCTGGTCTTGGTCGGGTCGGGTCACGATTCGCTGTTGGAATCGCGACGGCTCCTCACTCACATCCTGCAGTACTGTGAGGAGCTGTCCTAGGAGTGGATGACCTGGCGCAAGATGCTGCACTGATGGGAACTCGTCAGCACACACAGCTGAGAACGTCACCGCCACTTCATCAGCAGCAGTCGCAATTGACTGTGCAATCGTCTGTTCCCCATCCCCGGCTGTGACCTCAATCGGTGCGTCACCTACTGAGAGGCGATATGTACTGTCCGCAAAGTCAAAGTCCCCGTCATCGTACTCGAAGTCAATCTCGTGAACCGGGGTAAATTCGACACCGGCGTCGGCGAGAGCGTCGTTATCGACCAATACTGACTGGAGGCTTGGTGTCTCGAACGGAGGTTGATACTCGTACTCCTCCTCGCCGACGTCGACGAGATCCGGGTGACTGTAGGACTGCCACGCATCAAGTTTTGCTTCGTCGACGACGTCCTGAGCGACGAGGTCGTCGACGTCCTCGAGTGACTCTCCGACATCGACGCGGTCGCCCTGATCGCGTTCTTCGAGTTCTTCAGAGAACTCGCGGTCAGCTGATTCGACCGCAGACTGGTCGTCAGCGCTGTCGGCGTTCAAGGTCGCATCCCGAATCTGTTGGCTGACGCCGGAGAGTATGGGTTGCATCTCACCGACGACGTTTTCGAAGAGGCCAATCCGGTCGTCAAGGCGATCGTAGATGTCCGTCTCAACCGTATCCTCGTAGCTGTAGTTGAGAATGCGAATCTCGTCGAATCGTTGGCCGATGCGGTCAATCCGACCGATACGCTGTTCAACTCGCATCGGATTCCACGGCAGGTCGTAATTGATGAGCGCCCCACACTCCTGGAGGTTTAGCCCCTCACTCGCGGAGTCGGTACAGACGAGGATATCGACCTGCCCATCATCACGTGAGAATTCACGCTTCACGCGCTCTTTCCCGACGTGCTCCCACGTTTCAGAATCGGGGTCGTACAGCTCGCCGCCACGACCAGAGTACGTCGCGATTGTCGCTCCAAGAAGGTCCGCGAGACTGTCCCGGATGAAGTCCATTGTGTCCGCGTACTGCGTGAAGACAATCACCCGGTTGTGACCAGCCCGGTCCAGCTCATCGAGGTCGTTGTACAGCTGCTGAATCTTCGGGTCTGTATCAACCAAGTCTAAGTCGTTGACGAACGCTTCCAGGGCCTCGATTTCTTCCTCGATAAGCTGTTTCCCCTCTTCAGTCACGCTCGGGATGAGTTCAGAGAGGTCCAGGTCGTCGCTACTAGCGTCGAGTTCATCCAAAACGTCCCCGTCGTCGAGGTCCGCGTTTTGTAGCGTTTCGAGGACGACCTGCTCCGCATCACCATAGTCCCGATCACGAGCGCGTTCCCGTCCGGCAAGCACGGTTCGTTGAGCCCGAAGTGTCTCAAGCCGGTGTTTCAGGCTCTGACTGATCGCATAGACACTCGACGTGAGTCGCTGTCGGTACGTGGTCATCACGAACCCGATGGCGCGTGTTTGGGCTTCGTCAGTCTGTTGGGCTCGCTTGTAGAACTCACGTGTGTACTCGTCGATCTGGTCGTAGACCGCCCGTGTCTCCTCGGTGAGTTCGATTTTCCGTTGTTCGGGATTTCGGTTCGGAACGGTCGTATCAAGGAGACCGACCGCCTCGTACTTCCGGAGTGTATCCCGTGTATTCCGGTGGATGAGGGCGTCGACGGGCGTGGACTCTGCGAGAACATCGCAGATGACTCGCCAACCGCCCGGGGAAAGTTCGTCAAGTGCGTCCTGTCGGTCGCTGCGGGACGCCATCAACCACTCGTCGGCGTCTTCAGGATAGAGGAGCCGTTTGAGTTTCGTATCCTCGCTCGCCTCGAAGCGGTCGATGTCATAATCTGCCATCGCGTCGTCGACATGGTCCAGATAGCCGTCGTAGGCGTCTCCATAGGCTCGTGCGAGCCGGCACGCGGTCAGCACACGCTCTTTGGCAATGGCACGGTCCTGTCTGTCCTCATTGATCTCGAGTTCGTCTGCAAGGTGCTGGAAGACTTTTGAGGAGAATGGTCGGTCCGTCGGGAGCCGGTCTTGGTGTTCCAGTCCATCGAGCGTGGCTTGCGTGTCCCAGGAAGCCTCCGCTTCGTCGGACTCTGAACTAGGGTTGTCGAGAACCTCGTTGAGGGCCTGCGACAGCCCGTCTCGGGTTTCGAAGAACTCCATGAAGGTATCCCGGTTATCCCAACCACCTGGAAGATCCAGCAACTGCATCAAATCGTAGAGTTCGCCAGAGTGCAATTGCATCGGGGTAGCCGTCAAGAGGTAGTAGGCGTGCGTATAATCGCGAAGCTGTTCGAGAAGAGCGTAGAAATTACTGCCACGCCGGGCGTTGTGCGCCTCGTCGACGATGACGGCGTCCCACACGCCCATCCGGTCTTCCGTATCGTGGTCGCGTCCGCGACAGCTTGCCGGAATGACGTTCCGAGACCGGTCGGATACCCGGTCTAAGGGAGCGACCTGATCCCACCGGTCGTCGAGACGAGCCGTGTGCCAGGACATAATGACGACAGTCGGCCCATCCAGCGGCGACGATGCATCGGCATCAGTCGACTGCTGTTCGTAGAGGAACCGCCAGATGGGGCTGTCCGCCCATTCGTGCTCCCCAGTGAGGTCGAGGTCCGTTGCCGATGGTGGATAGTGGTCGCGACCGCGGACGTCCCGGAATACGTGATCGCCCGCTGTATCCCGGTCGAATCGGACGGCGTTGATGTTGAACTTCTCCCAGAGCTCTTCCTGCCACTGCCGCTGCAGACTCGCCGGAACCAGCAACAGCCCGGTTTCAAGCTCCCCGGTGAGTCCAAGCCGGGAGAGTGTAAGACCGGCCTCGATCGTCTTCCCGAGCCCCACCTCGTCACACAGCAAGAAGCTCTGTGGATATGTATTGACGAGTGTGTCCGAGACAACTCGTTGATGTGGCCACGGCGTGATCGTGCTCGCTTCCTCGGCCAGTGCGAGCCCACCCGGCGAGAGCGGTCCATCCTGTATGATGTTCGCTTTGTCGCGCTCCGTCGGCGGAGCTGTACCGTTCGCGATCTGAATCGCTTCCTGAAGATCGTTCTCGGTGTCTGGGGCTTTCCAGTCGATGATGTCCTCTTCGATCGCCTCGGGGAGGTCATACACTTCGACGAAGGGGTGTTCATCACTCCACAATCGCTCGAAGGTCTCCTCATCGCCGGCGACGTAGTCCGCCTGTTCAGGAACCCACGACCGATGAACTTTGAACCGCTCATAGTTGCGAGCCCAGCCGCCGACCGTCTCGTTGACGCTGCCCTCGAACGAAATCGTGTTTCCGTCGCTATCGTGGAAGAGTCCAACTTTCGGATGGAAGATCTCCCAATCGTGAGAGGGAGAGCGTGGATAGGCGACCTTGATGTGGATCCGGCCCTCGCGGAGGAGACGCGCGAGAATACGGAGGTTCGCATCCAGGCGTTCGTCATCGAGGTCCTCGAGGTTTTCCTCGAGGCGGTCGGTGAGCGTCTCTAGAACCGGACGGTCAGACTCGTAGAGTTCGGTGCCGACGATGAGACGCATTTCACCATCGTTCTCGACGAGGGCGTGAATGCCGTTGGCAGCAGCCGCGAGTGCCGTACTGGAGAAGTAGCCCGCAATCCGGTCGTATTGCTGGCTGCGTTCCAATGCGGGCTCGTAGAAGTCCTTGACGAGATGGGCGCGTCCCTGCTCGGGTTTGCTCTCGTAGATTGACTGCCACTCGCGGTCACGTAGATTAGTCATACTAGAGGAGTTTCGAGTTAGGCATGGTCACCGAGTTCGGTCTGTTCGGCCCTGTCTTCTGAGACGTCAGTGAAATCAGTGGGGGTGAATTCGAGACCAAGTGCGTCGTGGGTCCGACCTAAGGCGAGGTCACGAGCGGCTTCCCATTCCGAACTCCTCTGGGGAAGAACTTGCAGGAGAGCTTTCAGTGTTGCCTTGAAGCCCGCGTCTGTGTCGAAGTTGCGTTCTTTGAGCCAATCGATCGCGACGTCCTCGCCCTGTTTCTCGTAGACGTGCATAGCGGCGTGAACCGCATCGAGGGCGATCGTGTAGGACAGCGCTTCAGGATCGACGGGCGTCCGGTTAGATCTCTCTTCGGGTGGCAGAGTGATATCTTGGACGCGGTCCTCATGAGTTTTCAGCTGAATATCCCCACGTTTCTTCCCCCAAATTTTCGTAGAGCGCTTAATATCGTCAATGTCGACACCAATACCGAGCCCCAGCTGATGGCCGTCATCGTAATGGAAGGTGTCGGATTCGTGAACCAGCCAGGAGAGGATATACCACTCTGTAATGTCATCCAAGTCGTCTAGTCGCTCGCCTTCAAGATATTCCTCGACGAGGACTCGCGTTACGGCCTCGCGTGCTTCTTCTAGAGCTCGCCGTGGAGGAATCTCATTATCTTGGTCGTCGACGACAGGATAGGCATCTGCGTAAACTTGCAGTGTCGGCCCGAACGCCGAAATGATGACGTCTGTTTTCGTCAGAGAGAGGCCAGCATCAAGCAGGTCTCTCGCTGCCTCTTTCGCTACTTCACGGGTCTCAGCACGGACATCGCTCCACAGGGTTGGAACCGCTTCAGATTCCGTCTTACTATCGTGCGGTTTTCTCCCTGTGAGCAGCAGAGTACTGTCAGCTGAACCTCCACCACGGGTGTCGGTCCGCTGGGGCATCTCGCTAGTGATCGGGTGGGTTGATGTGATAGTGAACCCAGATCGAATCAGCGACTTTGTAAGAGTGTCCCAGGCACTAGACTCCTTGTGAGTGAACATGACAGTCATCACACCGCCGGGCTCGAGAACACGGTAGAGTTCTTGGAAAATCTCCGCCATCTTGTTCTCGTAGTCCTCGGCAGCTAATTCGGACTTAGATTTGGAATCCGAAGCGACCTCCTCGTATTCGGCCACATTGGCAACCGCCTCTTGGCTTTTGTCAGTAAGGTCGTCAGTGAATACTTCTGGATGAATATCTTGGAGATACTCTTTGAGCCAAACATAGCTCATATCAGACATTTCAGAATAGATGATGCTATCGTAGTATGGGGGGTCAATAATAATGGATTGGATAGAATCCGAGTCTATCGGTAGATCTGCCGCGTCCCTCTGTGAGATTTGAACATCATCAGCATCTTCATCTTCCAGATATGTAGCTATCTCTTCGTAAGAGTCTCGAACACGATCGAGATGGTCCTGGTGGTCTTGGTTGCCTGCAGCAGGATTGTTCTCTACGAAAGCCCATTGGAGAGTAAAGTGCTTACCACCTAATGCATCGCCCAGAAGCCCATTACTTGTGTCTAGGGGCGAGAATCGTGTATTTCTGTCGATGACTTTGCTAGCTACCAAGGACAGTATTGTGAGCACCGCCTCAGCTTTCTGTTCATCATATTGGTTGAGTATCTCCTCCTGACACTGCTTGTATGCTTGGAGATATTCATACTGGGTTACAAGTTGTCTTGGAGTGAAAGCATCTCTCCACTTTGTAACGCCGTAAGGACCTGCTCTATCTTCATCGCCAATATATCGCTTGACGTCAAGGAGTGTGCTTAGCTCAAAGTCTGTGTCAATACGATCTGCGGCTTTAGATTGTGCTTTGTAGTCTGCTTGTGTGGGTGCTCGCCAAGCAGTTCCACCGGATGATTTCTCATATTTTACCCCATAGATCTCGTATCTGAATTCGGAATCGCGAATTCTGTCTTGTATTGCATCCGATTCCATCACGATTCCACAATTCAGGCACTCAGCACCACTACGAGTATGGGGGCCGTCCTGCGGATTGTACTCAGATTTCTTGACATCGTCCGGTAGCCTAACGACCTCGTACTCAATCTCAGTCCCGTCCTCGGATACGGAAGGACGTGCTGCAACTCCTTTCGAGGAGGATCGCTTCTGTAGCCACCATTTCTTTGCCATAGGGATATCGCAACCACACTCCGGGCAGTCTACTGCATAGGTACAAGCATAGTGTGAGGGGGTCTGACGTTCACCCTCGCTGGGGAAATAAGGTTCAAGCTCCTCCTCAGCGAGTTCATCAATTCGGTCACCCCACCGATTGAGTTCGCTCTGGAGAGAACCAACACTCGGCGCATACTCAAGAAGAACCTTAAGCATCACAGTCGGGACGGGATTGAGTTCGTTCGCTGCTGTCGGTAGGCCATAGCGCAGAGATTCAAACGGAATAACGCCCCCACCGGCAGTCGGGTCTAAGACAGTAGGTAGCTCTCCGTCCCAATGCTCCCGAAGCAACTCGTGCATCTCCGATTTCTCATCTGTAGTCGGTGTCCGAGTGTACGGGCGAGGATATCCGTAGTGGTCCTCTAAGTTTCCATCCCGATCATCTTCAGTACGCTTCTTTTCTGCCACGTATTCCTCAATATCGACGTCGATTTCGTCACGAGGCTTGATCTGCATCCAATCCAGCAGCGTGTTGGCGTCCACCTCTGGAGGAAGTATGGACGCAAGGATAGCCAGTCTAGAAGCTGGAGTTGGACGACGTGCAAACCACGGGTGAAGATACCGATGAGGCGGCATAAAGTAGGGGTTAGCCTCTTTCAGATTCTCGATGCCAACCGCCTTCAGGGGGAGGTTCCCCTCAATTGCGACACGCTTCAGCTCCGAATCACTGTCCTGGCTTTCGGGATTTTGGCTCATCGTTAAATCACTCAATATGGTCCGTCAGCAACACTCGAAGGGCCTTTTCGCCGTTCGGACTCGACGGAGACCGACACTTTGCGTACCAGTAGTAACACTCCTCATCGCTCATCCGTGCAACGCCGCGAGCCAGCGACCGCATCCGGTCGATACGTTGGATCGGCTTCACGCCACGGAAGGCAACAGCAAGCCGGACGCCTGCCGTTTCGGGTAGGAACACGAACCCAGCCCCGCCAGTGAGAACTTCTGATGAATCTCCTGGCGTGCCTTCAATCGCCTCCCGGACGACGTCCTGGAGCGCACGGACGCGGGTCGGGTCAAGCCGTGCGACCTTTGCGCCGGCCCACTCATCCCACGTCCAACCATCGAGCTTGGAAAGGAGGTCGTCGCCAGCGATGTCCGAGACGAGATCCTCGACTGGTGTGATACTCAGCGAACGACCATCTCGCTCTAGGCGATCACGGCGGGCTTCAGCCTGTTCACGAGGGAGTAGTTCGTGGAGCGTCCACTCGCCGCCACCGTCTGTCTCTCGTCGGACGAGCGTGAACGTCGGGCGGCCACCGAACATACTCGTCCCGTAGCGAACCAGCCGATCCTCCTCTGTCCCCTCGGCGGGTGAGGTCTCAAATTCCGAACCGCGACTCGCCATCAGACCGTCACCTCCGAGCTCGCCTGAATCGGGCCACGCCCTTCGACCCGAACGTCGATGTTGCCCGCATCGAGGTCATTATCGAGGGCAGCGAGAAGGTCGTCACCCTCGTCAGTAATCGGTTCGGGCTCGTCAAACTGGAAGCGGAACTGGATGGTTTCTCGATCATCGCCGAACGAGCCGGGCTGGTCGATCACGTCCCGGAATCGGCTCGGTGACCCCGTGAATTCCGCGCTGTACGTCCCGTCGTCAGTCCGGGTTTCGTACTGCATTCGAACCGTCACCGAGTCTTCGCGGGCTTTGAATCCGGGGCGCTGACTGATGAACTTGGCCGCTTGGAAAGGTTCGTCCCCACCGACCTGGATGGTCACCTCTTCAAGCAGCGGCGTCCGGTCAGTTCCGGCCTTCGATTCCGCATCGCGACGAACCTCTGAGAACGCCCGCGAAGCGGACATCATCTTCTTGCTCGCTTCCCAGGATTCGTCTGGCTGGCATTCCTCGCAGCGTCCGCGTGCGTCCAGCAGCTGCTCGCTAGCGACCTCTTTTCCGCAGGAGCTACAGGTCGTATCGGACTGGTGTTCCTCACAGTAGTAGGGTTCGCTTCCTTCTGGGTTTTCAACCTCCGCCCCACACTCGGCACAGGTAGCAACCGTCTGTTCTGGCCGGTCGATTTCGTCGAGGTGGTCATCGACGAGCGCGTCGATATCTCGATAAACGACGAAGGCACTCCCGATTTGGACATCGCTGTCCCGAATCGAGGTCTCGACATCGGGAGATTTCGCGAACGGTTCCGGATGCGGCCACGTTTCAGGCTCCGTTGTCCCGACCCAGTACGCTGTCCCAGACTCGCCATCCCAGTATGCGTACCCGTGGTCACTAACGAGGGAGGAGACAGTCTCCCGAATCGGTTTTGTGCTGAAGAGGTAGTCCAGCCCCGGCTTCTTCGCGTATTGGTTGACCAGCGCTTCGGTGGACATAGCGTCCTGGGTCTGCTGCCAGAGTTTCTGTTGGACGTGAGCGGACCCACGAGCGCCGGCGTCGCGTTTCACGATCTTATCCTCGAGCGTTGTCTGGACAGCGTCGACCAGTGTCGTCCCGCCGTTGGATTCGGTCGCACCGATGGTGATGTGAGTAAGCCCGTCCCGGTCAGGGTAGTAGAGGTGCCGGTAGACGTTCCGAACGAGCTCTCCGAGCATCAGCTGTGCCTCGTCGCTCCGTTCTCGAAGCTCCTCGATTTGTTCCGAGGAGAGGTCGGCTTTCTGTTCAGGGCTATCAAGCAGAGCCTCTATAGCCTCGAGACGCCGAGCCTCGTCGATTGCAGCATCCATTCGATCAGCGTCAGGGGCGAGGAACAGAGCGTAGTTCTTGTAGATTCGCGTCTCAGTCTCTCCCTCGTGTTTTGCAGCTTGCTGCTCGTAGAGCTGAGTCACACGATTTGGCGGCGTATCGCCGCCGTCTTCGACAGCAGCGGTGTCCGGATGCATCACCGCGAGCTTCGGCGTATCCGGGGTATCCGGTAAGTCCGCCGGCGATTCAGGGAACTCCACCGGCTGGAAGCCACCATCGCCGATTTCCTTCGAGGTGAGACGGTTCTGGAAACGCGAATGAGCGCTTGCTTCGGGGGTAGACTCGATCCGCTGGTCGATGATCCGGATCAGATTTGGTTCTTGCTTGAATCGGAGGCGCTCTTCCTCGTAGAGGAAGTAACACGCGACGTCCATATCGTCGCCCCGGAGTGCGGATAGGGCGGCATCGTAGTCGTCGAAGTTCAGATCGGGGTGGCCGATAGCGAGGTTCAGATCGGCGTGAGTTAGGCCTGCAGCCTGTTCTCCGTATGCAAGGCTGTGCCAGAGAACTGTCGTCGTCAGATGGGTACCGAGAGGTGGGAGACCGTTTTCGGTCCATTTTCGGTCCTCAAGCTGGGCGTGCGCGGTACCATCGTCGTCGTAGATGTCGGCGGTCACTGCGGGACCGAGATCGACGAAGTCGAATAGGCGCTCACGAAGGATCGTCTGAATCCCACCGCCAGGATCGTCATCAGCGACTGTGAGGTCGTAGATCCGAATCCAGTGGCGGTCGTAACTGTCGGGCTGGTGATTCCAGAGGTAGTAGACGGCTCGAGCAAGCAAGCGGAGGGCATCACGCGTGCGCTGGAATCGAGGGATTGTATCGATCTTGTCCGTGAGAGCGTCGATTAAGGAGGGATGGAAGGGGTACTCGCGAGCGAGGACATCCACGTAGCCAGCGTCGGTGGCTTCCTGTGGATACTGCCGGTCTTCCTGATCATAGAATTGGAAGTATGAGTCAGCGGCTTCGCTCGCGGCGTTTTCTGGAACTTCCGAGAAGAGACGGTGTTGAAGGACTTGTCCGATCTCGTTTTCGTCGGTCGGTGTGACCGTCTTGTGCTGCCGCCGGCCGATCTCGTTGACCTCCTCAATGTGATCACGGACGCCATCACGAACCCGGTCAGCCTGCTCACCAAACGCCGTATCCGCGATAGAGTAGACGACCGTGACGTGCTCCGACTCGGCAGCCGCTTCGAGGAGCGCCATCACGAACGAAAGCGTCTGATCGGCGAGCGTCTTGTCGCCGACAGGCGTGCCCGCGGCTTTGTTCATGTAGTCGGCGATTTCGTCGATCAGAATGAGGGCCGGCTGGTCGTGCTGAGCGAAGAGTTTCGAGAGCGTCCCCTCACCGGGGGCGTCCCGGTCTTGGTCGTAGTCCTTGAGGTACTCGTAGCCATCGAGCCCATAGAGCTGGTACGCGAGTTCACCCCACATTGTCCGGGTATTCGGAGCATCCGGATCGTCGTCGGCATGGCGGGCATCCTTGCTATCAGCCTTCGTTCCGATGAAGACCCCCGTCGCAATATCGAGGCCCTCTGCCACCGCATCTTGATAGTCGGCCGCAAGCTCCTCGTCGCCGTCCAGCAGGTAGTGCGAGAGGTCGTCAATATCTACGGGGTTCTCAGCAAGATGGTAAGAGGCGATAAGGTCGTGCGTTTTCCCACCACCGAACCGTGTGTCGAGACAGAGAATGCTCGAAGTATACGAGCCGGGGTCGTACTTTGTGGTCGCCAAGAAACGCCCCGTGAGATTGGAGAGCAGCGTGCGGAGACCCTCCGTGGGATAGGTCATATCGTAGAACGAGTCGGGGTCTCGATAGACTGGTGCTGCCTTCTCAGGGTTGTGGACGACAGTCGAGAGTTTCGCAGCGAACTGTTCCTCCTGGAGCGAGCCGTCTAAGACGTCGTCTCGTGGCTGACAGCTTTCGAAGAGAGAGGGATACTCACTACTCATCGATTTCCTCCGTGGGTGAGGAATCAGCTTCTGGTTTGGATACGATTACGAATTCACACTCCGTGCTGTTCTCGATGATCGCCTTGGCGATCCCCTTCGACTCCGCGACATCGACCTTGATAGCGTCCCCAACCTCCGCATCAAATTGGTCGAGTTCAGGGCCCGACAGATTCACCCGACCCGATTGGCCGGTGTTCTGTCCAATTGTCTTCTGAGTCATCTGGATACTCACATCACCTGACGGGAATGTTATAACCTTTACTTAGTCTAAAGCGAGTGATGCCCCAATTTTTGATTTACCATCCTACAGAGATAGATCTCGATTAACTCTATCAGTGTGTAGATGTAGTCATCGGTGATGATTGACTCACTATTGAGACCTTCGAACAACCCCATTACAGCTGGGTTGGAAAAGGAATATACCCTTAGCAATCACCAAGTGAATCTATGACGAAAGAACTCAATAGCCTACATAGGGAGATTCTCTCGGAGTTCAAGCGACGAATTGAGAACGATGAGGATATTCCAGATGCCGTTATCGCTGCTCTACAAGACGAAGACGACCTAGGACTAGAATCGGTCGATCTCGTAAAATCCGCAGTAAGTAAGGGAATTACTGATGAGACTGAGTAGTCTTAAGATCAGAGAATTTCGGGGAATCCGCTGTCTTGATATCAATTTTTCCTCCGACGGAATTCTCATCTATGGACCGAATGGAGTCGGTAAGAGTAGCATCATTCAGGCGATTGAGTTCCTACTCACAGGAGAAGTATCGAACGTAACGGGCACCGGAACTGGCCGCAAGTCACCAACTGATGACATTCACCATCGAGAAGCTAGTCCAGAGGAGTGTGAAGTAACCGCTACCTTTGAAACAGAAGATATCGAAGTTTGTATTCAGCGATGTCTTGAAGACGGTGAACTCACACTTGTATCCAGAAGTGACGAGAAAGACGACGAAGGACTCCCCCAATCTATTCGAACTCTTCAGGCAGCGACGAAAAGCAGGCTGAATTTCCTGACTCGTGAGGACTTGCTAAGATTCGTCGATGCTCCAGACAGCAAGCGAGGAGAGGCATTAAACGAAATGCTCCGGCTGGACAGGATTGATCAGTACCGGAAAACGCTCCAACGGGCCGAAGGAGACTTCGAAAGCCAACGGAGTCAGACTGAAGAGGAAATGGACGAGGCGCGTAGAGAATTTTATGACGAATTAGAAACGGGAGCAGAGGAAATTCTCGGCAAAGGAGCTCCTGCCGTGGCTTCCGACACGACTGCGCTGGAGGTGGTAAACGCACTTCGAGCCGAGTACGACGCAGATCCAATAGATGATCTTGGGACGATAGAGTTCACCGACGGAATCACCGAACCGAGCCAACCCTCCGTTCATCCACTTGCCCGCACCAAGACCGTCGACAGGCTCGGTGACGTCGCTTCAGGCGTAGACGATATCCGAGAGGATATAATAGAACCCTTCGAGGATTTGATAGGCACAATTGAGAAGCTGGATTCCCGCCCAAAACTGAGACGGGATATCCAGGCACAAAGCCTGATTCAGCAGGGACAGAAGCTCGTTGATGACGATACCGACCAGTGTCCACTCTGCTTGGATGACTGGAGCGACCGCGACTTGGCGGGGTTACTAGATGATCGGCGTGAAAATGTTACCGAGGCTGAACATCTGCGAAACCATATTAGCGAACGGATTGACAATCTACAGAGCGCCTTTCGTGATCTGGAGCGACCTCTGGAGTCGCTTATCAAAGATCTTGAACACGAGATTCCAGAAGATTACGAGCCCATCATATCAGAACAGGAACGCTTGGTAGAATTCAGCGAACAGCTGGCAGAGACACGGAATGAACTCACCTCAGGGGATCTCCTTGATATTCCCCACATAGAAGTGGATTCTACAGAACTCGAAGCTTCGTTGATTCCAGCAGACATCAACGAGACGCTCAATCATCTCCAGAGGATTTCCGAGAAAGTTGAAGAACCCGATAATCAAATGGCCGCCTATAGAACGCTTGCAGTAGCGACCGAGCGCTACGAGAAATACAAGCAGACTGTAGAAACTCTTGATGAAAAAGAGCGCCTCCATAGGATCGCCGAAACGGTCTTCACAGAGTTTCAGAGCGTCCGACAGCAGCTTATGGACGACACGCTGTCTGAAATATACAATGAGTTCGTATCTCTCCTCGATACTTTCTCCAGTGAGTTGATGGTAGATCCGGATGACGGGACGTTTCAATCAACAGATGCCGGAGTTGAGTTCCGAGTCCCGTTCCACGACGGCGAGACACATCGTCCGAACCTGCTGTTCAGCGAGGGTCAGCAGGACATCATTGGGTTAGCGCTGTTCCTTTCAATGACCCGTGCCGTCACCCCGGAGTCGGTTGATCTTGTGCTACTGGATGACGTTCTTTCTTCCGTTGATGCCGATCATCGAGCAAACGTGGCCCGCATTCTAAATTCTGAATACGGGGACGAGTTTCAGTTCCTATTCACGACTCACGATTTGGTCTGGAGCCGCCATCTCCGACGCAGCGATCACATCGACAGTGAGGAAAACGTAGTTCATTTGAGTAGCTGGAGCTACCACGCTGGCGTACACCAGCACATCGATATCACCCAGCCTCGTGAAAATATCGAATACCATCTCGAGAATAATGATCTAACGGCAGCAGCAGCTTGGGCACGGAAGATGTCCGAATACTATGTTGCGAGGGGATGCGAGAATTTCAATGTAGAAGTTAGATTCGACAAGATACGAAATCTTTCGCTAAGTGACTATCTTAATTCGCTAATGCCCGTGCTTTCCGATCGACTAAGAGAGGGGGAAACAGACGACGAGACTACACTAAATGATGGAGAAGTTGATGACTTGCTCGATACGATCGGCAACATGCAGATGTTTATCGATCAGAATCTCTGGGGAATGAATAAGAATGTCCACTATTCTGAGCCAGAGGCTGCGTCATTCACTAAAGGCGAACTTCAGTCAAACATAGAGGCTTTCGAGAAAATCTTCGAAGTAATTCACTGTGATGACTGCGAATCCTGGCGAAGTGAGAGTGACACAGGAATTGAATGCGATTGTTCGATATTATTGAAAACGTAGCTACCAGACATCCACCGAGATAACCCTATCACATAGAATGACCGTTAATTCCGACTGAAATGGAATGTGAGATCAGATGGTTCCGGAAATCCTATGCTTCTATTGGTCAAACCAACACACAGCGCGCGGATATTGCCTCTCGATTTACTGCTCAGGCTGCTTTCCGGAAACAACCCGATCAGGCTTTTATTATCTGACCTAAAACCAGTCTATCAAGCAAAGATGATCCGCGATGCTCGCGTTCTCCGCGCCGGGTTCGTCCCTCGGGAAGTTGAGCATCGCGACGCCGAAGTCAACCATCTCTCTAGCGTCCTCGAGCCAATCACGAACGGTGAACCCGCCGACACGGCTATCGTCACCGGACCCAGCGGCGCCGGCAAGACGTGCATCTCGAAATTCGTCACGGAACGACTACGTGAAGAGGTCCTCGACGTCGAGGCCATCTACGTCAACTGCTGGCGCAACTACACCCGGTTCCGCACGCTCTACCAGATCCTCGACGACCTCGGCGCGACCATCGACATCCACCGGCAGTCGACGCCGCACGACGAACTCGTTGATCGCCTCCAGCAGCATGACGGCCCGCGAACCGTCGTCATCCTCGATGAGGTCGACCAGCTCGAAGACCCCAGCGTCATCTACGACCTCCACAGCCTCCCGCAGTTCGCGATCATCTGCATCGCGAACAAGGAAGAGGAGCTGTTCAGCCGCGTCGACGACCGCCTCGTGAGCCGGCTGCGCTCCAGCGAACACGTCCGGATGGACAAGTACCACGACGAGCAGCTGTACGACATTCTGAATGCGCGGGCGAAGTGGGGACTCAATGAGGACGTCATCACCGACGACCAGCTCTACCGGATCGCCGACGCGGCCGCCGGCGACGCCCGCCTCGCAATCGGCATCATTCGAACGGCCGCCGGCAAAGCAGATCGCGAGAACCACGAGCGCATCACCGACGACATTCTCCTGGATGCCGCCGAGGATGCTCGGGCCCAGATCAAGCAGAAGAGCCTCGACTCGCTCACGCCGCACCAGCGCGTCGTCTACGACATCGTTCGCGAGTACGGCCCGGTCGGGCCGAGCGAAATCCACGAGCGATATTCCGAGGAGGTCGATGATCCACGGACGAAGCGGACTATCCGCACGTACCTCTCGAAGATGGAGCAGTACAACCTCCTCGAGGCGGAAGGGACGAGCCGAGACCGAGAGTACTCGCTCGTCGATTCAGCGGCGGCGTCGCCGATGCAGTGACCGTGACTCCGTCAGCTATCAGGAACTGAACTCGCCGAGGCCGGATTGCTCGTGGTCCAACGGCTCGATGACCTGGGGATCATCGTTGCCGGGGTTGTTGACCCGCGTCGAGATTTCGTAGGCGTCCAGATCGGCCTTCGGGTACGGCTGGCACAGTTCCTTGCGGGTGTCCGGATCTGCGGCGAGCCAGTCGGACTCAGCGTCTTGTGGAAGGACGACAGGCATCCGGTCGTGGATGGAGTTCATCAGGTCGTTCGGCTCCGTCGTGAGAATCGTGACGCACGAGATCGTCTCGTCGTCGCCCTCCCAGACGTCCCAGAGTCCGGCCATCGCGAACGCGGGGTCGTCCTCGCGGTGAATCCGGTAGGGATGTTTCGACCCGCCGTTCGGCGATTTCCATTCGTAGAACCCTGACGAGGGGACGAGGCAGGGACGTGATTCCCATGCCCGCTTGAACGCGCTCTTCTCGTCGGCAGTCTCGGAGCGAGCGTTGATGATGCCCTCCTCGGGCTCGTCCGCCCAGAACGGAATCAGCCCCCAGTGGTAGGCGTCGATCTCGTCTTGAGCCTCGTTCGTGATGATGTGGAGGTCGTCGCCAGGCGCGATGTTGTATCGGGGGGTGTACCCGCCGTCCGCGACGACCTCGGCGTCGAAGCGGGCCTCGAGGTCTGCTTGGTCGATGAAGAGCGAGTTCCGGCCACACATACATCCGGGTCCGGCCGGGAGAGTCTTCAACGTATCTGGAAATGTGAACGGCTCTGAATCGTCGATTAGAGCTCGGTCGGCGGCAGAAGCTTACAGAGAACAGCTGCTTGTTCAAGAAGTGCGTCGAAGAGCCGTTCAGTCGGTCGATATAGCGCGTGGTGTTCATCAACAGAGTATGGGGTTTTCTCATCATCTGTGTGTGAGAGAAATCCGCACTCGAGAAGCGGAGCAAGGGTAGTATCCAGCGCAGTTCCGGAACGGCCAGATTCGGCTTCAAGAGTGTGTCGAGGGAACTCAGAAAGGAACCGCGTACAGCAACTCAGGACGTGAGCACGTCGATCAGCGAATAGTTCGTTGAGCGCAGTACGATGGGTACGTGTCCAATACTCATCGAGTTCGACGTATGTGCGAACGATAGGAGAAAGCTCGTTCAAGGAACCAGTAACATGGACGATGCCAAGATCGTTGAGCGCATGTTGGTCTTTGGTGTCAAGAGACTCGCCGAGGGGATGGAGAACAGTTTGAAGCGCCTCGTGGTACCGCGAAGTGAGAAATTCCCCGGCAACAACGTGGGCGTTCACGATATTTCGAGTTGGGTGCATTGACTCGTGGTGATCGGGGTTTCGGTGGTCGACGTGGATTCGTGGGTAGCTCATAGAGCACCTCTTCCAACGTGGCGTTGAGCATTAACATTCCGAGCAGGCAGGCTCGAGACTGCAGCTGGGTAGGTTTAACCAACACACCGCCGTCAATACGGCCGGGTGTTGGTTAACACGAAGTACGCTCAAGTCAGGAACTATTCTCGGAAACAGGATCCAAACGGAGACTACTCGGGACCGTACCGGGATTGGAGGGAATCAAGTCGAGTTCCCTGAAACGCGGAAGCGACACGCCGCGGCTTATCGGGAACGTAGACAACTAATCGAATATGGGAGAACACTCAACGTCGAACCGATTGGCGGTGGACCAGCCGACACGGGGAGCCGACCGCAATCGGTCCCTCGCTGACCAGGCCGATCCGGCCACGGACGGGATGTTGTTGCCGCAGCTCGACGACGGCATCACCCTGCTCGACGTCGAGGGAGGCCGCGGCGTCCCGATCCTGCAGTCGCTCGTACTCGACCATCTCCTCTTGTACGACGGGCCCGCCTTCTGGGTCGACGCAAACGGCCACGCGACGACGACGACACTCGCCCAAATCTCGCCCAGTCAACGGTTGCTCAACCGAATTCACGTTGCCCGCGGATTCACCGCCTACCAGCACTACGGCGCCGTCTGTGATCTCCCGTCAGCGGTGAACAAAGTAATCCAGACGTCCACCGCCAACGCCCGGGCAGCCGGTCGAGGGGCGCCAGGTCGCGACGAGGACACGTCGCCCCATACACCCGCCCTCATCGTCGCGCCGGCCGTCGACGCCCAGTATCGCGCCGACGATACACTTGGCGAGACCCACGCGAAAACCCTCCAGACCCGAACTCTCGCCCGGTTAGCGACCTACGCCGAGGGGTACGACATCCCGGTGCTCGTTACGCGAAACGAACGAAACGAATTCACCGAATCAATCGCGACGGCCGCCGACCACCACCTGGAATGCGAGCAGACCCGGATGGGCCCACGGGTCGTCGGCGAGGACTTCGAGACGCTCGTCTACCCCGTCGACGACGGCGCGTACTACCAAACGACGTTCGCGTACTGGCGGCAGCTGCTCGCGGCACGCGCCACGCAGGTCGGCGTGGAACCGACGACGCCGGCGCCGTCGACGCCGACTCCGGAGGGTGTCGGGACAGGCGTCACCGCTGACGGTGAGACGGTGGCGGCCACTGCGGACCCCTTGCTCGATGCGTGGACCGCGACCGGGACAGGAGGCCGATAGCGATGGGGCGCACAAACCCGACGTACCGGGATGCGCTCCGGGCCATCGAAGAGCGGTGGGCGGAGTTCCGCCGGGCACTGCGGCGTCGCGACCAGCCGCGCTTCGACCGGCTGTTCGAGTACGCCCGCGACCACGCCGACGCGAGCGGGCTGTTGAACCATCAGAATCCGCTGCTGCCGGCGCTGCTCAGCATCGATCTCGAACAAGAATCTCGCCTCGACGACCACGAGGAACGCCTGACAGAGCTTGAGCAACGGCTTTCGAAAGCTGGGGGCGAGCAACAGCAATCGCCCGCCGAAGGTGACACTGGAGGTGTAGAATGACTGAGTTGACGACAATCGCCTTCGACATCGAAACAACGGGGTTCGAGACCGGTGACAAACTCACAGTAGTTGGGTTCGACTCGGCGGTCTCGTCGCGAGTGCTTCTCAATATAGATGGAACGTCACCTCCCGCAGCCCTAGCAGCGCGGCTCAACAACACCCTCCAGACACCCATACAGCTCTCACTCCATGACAGCGAACAGGATCTCCTGAACGAACTGGCGACGTTCGTCACGTCGACACTCACCCAACGTGATGCAAAGCTCGTCGCGTACAACGGTGAACGGTGGAACGGCGGATTTGACTTGCCGTTTCTCCGGACTCGCCTCTGTACGCACGGGCTCGAGTGGCCCTTCGGAACGCTGCCATACGTCGACGTGATGGATGTCTTCGAGACACGCTTCAATACCAGCGAAGACACGCTGAGTGGCGTCTACGAGGAACTGATCGGCGCTGGAATGAACGAGCTTGATCCATTTACCGACAGTAGTGAGGCAGTGACTGCGTGGGAGGAGGGCACCTACGAGCCACTCATCATCCACAACGTCGCCGATGTCCGACGGACTCGAGCGTTGATGGAGCTCGCAGAACGGTACTGTTCGAAGTCGGACTTCTCGATGAAGTCACTCGAACCAATCGTCTGAGAGCAAGTTGTATCCATCCCGAAAACACGAGTCCCCCGCCAGTTGAGCAAGGAGGACACGCCTCTCGTCAAGGACTCGAGCTATGGCGGGTTCTCGGCGTCGTTGATTCCCTTGAACGTCTCGTGAGCATAGGCGTATCTCCATCGCTGAAGAATCGCTCTCGTCACAAGGCCGGTCTCAGACACAGCAATGCAGGATTCCTCTACGGGACGACTCGGAGCGTCGGGTGGTGGATGGAAATGTCGTCTCGGCGCGTCCGGTTTTGGGTGGCAATCGAACCGGAAATTCTGATTCCGGTCGTCTGTGTAGTGGATCGCATAGTTTTCGGTTAGACTCCACCGGATGTCGATCCGAGCAGTTGACGCTGCACCGACTCCATCGGACAGTTCGACCGAGAGCGTCTGTGGATTCAATGGGTCGTCTAGTGATGCTGTCTCGGCCAGCGGCTCCTGCTCCATGATCAGGTCTCGAATCTCACGTAACGCCCCGGCGTCGATAGGCCCAAATACCTCTGATTGCTCGACCGGCTGAGACTGTTGAGAAGGGGTCTCGTCGTTGGTCATACGACGATGGATGCATCGCTATCGCCCTCATCGTCGGTATCTGTGCCAGTCAGGTGGCCAGTATTGCTTGCTTCACCGATTGCGAGTGTTGCTTGTGCGAGTGCGAGGTTGCGTCGCGTCGTTTGCCATTCCGTGAGGAGCGCACCGTAGTCGCTATCGACGTCGTCGACGTCTAGTTCACGGGCGAATTCTTCGGGTGAATCGACACCATATTCCTCACGCCATTCCTGTATCTGTCCCTTCATATCAGCAATACCGGACGCGATCTCTTCCGGGGACAGTTCCGCGAGCAGCGACTGTGCATGTTCGGTGACAATCGCCGTTTCCGATCGTCGGTAACACGTCGTCTGCCCGTCTTGGGAGGGTGTCACTTCGCCAGCGCTTTCGAGCGTTCGCAGGTGCTTTCGCGCCGTGGTTGCCGAGACGCGGGCGCGATCGGCGATCTCTCCGGCGGACGCAGGGTCGTAGGTAGTACGGATGATTTCGTACACTCGTTCAAACGGCGTCGTCTCCTCAATCCATTCTTCTTCGACGACATCGTTTACGTTGCGATGTTCGGTCCCGCCATCCGGAATCATTCGATCGGCCGGGGCCATCTCCTCGGACATGATATGCCAAACAACGCTGGGACAGTATAATAATCTGTGGGACAGCATTTTGTTCACCTGGCTGCTTACTGAAGTTCCCACAGAGTCTCGATTCGCCCTTCGACGAAATCGATGGCAGTTCCGAGACGGCGAGGTATCGGCTGTGAGCTGTCACCCTGTCGAGGGTGTTATGCGAACAGTCACGAGGAGTGGGTTCGCGAACAACCGAATTGGAACAACCGTCCAGTGAGACTGCGGATGTAACGATGGACTGATAGGGTCTGTCGACGCAAAACGAATCAATGGAGGACATCCCGCAACCGGCGAGTAATTCATATTCGGTCGGTGACCGGGTGCAAATCTACACCGGCTCTGACGATCCTGACTCTCGCTATCACGGTGTCGTTTGTGAGATTGTTGAAGTTCTAACCGACGACCTTGGGACGGAAACCGGACGAACCACAGATGGATACTCGTATATTCTTCAAGACGTAGAAACAGACGAAGAGCTCCCAATCTCGTTTCGTCATCAAGACTTAGTACCGGCTGAAGGCGCTCAGTAGGTCATCTACATTTCGCAAGCGGGGGGTGTGTGGTCTGAACCTGCGCTGTTTCGCACACGGAGGTGCGTTCACTAAATCCTCTGTACGTATCGAAACCACTCACCACATCAAGGCGGGTTTTCATAGCGTGGATTCAGAGTGAAACAGCCGCTCAGCAGGGCTGCACAGCTAGCGTGTTTCATTCTGGTAAGCCACCTATGGGCCTACCAATATATAGCGAGCATATTCCCACAGATATGATGAAATCTGCCACCGTCATTATGGACCTCTCCATTGACGATACGGAATATGCGGCCCCACGTCCCATGGATTAGCAAGGTTGACGATATTGTCCTTGAGTGGCTTGACGAGCAAGATATTGCTGTCACGCCGAAAGTCCTTCATGCGAACCTTGAGACGTCTGTGTCCTATTCACAAGTGAATCGGCGGCTTTGGAAACTCGAAGAAAACGGGCTTGTTGAGCGCGACCCCGACCGCAACGACTACTACGCAATTACAGAGAAGGGGAGAAAATACCTCCACGACCCGGATGCCACCGCCGAGGACTTCCCAGACTTGACCGACGACACCGACAGTTAATAAAGCACACCTAGTGAGTGGCGGTTTCAACCCGAATTATCTGGAGGAGGACGGCTTCGATGTCGTGACTGGTTTCGCTAAGTATCAGTACCTCACAAAGCATCGCCAGTTAGCCTGACCTGAGCCATCTGTTCTGTTGTGATGAGTCGTCAGTAACGGTCGAGCAACGCTGATCGAAGAGGGAGCTGTCGCTGTCGGCGGCAGTCAGCCGCCGACGCGACAGCGTTGCCACTCCTGAAGGGAGCTTGCTCGGTCGGTGACTACCGGTGGAACCGGTCGTCAGGTGGCCGATTCGCGGGGACGGCCCGACGCACCGCGAGGGCCGTCCACGCAGCCCGCCGAACCATATTCACGAACTCCTTGTACGGCCACCACCAGAGGCGACGCCCGCCTCGGCGCGGCGTCGCCACGTATTCGTAGTGCAGATACCGCCACGCATTCTGCAAGAGCAGACTCACCACAACGTACAGAAGTCTCACCGTCGCGTTTCGCGTCGTTGTCGTCGCTATCGCTTGCTCGGACAAGCGATAGCTTGACTCGATACCGAAGCGTTTCGAGTAATGGTATCGAGCCTGGCGTGGTGTCTCGATAAACGGCGCGTCAGCGGCGTAGCCGTGACGCGCCACACCGTGGTCGTCGTACCGTCCGTTCAGGTACGTACAGTCGATGTAGACGGGAAACTCGACGGTCCAGCTGTGACCGTCGAGTTTCCCCGTCAGATCGTGTTGAATGACGCGACTCCACCCTTCCGCAAGTTCCTGCTGAATCGTCTTCCCCCACTGAATGATCGGGACCACGTAGGCGTAGTTGTGCGCCTGCAACAGCGTGAGACACTTGCTGTCGTAGAATCCGCGATCAAGGTAGACGGCCTTGACATCGGCGTCAAGGCCGTCGAGTACACCAAGAAACTCAGCGAGGACACTGCTGGCGGTGTCGCCGTCTTCGAGACGGCGCACCGCCAGCGTATATCGTTTGTTCTTCACACGCGCGTAGAGTGTGGCGTAGGCGTGGAATGCGGTGGTTCCACGCTTGGCTTCCGAGTGATAGAGGTTCTCCGTGTCGTCTTCATCACCGTAGTAGGGCCGCAGGTGGAGGTCTGCGCAGACCTCCACCTGCTCAGGAAGCAGTTCGACGATATCTCGTCGAAGAAGCGTGTTAGCGACTCGTTCGAGCCGTTTGGGCTCGAACTTCGTCCGGAGATGGTAGAGGATCGTGTTGGCAGCGGGGCCGTTCTGACTCGACGCACAGAGCGTAGAGACAGAGGTCCCGTCGGCGCAAGCGCCGACGAGGACCTCATAGATGCCCTCAGTAGTGATTTCAGCGTTATTGGCTAAGGAAAGCGGAACTTCCTCCTCAAGGGTGTTGACGAGAAAGTTAAGAAGCTGGTCCTCGTGAATCTCACTGTCTGCTTGCTGGGTCGTAGACACACCTTCAGCAAGCAGACGTTCTAACTAAGCGGCTTTGTGATGTACTGAGTATAGGGGCTGTACTTATCGAAGCTGCTCAACCTATTGAGGCAGAATACCACCATCCGGCTGGGAGTGAACCAGCTGCTCAGTAAGTGAGGATACCGTACAACTGGGTCGTTTCCGCTTACTCGAACAGGAAATACTCTGCCCGGCCTATCAGCGAGAATCCGGCCTGTTTTCCGAGTTGGAGTGGCGAAGACGGTATCGCCAGATCACGCCGTAGAGTCCATAGCCAATTAGCACGATTGTCGGCACGATCACGGAGTTGCTGAGAAATGGCTCGGTTCCATACACGAACCAAACAACAAGGAGCGTGCCGAGAAGTACAATCGGCGTGACGACGATTCGCGCCAGAATGGGGTCAAGTGGAACTAATTGAGGTGTGACGTTCTGAATGGAGACTTCAAGGCCCATCTCTTCGAGTTGTGATTTGACGTCGTCGATCTGTGCTGCAGTGATCGTTGCATCCGGCGGCTTAGAGAATATCGGCCCAGTATAGTGTAGATTCACGAGGGCAACGTCGGAAAGCTGGATAATTGAGACGTGACCGACATCATCAGCATCAACCGGGGAATACTGGCCCATACCGTATGGTTTCGATTTTACTACCGTTCGCTCAGCAGTATCGACGCGTAATTGCGAGTTTGCGAACTCGTGGCTAAGCCATAGAAGCAATAATGAGATGCCGAACGGTAACCCAGCGGCAGCCGTGATAAACACGTCGTGAACTGGGGATAGCAGGAGGCACGCGAGCGGCAACCCGATAACGAGCGCTGCCCACAATCGGGTACTTAGCGTCAGTATTGCGAACGCAAACCGCGTTGGAGCGTCCCGAGCCCGAGCAAGCTGCACACCATAGACTTCGTCTGTATCCGTATTTTGCGCCATCTTACCCATTGCACATCGATTGTGGCAGAGCAGCCATCCTCATTATAGACATCAGATGGTGTCGTTTAAATAATAAATCTGTTTCTCGAATGTTACATAGCTAGATCGGAGTCAAGTCTTTGTTATTAGGGAGAATATCGCATGCTATGAGTGAACAATTTGTGGATGGTGTCAATCTTCCATGGGGACCGTACGGTGAGCGTTATACGGACTACGAGGACTCATTTACGTTTCTACAGTTGGACTTCGAGGATTTGGAAGTCGTCAAAACGACGGAGGATAATTGGCCGACAGTAATTGTTGGTGAGCAAAACGAGGCCCGTGTCGGTGTCGCAATCGGTCATGTAACACAACTCAACGATAAGCCAGCTGAAGAGATCGACATATTCGTCGACGCCGATCAAAATTGGTGGGCTCTTGTGGAGTTCGAAAGTCTGGATGCTGCAATCTCGGGCGGACAGTACGGGGCTCAGGATTACGAGGACTACACAGTGATTCCGTGTGACCGACGAACAGAGGGGTTCGATCTTTTCAACGAATATGCCGATGACCGGGTAACACCTATCTTCGAAATGGAGAACGATTCGGCAGCCTTTGCAATTCAGCGAGCATCCAACTACGGGACGCTTAACAGTATATTCAGATTAGACACCTACACTGGTGTCACCGAACGCCAGAAGGCTCTCGAACGTGAAGTATTACCGCGGGAAGACTGGCTCAGCAAAAACTCTCTGACTGAGATAGCGGATAACCTCTCGGACAATAACTGATTCTAGGGCGGGTGTCCCTTAGCCCTGTACTTAGCATCTCTACCCGTTCACTCTAATTGGAAACTGGCCAAGAGATGTGCGTTGAGTACGCAGCTAGGATCTAGTGACGACTTGTCTAATAACTCGGAAACAATCCCCGCTTTACCCGGTAAGCGGTCCGCTTACTCCCCTGACCAGCACCATTTAGTGCAAGCTTCTTTTAGGAGTCTGCATGAGAACTCTCATTGAGTTAACCACTCACAAGGAGGGGCGGACACTGCCGGCCGCAGGTACCGAACAGCGTACGCTTACATGAATGACCTAGAAGAAAGCGGCGATAGGACGTTACGGAAAGTCGGGAATAGCTCCCTCCGGCTCCCCGCCAATACTCCAGAAACGAGCGAGTGCTCAGATAGCGACGACCACAAGGTAGGTGAAATCGATGGCGAACACGAAAGCGTTCGTCGTGTATACAGATGGTCCGTCGGGATCCTATCCATACGGTGTCTTCACCAACCACGAGGCCGCAAACGATGCTCGAGAAGCCATCATCAAGAAACTTGATTCCGGAATGAGCGACGTCCTTGATGACGAATCAAGAACACTAGCACACCAACTGGCGGGAACACTCGATGCGCAGGTGAAAATAAAGGAGTGCGAGCTCCGCGAGGAATTCACCGAATCTGCGATTGACGACCACTTCGAGGACCTATGACTAACGATGATCCGAACGAAGAGGCGACAGGACATCACGAAGTCGTAATCCGAGAGGATCCCGGAAATCGCTCCGGAAGTGAGGAAGTACAGACAAACGGCCAGAAAACACCAGTAGAGGCGTCCTTGGGGACCCTACGTCGAAATCCGGAAACGACACGCCATCGCTTATCGGCGACTCGAACGTCAGAGAGACGTAGATGCCGTTCAGTATCGATTTCCTAAACGACGGCCGCGTTCTGGAGTGGGAGGCAACCGCCGTCGGCGCCGTCGCGACCGAGCGCGATGACTACACCCCACGCTTCTACGTCGCCGCTCACGACCCAGCGACCGACCTCAACCTCACGACACTCCAGTCGGTGTACGACCAGCACCCGGATGTCGTCGCGACCGAACTGGTTGCGCGACAGCCGGGCTTTCGACGAGACGAGGAGACAGTCCTCGCCGTCGACGTCGCCCATATCGACCGTGTCACCCCACTCGCCCGGCAAGCGCGCCAGCTGTCGGCCTATCCAGTCGGTGATCTTGCCTGTTTCAATGTCGATTTCTCGCGAGAGTTCCGGTACTGTCTGGAGACCGGCGCCGATCCGACGCCGGCGAGCGAGCTGTCGACGCTCCGGCTTAGTGTTCCGGTGACCGAAACGAGCAACGACGTCTACGAGGAACTGTCCGTCGCCGGCAACACCGTCACCGGCTCGCCGACGGATCTCCTGACCGCCGTCCAGGGGACGCTCGAAGCACACGATCCGGACGTCCTGGTCTGCTCGACGAGCGAGATCGTCCCGACGCTCTACGAGATGGCGACGGACGCCGGCGTGGGCGACTTCTCGCTGAGTCGGTGGCCGGACGTCGACTACCAGCAGCTTGCGAGCCGATCGACGTACTCGAGCTACGGTCGCGTCGGTCACTCACCGGCGCGGTACAACGTGCCCGGCCGGGCGATCATCGACGAGTCGAACACGTTCTTCTACGGGGAGACCAACCTCGACGGCGTCCTCGACCTCGTGTCGCGCTCGAACAAGCCCGTCCAGGAGCTCGCGTGGGCGTCAATCGGGAACGTGCTCACTGCGATCCAGATCTGCGAGGCCCACGACCGCGGCGTCCTCGTCCCGTGGAACTCCTGGCGCCACGAGTTCTACAAGCCGATGGGGACGCTCCACGACGCCGACCGCGGCGGGTTCATCTTCGCGCCCGAGGTTGGCCTCCACGAGAACGTCCACGAACTCGACTTCTCGAGCCTGTATCCGAATATCATCTGCACGCGGAACGTTTCGCCCGACGTCATTCGGTGTGATTGCCACAGTGATCGCGAGGACGTTCTCGGCCTCGGCTACTCGATTTGCGATGAACAGGGTTACCTCGTCGACGTCCTCCAACCGCTAGTCGACGATCGCGATGAGATCAAGACCGATATTCGTCGCGAACAGCAGCGAGAGGTGCCTGACCAAAACCGTCTCGACGAACTGGAGGGGCGGTCGGCCGCGCTGAAGTGGATTCTCGTCGCGTGCTTTGGATATCAGGGATTCAGTAACGCGAAATTCGGGCGGATCGAGTGCCACGAAGCAATCAACGCGTTCGCTCGGGAGATCCTATTGACTGCGAAACAGCGGTTGGAGGCGGGCGGATGGCGTGTCGTTCACGGGATCGTCGACTCGATCTGGGTGACGCCAGACCCGGACGTCAGCGACGACGAACGAGAATCACTGGAGACGTTGGCCGCCGAGATCACGGACACCGTCGAGATCCGTCTCGAATATGAAGCCGAGTACGAGTGGGTGGCGTTCGTTCCCCAGCGCGAGAGCGACGCCGGCGCGCTGACGAAGTATTTCGGGAAGGTTACGGGCAAGGATGAGTTCAAGATACGCGGCATCGAAGCCCGACAACGATCCACGCCGGAGTTCATTGAAGACGTCCAGCGCGACTGTCTCGAGATCCTCGGTCAAACGCAATCTCCAGACGCGGTTATCAGTCGCTTGGAGCGGGCGATTTCGGAACTTCACGCTGGAGATGTCGATTCCGACCAACTCGTTGAACGGAACCGAGTCTCGAAGCCTGTCGAGGCGTACACGCAGTACACCCAGAACGTGGCGGCACTCGAGCGTGCTCGTGACCAGGACCTCGCTGTCCATCCCGGACAGGATGTCGAGTATGTGGTCGTCGACGACGAGAAGACGTCACGAGAGCGTGTCGCCCTTGCTCACGAAGAGACGGACCAGTATGATCCATCGTACTACGAGACGCGGCTGGTCCGAGCTGTCGAGAGTGTCGTCTCGCCGCTTGGATGGAGTCGGTCGGATATTCGACGAAGGTTGGCAAAGACACGAACGACTAAGATCACCTCGTTCTGACCCTGTGGTTGCAACAAGATGCGGGTGGAACCACACACCCCCCTCGTTCGGAATGAGATTATACCCTCCATACCACCTGATTAGAGGCCACGGTTCCACCCGATGAGAAGGTTGCAGTAATGGATTCGTCGGTTATACGCCCTCGACGTATGGTCTACTGCTTCAATTCAAAGGATAGAATAGCTGTACTTCCAGTGTTAGGCGTATTCACGAATACTTCTAACTAGTACCGTATTTCACTTAGTGAACTTTTAGAGTAGCTAGGTAATAAAGCTAGGGTTATAACTAGACAATTGATCCTTGGAAGTCTACACTATCTTGCGGTTTGGAGAGAATGACTCGTCCTAGTTAAGAACCGCCTAGTTGGTTGTTGGAAGATCGCGCCCATACGGTCAGTCTTACGGGATCTCATTCCGAATCAGGGGGGTGTGTCCCTCCAGCTCCAATCTACATCCATCCTGTTAAGCTGGCATCAATATCGTCCATTAGTTCGGTGAACACCTCACTCCGAATCAGGGGGGTCTCTATAGCATTCCCGATTCTTGGCTGATGGACCAACTCGTACTACCTCATTCCGAACGAGGGGGGTTATCTGAACCCCGCTGATCATTTGAGCTGCTGACAATCCTCTCGTTCTAGGAAATAGCTCACTCCGAATCAGGAGGGTGAGGTCATCAGAAGACGCAGATTTGAACGACAGCTCACTCTGAATCGGGTATCATCGGGTATGGCGGTGTCACCTATCGATTTTCCGCTGTTTAGCGCCGATATCCAACGAATCTCATTCCGAACTAGGGGGGTAACGACTAAGTAGGTTCCTTTCCAGGATGAATCTATGACAGACAACGAGGAACCAGATGGTGGCGGTGACTCGTCTATCACGGACCAGCAGCTGGATGATTTCGATACAAACAGAGAGGGCAGTTCTGCTTCTGGAATCTCGTCGTCCTCGGAGGAAATCCAACGACAAGACTCGAACGATCCGGCAAATGACCCGTTGTTCGTTCGGGAAGGTGATGAAGACGGTTCTTCAACTCACATCTGGGCAGATCGAGATTTACTCTCAATTGGAACAGTTCCTGGCCCTGATCGCATCGTCGGTCGTGACACGGAAATCCAATCGGTTGCTGGAGAAATCCGACACCTCATTCACGAATCACAACCAAACCATGTAGTCATTTATGGCGAAACCGGAACTGGAAAATCACTTGTCAGCCGTCACGTGTCCGACCGTCTCGTTGATACTGCCACGGCACGTAACGTTCCCGCTGCTAGCGTCTACGTTGAGTGCAAGAAGAATAATACCGAAACACGAGTGGCCCGAACAATCGCTCGTGCGCTAAGCGACAAATCTGGTTCTGATATAGATATCCCTCGTATCGGTTTAGGTTCCGCCGAGTACTACGATTACGCCTACGAAATCATTGACGAGTACTACGATGGGCTCATTGTCATCCTTGACGAAATCGACATGGTTGATAACGCTGAGGGGCTCCTCCATGAACTCTCGCGGGCTCGAGAAGCTGGTCACACCGACGCCTATATCGGAATCATTGCTATCAGCAACGACATCGATTTTGGACAAAAACTCAACGCACGCGTTCAGAGTTCGATGCGGACAACAGACTTCGTCTTTGAACCATACCAAAGCGATCAGATCGAGCAGATCCTGGAGTATCGACGAGACGCGTTCCATGATGGTGTCGTTCAAGACGGCGTCATAACCGAGACTGCCGACCGGTCGGCGGATGAACACGGTGATGCAAGGAAGGCAGTCGATGTATTGCGGATTGCTGGCGATATCGCTGACGACGCCGATGCAGAGGTCGTTAGTCCAGAACATGTCGACAAAGCGGTCAAGCGTGCAGAGGTTAATCGAGTCAAGGAGACGATCGAGAGCACCTCACCCCAGTCTAAACTCGTTCTCTACACTCTCGGTCGCTTGACTGGCTCGAATAATCGCCGCTTCCGCACCTCTGGTATCTACAGTCAATACGAGACGACCTGTGGCGACGTCGGTGCTGATCCTCTCTCATATGATCGAGTGAGCCAAATTCTCAGCACGCTCGCGCTAATGGGGATTTCTGAGTCACATCAGGTCGGTGGCGGACACAAACAGGGTGTCTACCTGGAACACCAGCTTATCAAGGACAAAGATGTAGTGATGAAGGCAGTTGTAGAGAGTGATGAACGGCTTTCAGAACTTCACAACGGCACCTACGAGATTTGATTAAGCATCATGAGGGTTCATTCTACCTAGAACCCTTCTGCTGAAGCTCATTCCGAATCAGGGGTGTCAAATCTTCTGAGAAGTGAACAAGCTCACTTCGAATTAGGGGGGTTGTTCTCGAGAGAACCAAGTTAGCTAATCGTCTGGACTGACCGGTCCTTTGTACTGCGAGCGCACCTTCTCGCCTTCCCGCCACTGCCAGTAGTAGTAGCGGTTGTCGTTGATCTCCTTGATCGTGATTGTAGCCTTCGAGGGGACGTCGTCCGGAAGATCCTCCGGTCGCTCCTCGATCTGTTCTTCCTCGTCCTGTTCGGCTAGTCGGGCTTCGCGTTCGCGATGTTCGGCGAGCCCCTCGGCGTACTGGGCGATATGCTGGAGCACCTCCGATGATTGCTCATTGAGCATCTCCACGACGTCGTCGGGGATTTCTTGCGGTGGGGATGGTGGCGAGAAAGACATGGATCACGGCGTGTTAACCAACACTGGCACTGGAATCTTAGTGCTGTTGGTTAACCTGGGTATTTATCGAATCGAGAGCTCTTCGAGAACCGCTACTGTTGCTTCGAGTTCCCTCCGCCGGGCTTCTCGTTCGTCGATTTCCTGCTCTAGTTCGAGAATCCGCTCCGAAAGCTGCTCCGTCACGTCTCCAGTCGCCGGAAGCCGTCCATCAGGACGTGGGGCGGTTCCGCTCCGAATCTCGATGTCGACCCGCCGTAGATGCTTACAGCCACCGCTCGGCCGGCGCTTCGTGAAGTCTGGACACGTACACGTCTTGCTCGCGACGTCGACCTCGTAGGTGTTCCCCGACGCCGACTGCACCTCGTACACACCACCTTTCCTGAGCAATGAGACGTCTATCTCCTCAGTTCGAGCGCGCTCGGTACGGGGTTCGCTGTCTTCCTGGTGGTCTTCATCGCTAACCGACGGCTGCTGCAAATCTCCTCCGGGAGTCGTGGTCGTGGAGGTGGCAGCAACAACGCCGCCATCGGCGGCTAATCCATCTCGTTCGTGTTCGTCTCGATCCATCTCTTCAGTCTCGCTTGTCTCATTTCGTCCGGACATGGATTGGTCTGGGTCTGTCCGGCGTGACGAACTCGGTCACGCCGTCACTCTTCGTCGGCGGAAAAAACAACTCCTGAAACGCGCCAGCGCGGATACCTCCGCTACTTCGTCTGCCGGAGAGACACAGACTCGTTACCCATCGACGGTTTCGATGAGTTCCTTCGCAGTCGATCCGATTCGACCAAGCCGTTCTTGAACTGCGTCTGCGTCGTCGTCCTGCCACGCGGCCAGGTAGAACGCGGACCCGCTCGTATCCAGTTCGAAATACCGCCCGACGATGTAGGCGACTGCCTCGGCCTCAACCTCGCGTTTCGCCCGCTCGGTCTCGTCGGTGACGTCTGCGTGGAGGAGCGCGTGAGCGTACTCGTGGATGAGTGTCACGGCGAGATCAGCCTGATTCGTACGGGCTTTCGCCTCGACGACTGGTTGGAGATCACGCTTACTCCGGTATTTGCAGACGCCCTTGGCGTCGCCATGCTCCCAGTCGACAGCGTCGACGATACGGACCGTCACGCCGATATCAGCGGCTGCATCCTCGAGTGCGGGCACGAGGTCGTCGGCATCGCCAGTCGCCTCTGTCTCCAACTCGGGAAGCGGCTCACCCTCGGTCTGGGACACGTCGAAGACAGCCGTTGGTTTGAACCCGACAAGCCCTTTCGACCACTCGTCCGGCGCCGTCTCGTCGTACTCACAGCCGCTTTGCTCGTGGTAGCTGGGCGAATTTTCGCACTCAGGACATTGCGTGGTGATGATCGGGGCCCAGATCCAGATCGCCTGCTCGCCCTCCTGGACGTGCCGGTCGAACTCATTCCGCCAGGTGTTGTACCCCGCGACCTTCGTCGCGTCAGGGCACTGGAGATTGATGAGGAGTGTATTCCGGTGCGAATAGTCGTGGAACCGGGATTGAACATCAAGCCACTCCTGGAACTCTGAGCTGGACTGCGCGTCCTCGACGTCTGCAACGAGGTCGTCGATCCAGTCTTCGATGGTACTGTGCATCTCGTCGTGTCGGGCGTCGGTCTCCTCGAACGAGACCGACGAGTCACTGGTCGTAGCCATAATATTCACCGAATCGAGTTCACGGCGATTGCGTCAGTTCAGGACGCGCCGCACCCCTTGGGGCGCACAAAAAACTCGCGGCGGCGGTCACCGCAGGACTGCTTTCTCGTCAGCGAAGCCGACCGCGACGAGGTACTCGAGGAACTCATCGAACTGCTCCACGTCGCTGGGCGTGTCGGTCGCGAGGTGTCGCGCCCACTCGGTGGCCCACTGGAACGCGGGATCAGTCCCGCCCTTCCCGTGGATGTACCACCAGCGAGCCGCTTTCAAGACGACGAGGGGATTCGTCGGTGGCTGATCGCCGGCGAGTCCACGAGTGATTGACCGGATCTCCTCGGGTACCTCGGCGGGCTCGACCTCGCCGGATTGTGTGTTCGTGATATCGACTGGAATCGCATCGATCGAGACGTCGTTCACACGTTGTTGTTGACTCACGGGAATTCACCTCAGTCTGAAGACTCGTTATCGAGCCTTCGCCCTCTTCGGGGGCTCGAAAAACTGGACGACGGCGTCACACCGGCAGGAAGAATCCGCTCAGGGTTACGGAGTGACTCCGTCGCACCCTGTCATAGAATACGCTCGTGCCCCTCTTGGGGTGGTGTCTGCAACGGGAGTGAAATACCACCCTCTCTTACTGGCCACTACTCATGCACGAAACCGAAGAAAAGACGCTGAACAGCCTCGTACCACTCGGTCTAATTCATGCGTTTCAGAGTTGGTTTCGCGGGTTTCAGGGCCAGCGGGTCGGAGACCCGCGGCCCTGTCCGAAGTGCGGTGAAACCACGGTCTGGAAGAACGGCTACCGAACGGATCGGCTCTTCGCCATCCTCATCACCGAGGATGGCTTCGACGAGATCACTGTCGAGATTCAGCGGTATCAGTGCTCCGAGTGCAGACATTCCTACGATGGCGATATCGGGGAGCTGTTCTACGAGGACTGTGAATACGCCAAACCAGTCGTTGATCTCTGCCTGTTCCATGCGGCGAAGAATCCGTTCCACGCGTGCGAACGGATTCTTCAGAATCAGTACGGTCTCCAGGTTGACCGCGATACGATCCAACGCTATGCCGAGCTGTTCGGCGACGAAGTCGCCGAGCAGCACAGCGTCACGATTGCCGGCTGCATCCTCTCGATGAACTTCCTCTCGCTGTTGTTCGGTGACAGCACCGTTGACGAACTCAAAACCGAGTTCGCCGACGAACTCGCTGCCGAGGACATCGACGGTCTCGTCGGGGTCGCCGACGAGACCTATCCGGCGAAGAAGGGCGCAAAGAAAGACCTCTACGAGGAAAATATGCGCCGGAAACAGGAGGGAGAAAACCCGAAGAAGTGGCCGGAAGGGTTCACTGTCGGATGTTCCTATCTGACTCAGCTGGGTTGTTTCGCCGGACTCCAGTGTCGGAACACCGCCTTCGCGCGAGCGCTGGCGCTCGCGCTCGTCTTCCCGCTCTTGGGTGTGGATTATTGGCTCACCGACGACAACGACTGCTACAACGACATCTTGCCGGATCGGGTGAAGTGTCTCGTCCACAAGCTCCGGACACGCGCTCGCAGCGACGAGCGCGTGTCCGAACTGCACGAGGCGGGCGAGTTAGAGGAGTTGCGGGAGTATCTCGAAGACGAGTACGAGACTGCGTACGAGGAGATAGTGGCGACACTCCGTGAGGAGCACCCATCGTTCTGGGACGAGGACGAAGAAGAGTTCAATGGGCCAGTGAGTACGAATGCAATCGAAGGGGGGAACTGGCGGCTGAAATACGGCCTTGGAGTCCCGTACGCGCGGTGCCATGCGGCACGCGCGCGTACATCGTTGTTGGCGCTGCGTGAATCGATGTCGACGTTCACAAACGGCGAGCCGGCGGAGAGCTTCGCTCACCGCCACGGCTCATTTAGCTTTGAGCAGGTGTTGGGTGAGTCCTCGACACAGCCGCTACCGCCCCGGAAAGAAGATCACGTAACTCAGGCGGCGTAAGAATCGGAAGGAGGAAGCAGCGGGTAAGGCTCTGCGTTTCACCCGAGTACTCCTCAGCACCTGAGCGTCTAGCATAAATAGTTATGTGAGTTGCGCACATACCTACGGACTGGGTATGACCGACGCAAACGTCGCCCTCCTCGTTCGACTCCAAGCACAGTCCGGCAAAGAATCCGATGTCGAGGAATTCCTCCGTTCGGCACTGCCGATGGCCGAGGAAGAACCGGACACCACCACGTGGTTCGCGCTCCGCATGGACGATTCGACGTTCGGCATCTTCGACACCTTTCCGGATGAATCCGGTCGGGAAGCGCATCTCTCGGGCGAAATCGCTGCTGCCTTGGAGGAAAACGCGGACGAGCTGTTCGCAGAACCGCCGGAGATAGAAGAAGTCGACGTACTGGAGGCCAAACTCCCCTAACATCTGAAATTGGACAGACAGAAGCAGCAAAGACGAATCTCACATCTCGTTCACGAACGCCGGACGTGGCGATGGACCCTTTCGCGCTACCGCGCCGTTAGTGGCGACCTTCCTCGAACTCCTCGATGATTTTATCACAGAAGGCGGGGATGTCGTCGGGCTTGCGGCTGGTCACCAGTCCCTCGTCGACGACGACTTCCTCGTTGACCCACTCGCCGCCCGCGTTGCGGATGTCGGTCTGTAAACTGGGGAAGGAAGTCAGCGTCCGACCCTCGACCACGTCGGCCTCGACCAGCGTCCACGGGCCGTGGCAGATGACTCCTGCGGGCTTTTCTGCCTCGATGAACTCCCTGACGAAATCCACTGCGTCGCCGTCCGCGCGGAGTTGGTCCGCTCCGACGGAGCCACCCGGAACGACGAGCGCATCGTAATCGTCGGGGGAGACCTCGGGGAAGGTTTTCTCCACCTCGAACGTGTCACCTGGGTCGAGGTCGATGATGCGATAGACGGCGTCGCCGCTCCACTCGCAGTGGTCGCTGGAACACATCGCGCTTGCGTACGCGCCGTTCTCGTTGTTCAGATGGACACTCAGGAGATCGAGACGCTCGCTGCAGAGCGGACACTCTGCCGGAACCTGTACATACCGATAGCCCGTCGCGACGGTGATGTCGTCCTGGTCCACTTCGACGCCGTGGCGCTCCCCGAGTCGGTCACGGACTGCTACGCGAAGATCGTCCAGGAGTGCATGGCGCATTTCCTCATCGACGCCGTTAACGGTGATCGTCAGCCGATACGCTGTCGTCTGGTCTACATCGTCCATTCTGGTCACCTCTGGGGGCACGTTCGGTCGCGCCCGCGCCCCTCTCGGGCGCTCAAAAACCACCAGTCGCACCTAGTGTTAACCAACGCTAGTAGTGAAACGGTCTCTTGTTGGTTAATTCAACCAACACCCTTTCGACCGTCACGACAGACTTGCGTGTTCGTCGGACCCCCGCTCGGGGAGTGAGTCCCAATCTTTAAGACGAATCGAGGAAATACAATATGATGACGATGGCTCAGAGTACCCTCGGTCGCATCTGGAATCGGCTCGTTGACCGGTACGATCAGGATGATGAGGCGGATTGCTGCGGGCCCACTATCGAAGAAGCCCAATCTGACTCCGCAGCGTCCGAGTCGGAACCCTGCTGCGAATAAACCAAACCGTACAATTCCAATATGTCTGAAACAGAGTCACCGCCGGAGGATGCCCAGGATGCACTTGAACGGCTGTACGATGATCCAGCAGCCCGGATTGCCGCCTTGCAGGATGTTCGGCCATCTGACCACGATGTCGCCGGTCAGGAGGCTGTCTTCAAGGCCCTCGGCAATGAAGATCGGCTCCGCGTTCTCGAGGCGCTGCGCGACTCGGAGTGCTGTGGCTGTGAATTACAGGTCGTCCTCGATGCCCCGCAATCAACGGTCGCCACGCATCTCCGGAAGTTGAAAGAGGCAGGCCTGGTGAAATCGCGCAAGAAGGGGAAGTGGAGCTACTACCGTATCGCCGATACCGCGGTCTTCGAACTACTCGACCTCGCCCACGCAATCCAGGAGGACGCCTGAGATGCTTCCACCAGGTCTTGGCGAGGCGCTGCTCGATTCCTGGGACTACTTCCTCCACCTCGCCGTCATTCTCGTCCCGCTATTCATCGGGGCATCGTTCCTCGTGGGCCTCGCCCAAGAGTACCTCCCACCGGAGAAAGTCGAGCGCAAGCTCCGCGGCCACGATGAGGGAACCGGCAACGTCGCTGCCGCTGGATTAGGAGCTGTCACGCCGTTCTGCTCGTGTTCGACGGTTCCCGTCCTCGCCGGATTACTGCAGGCAGGGGCACCGCTCGGGCTGGCGTTTTCGTTCCTGCTCGCATCGCCGCTCGTCAACGAGATCGCTATTCTCCTGCTTATCGGCCTCTTCGGAATTGAAGTCACTATCTACTACGTCCTCATCACGTTCGTTGCCGCTGTCATCGGTGGCATCGTCATCGGACGGCTCGGATTGGCCGAGCACGTCAAAGATGTCCGTGTCGTCGAAGAGACGAATCAGGCCGTCGCAACGGACGGTGGGACGGCTGACTGCTGTGCAGGTAGTCCAGTTACGGCGAACCAGACGCACAGACAGCACGTCGAGACGGCCGCACGTGAAGCGTGGTTGTTCTTCGTCGATACGCTCCCGTACCTGATTCTCGGGATGACGCTCGGGGCACTGATTCACGGTGTCGTTCCCGTCGACGTTCTCCACACCGTCCTTGGTTCGGAGAATCCGCTGGCCGTGCCGCTGGCGGCGGTGGCCGGTGCACCGGTCTATATCAGCCTCAGCGGGATGCTTCCCATTGCGGCGTCCCTGAGCGAACAGGGGATTGCTATTGGGACCGTCCTCGCGTTCGTCGTCGGTGGCGCGGGCGTGAGCATCCCGAACCTGATTCTGCTGAATAAGCTCTTCGAGCGCCGGCTGTTGTTCGTCTACGCTGGTACCGTCGTCACGATTGGGATCGTCGTTGGTGTCGTATTCAACGTCTTCATCGTCTGAATCCCCGCTTTCAAATGCAGTACTCAGGCGTTCTTTCGCCCTCGAACAACACCGTGACGTCGTCGATATCGTTACCCTGACGACACTCTTCATTGGTAGAAACAGTCTCGTATGGTATTCGCAGCCGTCTGTTGTCGTTATTCGACGGCGACGACTGCGTCAACGGTGACTGCGGCACCGCCCAGGAGTTCACAGACGCCGACCGTTGTCCGCGCGGGATACGTCTCCTCGAAGTACTGCTCGTACGTCTCGTTCACCTGCTCGTACGCGTCCATATCCGCGAGGTAGAGCGTAACCTGAAGGACGTTCTCAACGGTCCGCCCATGCTGGGCGAGGACGGATTCGAGGTTCTCCAGGCAAAGTTCCAGCTGCCTCGACGCAGAGTCATCGCCTGCCACCGTTCCATCCCGTTCCGGGAGCTGCCCCTCGACGAAGAGGAGATCCGAATCACCGGTTCGCTGGCCGAATGCGCCCGTAAAATCGGTTCCGTCGCGTTGTTTGCGAGTGGTGCCACTTGCACGCGAGACGACACGGGTCCGGGTGGTTGATTCGCTCGCCATGTGTTAGTTGTCTCGTTGTTCAACTAACTTAGTTCGACCGGTGTTCAATCAAACGCCCAAATATGGTTATCTGGCGCTCTTCGTTCGGGTCTGCTCGCTCGTAATCGAAACCACTAATTGAGTCGTCTCTCAACTAGGTGCTAATGGCACAAGCCACAGATCGATTACGACGCTATCTCGACGACGAACTCGGGGAGTGTCGCAGCGAGGACGTCGAACGTCGGCTCGACGAACTCGGCACGCTCGAAGTAGCACTTGGGGCAGCGCAGGTAAACGCCGAACTCGATGTCCTCTCGGCACTCGCCAACGAGACCCGCTATACGCTCGTCCGTGTTCTCGTCGCGGCCCAGGAGGAACTCTGTGTCTGTGAGTTGCACGCGGTCGTCGACGTGAGTGAGAGCGGGCTCAGCCATGCTCTCTCGGCGCTGGTCGACGCGGGCCTCGTCGACGGGCGGAAGGATGGCCGCTGGAAGAAGTACCGGGCGACCAACCGCGCAGTCGCCCTCGTCACCGTCCTCGAAGGGAGCGTGAGCGATGAGTAACGTCGACGCCCACGAGCACGGACCGAACTGCGACTGTGAGAGCTGTGGCGACCCGCGGTCGATGGACTTCCTCGACAAGTACCTCACCGTCTGGATCTTCGGCGCGATGGCCATTGGCGTCGGACTCGGCTATGTCGCGCCGTCGGTAACCCAACCGATTCAGAATCTCCACCTCGTGGGAATCGGCCTCGTTGTGATGATGTACCCACCGCTGGCGAAGGCGGACTACTCACAGCTCACGACCGTATTCAGCAATTGGCGGGTGCTCGGGCTGAGTCTCATCCAGAACTGGCTCATCGGCCCGACGCTGATGTTCACGCTCGCAGTCGTCTTCTTCAGCGGGCTCGTTCCCGGCCTGCCGGCTCGCCCCGAATTCTTCCTTGGACTCATCTTCATCGGGATGGCTCGATGTATCGCGATGGTGCTCGTCTGGAACGAACTCGCCGAGGGTTCGACCGAATACGTAACCGGGTTGGTCGCGTTCAACAGCCTGTTCCAGATCATCACCTATGGGGTGTACGTCTGGTTCTTCGCGCTGTTCCTGCCCCCACTACTGGGCATGGAGACACTCGTCGCCGGGATTACCACTTTCGACATCACGCCGATGCAAGTGTTCGAGGCAATCGTCGTCTTCCTCGGGATTCCCTTCGCCGCAGGCTTTCTCACCCGCTATGTCGGGACACGGACCAAGGGCGAGGAGTGGTACGACGAGGTGTTCGTACCGAAGATCGACCCCCTGACGCTTGTCGCGCTGCTGTTCACCATCATCGTGATGTTCGCCACGCAGGGCGAGAACATCATCGCCGCGCCCGCAAACGTCCTGTTGATTGCGGTGCCGCTGACGATCTACTTCGTGGTGATGTTCTTCGTGAGCTTCGGCATGGGCCGGGGCATCGGTGCAGACTACTCGACGACGACCGCAATCGGGTTCACGGCGGCCTCGAACAATTTCGAGCTGGCAATCGCGGTCGCCGTCGCGGTGTTCGGCGTCGGCTCCGGTGTTGCCTTCGCGACCGTCATCGGCCCGCTCATTGAGGTTCCAGTACTGCTCGCGCTGGTCAACGTCGCGCTCTATTTCCAGCGGAAATTCGACTGGGCTGACTCCGAGACTGGAAGTTCCGGCCCATCCGCTCCTGAACCGACCACGAACGACGACTAATCACCACACAAGCCAATGTCCACGAATACTGATCCGGCTGAACCGATTCGAATCGCCTTCATGTGCGTTCAGAACGCTGGCCGTTCCCAGATGTCCACGGCGTTCGCAGAGCGAGAACGCGACCGCCGTGGTCTCGACGACCGCGTCGAGATTCTGACTGGCGGGACGCATCCGGCCGACCACGTCCACGAGGAAGTAATCGAGGTGATGGACGAGGTGGGGTTCGACCTCTCCGATCGAACGCCGCGCGAAATCCCGATTGACGACCTCCAATCGTGTGAGTACGTCGCGACGATGGGGTGCTCGACCCTTGATGTTGGAGAGGTCGGGAGTGACGTCGAGGTGCGCGATTGGGCGCTCGACGATCCCGATGGAGAAGACATGGAGCGAGTGCGCGAGATTCGCGATGAGATCGAACAGCGCGTCAGCGCACTGTTTGACGAATTCAGCGACGCTACATAAGACGGTAATATACCGAGTTTCGGTGGGTTCGGCTATAGAGTGGTCAACACCAGTATTTCACCCCCGCTGTATCAGAGCACGTGGATTACGCGATTGCTCTCCGGCGGCGTAGGTCTCCGACAGCAGTACACGCTGACTATTGGGCGGTGAGTCGTTCGTAGAACGTTCTCGGGTCGACAATGTCGATCCCTTGGAAGGAGTCGATATCGAGCAGATGCCGATCGCCAGAGACGAGATAGTCCACGTGACCCGCTACGGCGGCCTCAAGAAATTTGTCGTCATCGGGATCATCGTCAACCGCTGTGATGTCCTCGTCTGGGTCGACGAACTCCGCGTAATACCGGATTGTTTCGACCTCCTGCTGGACGTCTTCTTCGTCCATGTGGAACTTCTCCGGGTATTTCAACAGCGTGTCTCGAAACTCAGTCAGCGTCGCGACGGACACGATAATCTCGTACTCGCTAGTGAACCCCTTGACGACCACGTCGTGGGGGACACCCGTTGAGATGACGCTCGAAATAAGGACGTTCGTATCGAGAACAGCTCTCATTCATCGGCGCTCCGCGCGTCGTGGACCAACTGGGTGACTTCATCCATGGAGAGATCGACCTCTTCCGATCGCTCCTCGACCCGCTGTTGGAACTCTTCGACTGAGGGGAGTTCGAGTTTCTTCAAGACCAGACCGTAGTCTGTCGGGACGACCATCAGCTTCGTGCCCTTTTCGAGGCCGAACTGTTCGCGAAGCCGACTCGGGATCGTGATCTGTCCCTTCGAGGTAACCGTCGTGACTTCAGGGTCGTCAGTACTCATTGGCAGTTCTACGTAAGAATTCCTTACGCAGCGACTTGAACCCACCGATCAATTTGATTCCATTGAATGCTCCGTCGTTTCCTCTAACAGTTGAGAATCAGCGCTCGGCGTCGTAGATAATTGCTGAGCGGCTTTCGTAGCCGCAGTCTCGACACTCGAACCACCGTTCTACCTTCGCGCCGTCGGCACTCTTCTGGCCGACGACGACGTCGTCGTTCGGACACTCTGGACAGGGTAGTTCAGGCCTGGGGCGCTTTCGGAGTTCGTCGCGAAACGATTTCGCTTCCTTCGTCGCGAATCCGCGCGACCACACCGGGTAGTTGTCGACGAGAATCGCGGCACGCCACTTGTGGATGTACGAGTCCGGCGCTCGGTGAAGCACCGCGTGCGCGTTGGTCTCTGTATTTCGATACGCTAGCTTCGGGGTACGGCTCTCTCTCGTCCAATTTGTGATTCGTGGCATGGGTACTGATGCCCCCGCGTTCGGGAGGCTCGCAGTCGCTTGATTCGGGTATTGACTGGTCTCGCGAGTTGATAGCGCACTTCTCACCAACGATTAACCAACATGGACAGTCGAACGAACTGGCTGTTGGTTACTCCACGAAGAGACAGCGATCGGCCGCGTCATCGCCGGCAAGGGTCTGCTGATCCTCGGCAGTATCGGCGAAGAGGTTCGACTGATCACCCTCGGATGATCGTTCTACCTCTGGACGGTCGTCGACGCCGAACTCACTCGCTTCTGGCCGATCAAGCCGCGAGTCGCGTTCGCGGTGATCCACGTCCGCACCGAAGTCCTCGAGCGAGGTTTCGACGCTCGTCTCAGTCACTTCGAGCTGGCCATCGTCTCCGAACGCGGTCTGCTGTTGAATTTCGATTTCTGGTCGATGGTTCATGTGAATCGAGCCTCCACCCACTGGAGGCTCCGAAAAACTGCCCACGACCGTCGTCTCACTCCTCCTCAGCGCGAATCTTGTTGGCCCGGTGTTCGAGCCGGCGAAGAATCGGGATTCGTTGCTGATTCGCGTTCTCGTAGGCGACGCAGGCTCGCAACGTCTCCATATCGTTGATCGTCACGATACCAGCGTTGAGAAGTCGCGTATTCGGGGGTTCGAGCCGTTGTTCTGGTGAAAGCTCGCTTACGTCAGTTGATTGACCGTCAGGATTGCTCACTGATAATCGCCTCCGCCACTGCTGAGGCGACAAAAAACAGCCCTCGCCGTTACCCGTCTTCTTCCTCGGGTTGGATCTGGCGAGTATCCTCAGCGAGGTCGTGGATATACTCGCGGAGGGTTTCCATGTCTTCGCGAGCGTCTTCGAGGGTCTTGCCCTTCACTTTGGCCGTAATCTTGTCCTGATCACGGGTGCCAGTCCCGCGAGTAAGCTTCACGGTGAGGGAGACGCCGACGTCACTGCGTTCGACGTACTCCGTTCGTGTCGGCTGTTCACTGGCTTCGGTCGATTCGTCATCTACACGAGATGGTGGGGTGTGTTCTGACATGGTTACTCTCGGTGATTAGTTCAGATGGACGGTGCGACCGGCTCACCGGGTGTTTCGTGAAGGACTGCGTCGATCTCGGGTCCCGTGAGTCGCCAGCGTCCAGCAGACCCAGCACAGTCCAGCTGGCTCACGACCTCGGTTTTGAACTCCTGGTAGTGGTCGAGGGCGAACGCCTCGTCTCCCGTGTAGTCGAGGAGGAGTGCGAGCGCGAGTTGTGCCGGACCACTACCACCATATCCCCATTCGAATCCCGAGGGACTGTGATTCACCAGCGCGAGACTCCGCTCTGGTGTGAGCCGTTCTTGGCCGGGACGTTTCTCGACGATAGCCTGCCCGCTCTGCCGATACCCGACGTAGGCGATGTCGCAGTCGTTCGGTGGGCGTGACTGTTCGATCGAATGTGTGTCGCTAGTTCTACTCATCGGTCTGTTCGGGAGCTGCTCGTTCGAGCACCCCCGCACCCCTCAGGGGGTGAAAAACAACCACAGGGACTGATTTTCCCTACGCAAGATGGGATACGTCTGCAGGTTCATCGACGTCGTCGAACTCACCACGTTCGACCGGCTGCCAGTCCTCACCCGGGTCTGGACTCCACCAGTCGACCTTGTAGGCGCCCGGTGCGCCGAGGATCTTCACGCGCGCCGACCCATCAGGCAGGTCGCGGCGCAGTTTCTCGTCGACGTGGAGGTTCCAGGTCGTGCTTGTATCGAAGCAGGCGAGGACGGCCTCCTCGTAGCCGCGTGTCTCTCGGGATTCTTGGAGTTCGACCTGTGTGTTGCAGTGCTTGCAGAACACCCCTTCGAACGGAATGTGACTGAATATCTCGTGCCCACAGACGGGGCACCAGAGGAACTCGAACAGTGCTTCGCTGTGGCGGTCGATAACTTCCAGACTCATCTGTGGATCTGGCCCGCTTGAGACGGGCCACTCATTCCGGCCCAGAAATAAACGCCACCGATGCCGCTGAAAATAGATCCGACTCTCAATTGCTAACTATCACGACCGTGTTGTACTGGGCGTTGGTCTGAGTGAGTGCACGCACTTTTCAGGAATTTCGTCGTCAGGGATGTTGATTGGTGCTGTACTGCCGGTAAAGGTTTATCAGACTATACTGCATCTGGTTTTGTATGTCCGCTCCCACGGCCGGAGAAGCCGGAGACGAAGACGGTAATGGGTCTCCTGAAGCTGTTTCTGCTGAGGAGGCACTTGAGATGCTGCCTGACGAAGACGAATTTGAGACCGATTTCTAACACGGTAAGGGTGGGTATGTCTCTCAACGTTCGGCGCCGTACACAATCCTTGAGGCCGCTTCGTACCCACAGTTCCGACACTCGAACCAGCGCTGGACCTTCGCACCGTCAGCCGATTTATCACCGACGACCACGTCGCCGTTCAGACACTCCCGACAACTCATCTCGGGAGCAGGTTGGTCGCGGAGAACGTTCCTGAACGATTTCGCGTCTTTTGTCTCGTACCCCCGCGACCACACCGGGTAGCCGTCGACGAGGATTGCGCCACGCCACTTGTACCGGTACGAGCCCGGGGCTCGGTGTAAGACCGCCCGAGCGCCGGTCTCGGTATTCCGGTATGCGAGTGTGGGTGTGCGACTCTCGCGCTTCCAATTTGTGATCCGGGACATTCTTTAGAAATGGACGTCGGCGGGCACGATCCAGAGCTCTTCACTCTCCTCGAGGAGTCGGTCCAGTTGGCCACGGTGGCGAATGCCGGTTCCGTGTTCGGTGTACAGGAAGATCGTCGGGCCGTCGTACGCACCGACCTTGTGGAAGGCGTGCCGGGCGAGGTCCTCGTCGCGCATGATCTCCTCGTCGGAGAGTTCGTCGATGGCCTCTTTCACCCGGTCGAGATTACGCTCGAATTCCTCCTTCGTCGCCTCCCAGCCACGCTCGAGCAGGTCTTCGCCGTCGTCAGAGTCGACAGGGGCTGCCGTCGGGAGTTCACCCCATCGTGCCTTCCCCGCAACGGACGTGTCCTCCTCGTCGAACGTCACGTGGTAGTCGAAGACGGCGCTGGCATGTGGGTCCGCGCCGACCAGGCGGTCGAACACCGTCTTTCCGGTGGCCAGTGCGTCGTCGTGGGTCGATTCTTCTACCAGAGCGTAAATCACCATGTGCATCTCGAACACCTCGAAGCGCCGACGCACCGGGAATGATTGCTCGCTCACTCCTGCTGCGCCGGCACCCATTGCCGGCGCTCGAAAAACCCGATCTAGCGGTCGATTCTTAGGACTCGTTCGCTCGGTCGACTGTAATGGTTAGATCGCCCGACGCGTAGTCGGCCTCGAAGTCGACGGTGAACGCATCCGAGTCGTACGCGGCGTGGTAGGCACGGTGTCGTTCGGGTGACCCCGTCGCCTTGAAGTGGAAGAACGCAGCTGAGGTGTAGGGCTTGCTCTGGGTTTCGATCTGCGTCTCGACAGAGGCCGGGAGCGCGATTTGTGGTGTGTCCGTGTCGATACTCGCAGCGAACGCTTTCGCTTCCTTGACGGTCGCGTGCGAATGTGCGGGCGTCTCGCCGGTGAGCACGTTTACCGGCGTCTCGGTATCGTCGGTGAACAGGACATCGTGGAAGGTGCGTGTCCCGAGAATCGCCTCGGGGTCTAATTCGCAGTCGTTGAATGGATCCTCAGCTGAGTCTTTGGTCATCAAACCACGAGCCTATGTGGGGCTCACCCCTTCGTGCCCCGGAAAAACAGGGTCGTCAGTAATCGCCAGGTGTCGAGGGGGAAGACTGAATGTCCGCCTGGGGGATAGCGACCTTCTTGCCGGGCAGGCTCAGAACAATCCGGTGATGAATCCGAGTCCCATTATGATGAGCACGGCCGCAGAGAACGCCGGCAGATACGGGGTGTACTGTTTGACCTTCTCTTCGTAGTGCTGATAGCCGGCGATCAGCAGCATCGTCAGCCCGACGATGCCGATGATGACGGTGATTGCGTAGGCGCTCATCAGTTCGAGACAGTAGTTTGACCCGGCACACAGCGCGATGATCTCGAATTCTTCCTCGTGGGCGAACCCAAGTACGAACGCGAACCATGCGATGCCGAAGAGCCCACGTTCTGCAGCCTGATCGACGTCGTCGTGTGAATGGGAGTGGCCTCCCACGAACGGGATAACGCCCTTCACTCGGGCGAGAAGGCCATCTTCTCCGTGGTTGTGTGAATGATCGTGGTCGTGCCCGTGCGGGTGGTCGTGTTCGTGGTCGTCGTCGTGGTTGTGTCCGTGACCCTCACCGTGGGTGCCGTGTGAGTGGCCGTGGACGTATTCGCGGATTCCGAGGGCGATCAGCAACACTCCAGCGACGAGGCTAACCGGCCCGCCGATGAAAATCGTCGTCGAAAACAGATCGACTGGAATCGGCTCGTTGACCTGTGTGAGATTGAAGTATCCCTTCGCGTAGAAGAACACCGCCACCATCGCTATACTACTGATGAGGTGTCCCAGGCCTAGAATGAAACTCGCCGCAAACCCGTAGACCCATTTGTTCGTCTGATCGAGGGCATACGATGCGGCCACGGGCCAGCCGTGGCCCGGCTCGATCCCGTGGACTGCACCGAGGAGAACTGCCCCGACCAGGAGCCCGAGCGCTTCACCGTGTAACATCGTAGGAGACATTCGGCTAACGAGGTGAATAACGGTTGTTAATACCGAATCCGGGGATTCGTCATACGGGACGGGGGACTATTGTGGGCTGGTGGCGAGGGAGAATGTATGCGAACGAGTTTCAATATCCCAGACGGGGTGGTCGCAGAGTTCGATCGCGTCTGGCAGGACGAGGGTCTCGAGAATCGCTCCCGGGCCGTTCGGGAGGCAATGCTCGAATATATCGAAGCCCACTCTCGGCTCGAGGATACGTCCGGCGAGATAGTCGCACTCGTCGGATTTGATTATCGACACCACGACGTTATCCAAGAACTCCACGCTGTCCAACACGACTACCAAGACGTGATTCTCAACACGAGTCACACGCACCAAGGGGAGTGGTGTCTTGAGTCGCTCTTCTGCCGCGGGTCAGCTGAGCGGGTTCGTGGCCTCACCTACCGACTCCGGGATTTCGACGGCGTTCGGCGTGTGAAGGTGATGGTCATTCGAGATGAGGAGGCGTAGCGGCCGGCCAGCTTCTCTCACCGTGGTACACCGTCAACTCAGTCCGCTTGGATTGCCTGCGACTCGCCGGTCGGAATGAGCAGCTCCTGTCGGTCCCCGACCCGCTCAGCGAGCTTCCGTTTCAGGTACTGTCTCGCCGTCGACGGCGTGAAGACGCCCTTGTCGAGCATGTCGCCGACGACGTCTTTGAGGGCTGCGAACTGGCCCTGCAGGTGGCCGTCGCCGACCGGCTCGCCGTCGTACCAGCGCACCGTCGCGAGCGCGCCGTTCCCGACCGTCTCTCCCTGTTCGACCGTCTCAGAGTCGTACTGGAGCCCGAACCACAGCGTCCGATAGGCGGTCACCTCGAACGTCGTCGACACCACGAAGAACGCCTCGTGGTGGAGGTAGTCGAGATGGTCCGCGACGATCTCGTCGAGGGTGAGCCCGGTGGCGCGGGGCTTCGGCTCGACGACCGTCGACGGTCGATCCTCGCCGGCGAGGTAGCCGTCGACCGCATCTGCCTCGAGGCCATCGGCCAGTTCAGCCAGCAGCTGTTTCGCCCACTTGGAGTCGGTGTCGTCGCCACCGAACGGCGACTCAGCCGAGATTCGGTGCTTGAGCTTGAGGTCCGCTGCGCCCCAGTGGCTGTAGTGGAGCGTGTACTGTCCGTCTGTGCGTTCGTACGCAACGAGTGCGCGGTGTCCCATGGAGCAATCACCTCACGGGGCGATCGCGACTGGATCGCCCTGCACCCCTCCCGGGGGACGAACAACTCTACAGTAGTTGCTAGTGAGGCTTCTTTATTCGGGATGGGTACTGAAACCGGGTAGATAAATCGGTAAGTGGAACTGCGAATCGAATAGATGCCTCTCACGCTGTAGCGGCCGGAGGAATGAGGGCAACGTTCTTTAGCCGAATGCCGATATACGCGATGAGCGCTACGATAACCGGGAGTGCCACGCCGGTCGTTGCAAAGACGGTGCCGAGAATGCCGGAAGTGATGATTTCTTCGCTCATTTGTCGGATGGTGTTGAGGACGGTACTCTCCGAACCGCCGTTATGCCCCCAGCAGGATTCGAACCTACAAACCTGGGTTCCCGTCTATTGACCAACGACACACCGTTCTTACAAAATTTCGATGGTCCGACATAGTAAATGTGCTGTCTGAACTTAGGCGAATTCGAATTTCCTTACGACATGCCCGTTGAAGGCCTCCATATCCAGATTGGCCTCATTCTTCCTTCCCTCGGCTTTCGCCATAGCCTATGCAAAGCGGGACGAAGATCTAGCCTCACTCGACTTTTTAATAACTCAGGTGAGAATTTTTATTAATCATTTGTACTAAAGACCGGTATACTAACAGCCGAATTAATACCGCTGTAGTCTCTACCGCCACCTAATGACCGAGGTCCCGGAAGAACACACGGGCCATGATCACCCCCACGACCACGATCATGAACACAGCAACAACCATAACTCGACCCAGGACACCGAACACAACCAAGACGACAGCACGACCCTCCAGCTATCGGTTCCTGAAATGGACTGCCCGTCGTGTGCGGGCAAAGTACAGAACAGCGTCAAACAACTCGACGCGGTAGAGAGAATCGATCCGGAGGTTACGACAGGCACGCTGACAGTTACCTTCGAGAAAGACCACGCGACTCCCGGTGACGTCGTTGACCGCGTTGAGGCGGCCGGCTATAGTGTCGAGTCCGACATCGGTGAAACCACGGCGGAATTTACCGCTCCGGAAATGGACTGCGCTTCGTGCGCGGGCAAAGTCGAGAACGCCATCAGCGAACTTAATGGCGTCACCACTTACCAGACCCATCCTACGGTTGGTAAAATTACAACCACGCTCGACCGAACGCGGACCTCGCCTGAGGACGTCACGGACGCTATCGAGGGGGCAGGATACGAAGTAACCGAAGCAACAGCTGAGAGCAGCGAAACAACCGATGTCGCCTCCACTGAGAGCGTCTGGCAGAGTACACGCGCCTACAAGACGTGGATTAGCGGCGTCTTCACTGCCCTCGGACTTCTCCTTGGATTCATTCTCGCCGGCCTTAACGCTGAACTCATAGCGACGAGCAGTCTCACCCTTTCAGCAGCTGACGGTTTTTTCCTCGCGGCAGTCGTCGCTGGCGGCCAAGAAATCATTCGCGGTGGGTACTACTCGCTGAAAAACCGTAATCTCGACATCGACCTGCTGATGAGTATCGCTATTGCTGGCGCAGTCGGTGTCAGTCTTGGATTCGGCGAATCCCTCTACATGGAAGCCGCGACACTCGCCTTCCTATTCAGCGTCGCCGAACTCCTCGAACGCTACTCGATGGATAAAGCCAGGAATTCTCTCCAAGAGTTAATGGACCTCTCACCCGACGAAGCGACCGTTCGCCGTGACGGTGAGGAAGTCACGATTTCTGTCGATGAGGTTGGTGTGGGTGATGTCGTCGTGGTGAAGCCTGGTGAGAAGATTCCGATGGACGGCGAGGTTCTTGACGGCGAAAGCGCGGTCAATCAGGCCCCGATCACGGGGGAGAGCGTTCCTGTCGATAAAGTTCCTGGTGACGAAGTGTACGCTGGCACCGTCAACGAACAGGGGTATCTTGAAGTCGAAGTGACCTCGGAGGCCGGCGACAATACGCTCTCGCGGATTATCGACATGGTCGAAGACGCGCAGGCGAACAAGACCGAACGCGAGCAGTTCGTCGAACGATTCGCCGGGTACTACACGCCTGCAGTCGTTGTGTTTGCCGTCCTCGTTACCTTGGCGTCGCCGATAGTATTCGGCGTTTCGTGGACTCAGTCGCTGGTCTATGGACTTACCCTGCTCGTGCTCGCGTGTCCGTGTGCATTCGTCATCTCGACGCCTGTCTCCGTTGTCTCCGGCATTACGAGTGCCGCCAAGAACGGCGTGCTAATCAAAGGTGGGAGTCACCTCGAAGCGATGGGCGAAATCGAAGCCGTCGCCGTTGACAAGACAGGGACGCTCACGATGGGTGAACTAACCGTCACCAACGTTGTGCCACTGAACGGCAACAGCGAGGAAGACGTACTTCGTTGTGCCCGTGGCCTTGAATCTCGAAGCGAACACCCAATCGGCGATGCCATCGTTGATCACGCGACGGGCCGTACTACCGGCGAACCGTCGATCTCGGACTTCGAGAGCATTCCCGGGAAAGGTGTCCGTGCTGACGTAGACGGCACAACGCACTATGCAGGAAAGCCGGGGTTCTTCGCGGAACTCGGCTTCGACCTGGACCACGTCCACGCTGCTACTGATGGTGGTGTTGTCACCCAGAAGAGTCGAGATCTCTGTGAGCGAAATAGCTGTCTTGACCTGCTTGAAGACGTTGTCCCAGGCCTCCAAAACGAGGGAAAGACCGTCGTCCTCGTTGGTACTGAAGACGAGTTGGAGGGCATAATTGCAGTTGCCGATGAAATTCGTGAGGAGTCGAGGTTCGCTATCGAACGTCTCCACGACCTCGGTGTGGAACACGTCATTATGCTCACGGGCGATAATGAACGAACCGCCCGTGCGATCACCGAGGAAGTTGGCGTCGATGAGTTCCGCGCGGAACTCCTTCCTGAGCAGAAAGTCACAGCGATTCAAGAGCTTAACAACCAGTACGACGGCGTCGCTATGGTCGGTGACGGTGTCAACGATGCACCCGCGCTTGCTACTGCGACAGTTGGAGTTGCGATGGGTGCGGCGGGAACGGACACAGCACTAGAGACAGCGGATATTGCGTTGATGAGCGATGATCTGGCCAGACTGCCGTATCTCTACGAACTCTCTCATGACGCGAACAGTGTCATCCGTCAGAACATCTGGACAAGCCTTGGGGCGAAGGCCGCGATGGCAGCGGCCGTTCCCTTCGGTTTGGTCCCAATTTGGGCGGCTGTTCTCGTTGGCGACGCGGGAATGACGCTTGGCGTTACCGGGAACGCGATGCGGCTCTCCCGCATCACGCCGACTGAGGAGAGTACTGGCGAGGTGTCAGCATGAGTGAAACTGGCCTGAGTGATGCTTATCCGCGCGCAAGTCCGTGGCCACTACTTGTGGCGCTCGGGCTCGTTACCTCGGAGGTAGGTGTTGTGTTCGGACTGCGCCCAGTAACTGTCGGTGGATTGCTGCTGTTTATTGGCTCTGTTACTGGGATTCTCACGGAGTCCCAGCATGTTACACGACCACTTCGTGTGATTGCTATGCTGAGTACGCTTGCAGCAGCAGGAGGACTGCTACTACTTCGCTATGATACGAACTTCCGCGGGGTGTCACTGTTGATCGCTGGGAGTATCGGCATTACAGTCGGAATTATCGGCTCTCAACTGATTCGAGAACGAGGTGTCGCATAATGGATCTTGACGACCGAGTCGTATTCGGCGCAATTGTCTTCGCAGGTGTCGCTATCCCAGGCGTGGCTAGTTACTTCCTCTCCGAGATTGGCGCGGATACGCTCGGCCAGATCGTCTGGGCGGCGGGCTACGGTGGGATGATACTATTCGTGTGGTACCACTGGCTCCGACCGATGGACATGCAGGGGGCATAACACATCGATGCTTGACCTCCGAACGCTAACTGCCTACATCATATTTCAGGGATGCTGGGGCAGGACAAGAACCAGTCGGGTTGAGGAAGGTTTTCGGTGTAAGTGCGTTCTGGTGGAAGCCGTGTTTAGGACACTATCGGGTTCATATTTTCAGTTGAGTGGATGAGCGTGGCAGTGAAGATGACCACCGTAGCCACGATAAACAACGCGCTAAGTGGGGACGATGAATCGACGAACACCCAGTATAGCGGTGCTGCGACAGAGGGACCAGCTGCAAGCAAGGCGATTTTGGCGACGAGCGGACCACAGCAGCCACACGTGCAAGCACCAATAACAGACCCTGTACCGGCTGTTCCCTGGGCCACCCCCGCGGCTTTCTCAAGTCGCCACTGCCAAGCAATCAGGAGGGCGTTCACTCCAATTAGGACGCTCAACAACCCGACAATCGTAACTACCCCGATTGAGAGAGCCATCGTCAGGGGAATCTGCGGGAGCACGATTTCGAGTGTGTCCCACTGGACAAGCTGATAATTGACTGGTAAGACCGTGATGACGCGCTCACGCGGCAATTCTTCCTCCCAGAAGAATGAGAGATACCCACTCGACGAAAGGAAAAATATCCCAGAGAGAAGTGTAACAATAGCTCCGAAGTGACGTGCAACACGATCCTGGAGAGCAGCACGGACGACATCCCCTCGATCCGTCCAGATAACATATGTGACGAGAACCGGTGTACCCAGTACGATGAGATATCCCAGCGGGTGGGTATAGCTCGCGGATCCACGGATTACGTATGGATACGAGACCCATAAACCCATGAGAATGCCAAGGAACGTGTACCGGGGTCGAGTCGGCCAGCGGCGTAACCCAATACCGAAACTCGCCATCACAACACTGACGCCGACACCGAGCCCGAGCACTTCATACCACGAGCGGGGGAACGGCATCGAACTGGCTGTATAGATCGGATCTGGTGTGACCCCGTTAAAAATGGTGATCCCGAGGACCGTGACGAACAGTCCCACTCCAATTCCGTATAGCGCTGTTGTGGGCGAGACGTGTTCGTGACGCTTCAATAATGCACAGCCAGCGACAAGACCAATTCCGCTGAGAGTTACCGCGATACTCGCCTGTTGTGAGATAACGAGCGGGCCTTCGCCGCCATGAGCTGATGCAACCGGAATCTGTGCCAGAACTATTAGCACGACCAATGCGAGAAGCGAGCCGAAGCGAGCCGTTCCTCGATTGTCCCCACTTTGTGCGGGAGTTGAAATCCCCTCGTTCAGTTTTTGTGTAACGGCGGTAATTCGTTCGGTTTGGAAAGGTTCCTGGAGCATGATTGTATGTAAGTGTCGTCAGTCTTGGACGTACAGCGAATACAGAATTACAGCAAGACCGGCGGCCACGAAGGTGCTGTTGACGAGGACACCGACCGCGAGCGATATCGAATAGAACACGTTGGCAATACCAGTGAACAGCGCACCGAACGTCACAATCCCGAATCCAACCCGAAGCAGTCCGAGTGAGGGGTCACCCGTCCGCCGGTACGCTCTGTGCGCTATATACGTAATTGCACCTCCAAGGCCCAGAATGAGCGCTTTCACGGCGACAACCGCAGCCATGATCTCGTTCATAGCTCGTCACCCATCTTCGACCAGATATCTCGAAGTCGTTCGTCAGTTCCTTGCCGTCCATGTTCGATTGTCACGGAGAATGTGTCGTCCTCGTCAATCGTGATGTTCACGTTCTCGAAATTTCGCTGATAGTACGACGTTCGCCCGCCGTCAGGGTTTATTTTGTCGTGTTCCCGCAGGAGTGCGGCGTCACTGAGCTGTTCAAGCTTCCGGTACAACGTCGAACGGGGGATGTCACACGCTTCGGCGAGTTCGGTAGCAGTCATTGGATCGGCGGTTTCGCGGAGTATTGATTGACAGTCAGGATCATCCAGCGCGTCGAGGACGAGTTCAGGGGATGGCTGATCGTCCGACGTCGCTGTATCATCCACCATGCTGAATCCCTCGGTTTTTCGTGGGATACGTTGTGTGATTCCCGGCCGCCGTTCCACGTGACAATATGCAACTGTTCGCCGTGAGTCGATAATTTCGCCTTTTCGTGGCAGTCTGGTTGATACGCATACTGGTAGCGCATCGCCCACCGGCATCCGAGTTACCGGCATTCGAACTGTTGGGAGCTACCATCGGTGAGTTCGTAGAATCCGCGTCGGTTCGAGTTGAGAACTCCCTGTTCGCAAAGCTGGATGCATACCTGCTCGACGTGCACTGGGTGTCGATTTATCGTAGCCGCAATTTCAACCGCGTGAGTCCCTGATTCACCAGCAAGTAACTCCACGATTTCCGTCTCTATTTGGCTCGTATGCTTATTCATTACTTGTGCTCGGCGTAGACATCGAGAAGTTCTTGGTAGCGAGTTCGAATCGTGACCTTGCTCACGCCTGCCGCTGAACTCACAGTCTCTTGGGTGAGTTTTTCGTTTGTAAGATACGTTGCTGCGTACAGCGCGGATGCCGCCATGCCTACTGGGCTTTTCCCACTGTGGACGGCGTTGCGTTGGGCAACGCTGAGCAGTTCTCGCGCACGTCGGAGTGCCTCGTCGGTCACGTCAAGCGACGACGCGAGTCGCGGCAGATGTTGATCCGGGGATTCCGGTTCGATTTCAAGGCTAAGCTCCCGGGAGAGGTAGCGGTATGCTCGCTGAAACCGTTTCTTTTCAACTCGACTTACCGTTTCGACGACGAAAGGGGATCGCGGAGTTTGGTGCTGTCGCGCGCTCGCGTACAGTGCAGCGGTTGCCATACCTTCGATAGAACGGCCCGGAAGTAGCCCTTCCTCGACGGCACGCCGGTAGAGAATACCCGCCGTCTCACGAACTGCCTCAGGCAAGCCGAGAGCCGATGCCATTCGATCAATTTCGTCGAATGCCTGTTTGAGATTCCGCTCAGAGGCATCCTTCGTGCGGAATCGTTCGTCCCACCGGCGTAGACGTTGCAGTCGCTCTCGTTTGCGACTGGACAGATATTGTCCGCGTGCGTCTTTGTCTTGCCAACTGATAGTCGTGCTGAGGCCCTTATCATGCATCAACGGCGTCGTCGGTGCCCCGACCCGACTCTTATTCTGTCGTTGTTCGTCAGTAAACGACCGCCACTCTGGACCATGGTCGATCATCTGTTCGTCGGTGACTAGGCCACAGCTTTGACACGCCGCCTCTCTCTGCGAATCATTATAACGAATCTGTCCACCACACTCCGGGCAGACTAATCGTTCCCCCGTGCCCTGATTTTGCGGTGATTTTGTCATCTCATTTTGACGAGTGTCCCGAATTTCACTGTTGCGCGGATAGCTCGGCATCGACAATTGGGTGGCTCTGATTCAGGGACATGCAGTCTCAGCTAATGAGTGTGAAGCGGATTCCCAAAATTCAGGACACCGACTCAAACATTTCAATAGCCTCTCCTAATCCGTATTCGAATATGAGAAAGAGGCTGGGAGATGCTATTGTCGTCACGATGCTGATTCTACTAGTGGCTATTACGATCACACATATCGTGAACCCAGGGTATACCGCAGGTGGGTTGGCTAGCATGTTCGTCGTAGCCAGCATCGTCGTATTGCTTGCTCTACTTGTTATCCTTCTAGTGATGGTGACTCGGGATTTAGCTACGAAATCAACCGACAGTCAGGCGTAACTACGACGGCACTGTTTCGTGGTTTCGGATATCGGGATTAGTCATTCTAATGTGTAAAATAACGGAGCAAACGAACTTCAGCCAACAGCGACCAACGATGAAGGCTCTTTTTCACAATTCCAACCACCGGTATCCTCGCTGCTACCTGGTTGTTTAACGTGAGTGTGACCGGACTGCTTGGTTGGGCGTTCGTCGGAGCTGCCGGGCTTATGGCCGCGATCAAGAGTAGTCGGAGCGACAGTAGATGGGTTAGCATAATCATATGGTCGCCGGAGCAAACGGGTATTGTCGTCAACGCCCTCGCGTATAATGGTGTGTTAATCCCCAGTATCGCTATCGCACAGGTTGCTTGGGCAGAGACCGGCAGTCTCGCACTTGGTGTGTCGCTTGCTTTTCTCACCCCAATCTTGCTCCTCAAACACATCTATTTCATCCTAATGCTGTCAACGTCTGAAACACGCTAAGATCCTGTTTTTGGTAGCGGGTTGAATATCTCGGGGGGGACGCTCGACAAGTCCCCTTGAGTGTTCACCGAAAACGGGCTATTGTTGCACCTGGAACCCGACGATGGGTCTAGACGAATGGCAGACAACCAGGTGACTAATGGGCGCGGAGTCGTGATGTGGATGTATCTCAGCGCGGTTGCCGTGGCGGGTATTTTCGGGTACGTGCTGGGGATCATCGTCTACGGGAATGATGGGCCATCGGGACCGCTTACCGACGGTGGGCCAGCAGTACAGTACGGTAAAATCGGCCCAATTGTGTTCGAACTGAACCCTCCAAATCTGGCAATTTTCGGATTGGTTGCGGTGGGTGGGATTCTCGGTCTCGGGCTTCTTGCTATCTCGCATGCTAGTCGATATGACGACGCTACCGTCTGACAACAACGAAACTAGTGGGCTTGAATCAGTAACTGCCAAACCGGTTTAACCGCATGAAAAGTGAAAGCGCAGATCGATGAAAGCGAATGATATGAGAGCATAGGATTTCACAAGCGGTACGAAGCGAATGCCATGGGGCTTGACCCCGTGGATGAAGCCGGCACGCAGTGAACCAGACCATTAAGTCGAAATAGTGCAAAACAGGTAGGTGTGACGGCACTTATCGCGTCCGGCTTAGAGTCGAAAAACACGGATGGTCAGACGCTCCGCCGTCGCCACCAAGTAGGTCGGGGGAGAGGCCGAACCCACGCTTGCGGAGACTGCGCCCCCTGTGGATTCCCTCGTGGAATCTGCAAAGTGCGTCGTGGAAACAGGAAGCCTCTGGGCTTGACCCCGAGGCACTTCACCTTGGCCCATGTACTTTTCCGTACAGCAGGTGTTGGATTTGTATAATGAAACCCGTCAACGGGGCATATAGCGCGGCAACTATCGGGTCGCTCGTCATCTTCGGAGTGTTACAATCCGTCTTTGGCGGGTTCTTCCAGCGCAATCTCCTATTTGTTGGGCTAGTTGGAGCAGTTTGGGTCTCGTTTATTCTAATTTTCGTCGCCCTGTTCAAACTCCCCTTAATCGGTAAAGAGGGTGCAACAAGATGAAACGACTCTATTGGGCGTATAGTATCGCAAGTGTGGCATCGTTCACTGTGTTCGCCGCATCCCTCTATGTCTTCGGTGGGCCAACTCAATTTCCAATCTTCCTCCTGCAATCACTAGCCTTGATTCTATTCGTGTTTGCGCTCGTCTTCACAGCGACATACCGATTCCTCCCAGACAAATAATTAAAACCCGGTTTCCAGGCCTTGCTACAGACACCTTAACGACTTTGCCTGTCCGGCTACAACGAGAGGTATGGAGTTCGACCTCCCGCGCTCGGTAGTCCCACTCGTCGTTATCGTCGCCATCGCTGCGGTCGCACTTACGTCTGTAATGACTGCCTCGACGGTCTTCATGATGGTCTTACCCTCGATGATCGTCTTTTCGATCATCGCGTTCTTCCTCGGAATGAAACACGGGGAATACCGTGCCAGTTCGTAGCGGTCCGGGTCAGTCACTAGCGGTCTCGGGACCGACCCCCATCGCCCCGATAACAGGGGTTCCTCCTCAGCTTCTGCAAGTTACATCTACGATTGACATCCTCCTCCGCGTGAACGCGGAGGAATCCCGAGCGGTGGGAGTGCCAGGTTCGCAACCATGGACGCCGCCACTTCACGGGAACCCGTTTAACCCAGTCGTCGTGGTCGGTGGCTGGCTAGCCGTGCCAAGCGGCTGTTACTCCTATCCTCGGCGTCTTCGGCGTTCGTGGTTGTTTGTGCCCGGCGAACGCCGAGTCAGCGTCAACAGACTTGGAGGTATCGTGGGCTTGCTGAAACAGACGGCACGCGACCACACTCTTCTAGAATGTGGCGTTCACCGCCTGTCTTTCGGATACTGCCTCGTTACAAGGGCGGGTAGGCCGCCTCCAAAGAAGGTTCGGAATCCGCTCCGTTCCGACCTGACCTTACCGACGTATAGCGGTTCTTAGCACTTCAACGTATGGATTAGAAACTCGACTCTGCAATTTGTCGGTGGATTGTTGTCACTGAGTGACGGCGCGTATCCACGGCCTGAAGACCGTGGTATTGCGCCTGTTCCGCGTATAAGGAATCCGGGGCGTTTACTCTGAGGCGACCAGAACTGTTGGTAGTTCTATGAGCGCTTCGTACAACAGCAAAAACGGCTCGGTTTTCACCATCTCGAAAAGAAGAGATACATACGGCCCTAACGACCGGTCGTGAACGACAAATCCCTCATGATGGTGGTTCTCGCAGGCATCGTTTTTACGCTATTCCTCACAGGATTCGTCCTCCGACTCGCCTAACCAAGAATGGTACACACGAATACTGGGATTAAGTGCTGCCGGAGAAAGCGGTGACTCTCATCTTGTGAAGCAAAACTACGCGCACACAGTCGGGGTTGTACTCGCTGGGGTCGGATTAGCCGGGACGTTCCTTTCGTGGCCTGCAACAGCAGAGCTCACGTTACCGGCCACTCGTGGCTTCGGAGCGGTCGCCGTACTGGCGTTCACTGTCCGTCGTCACGGACACGGTCCATCGTGGGTTGATACTGTCGCAACGATAGCCGCCGCATTTCTGACACTCGGAGCTGCCGCTGCTGTCATTGAACTCCAAACCGCAGGATCCCTCGGACCGATTATCTCGCTGCTGGCTGGCTTCGGTGCGCTGGGAGCGGGTGGTGCTTCCATCACCGGGTTGAATCAACCGGCAGTCAAAACCCGGGAGCGACGAACCCTCCTCGCTCTCTCCGTGTCCGCTCTCGCACTCGTCGTTGGGAGTTTCCTCACCAGCGTTGCCGTTTCCCTTGTACCATCCACGCCGGTGGTTCGCGTTTCAGTTTCCACTGCCGTCGCCAGCATCGCCTACGCAGGCGTTGGCGTCGTGTTCATCAGATCTGTTAACAGTAGCATCAACGTGAGCACGCTGACTCAGCGCGACCTGGTCATGGCAGCAGCTGGGATACTCGCAATTTTCACCCTACATGCAATAATGGCTGCCACGGTCTCTGTATTCTCACTTCCACAAACATCCCACTCCCTCATCGAGACAGCAAAAACAACCCCCGAAATCCTGCTTCCGCTAATCGTCCTTTCGTTCGTCGTTGTCGCACCGGGTGAAGAATTACTCGCACGAAATGCCCTCCAGAAGTACCTGTACGGTGCGTATTCACGTCGGAGTGCCGTTATCACCGCGTCGTTCGTGTTTGCTGCCAGCCACATCCTCGCGTACGGCGGTACGGGTGCCACACCGGGCGCTATCCTCGTCACGCTCGCCCGAGTCTTCGGAGTCGCACTCGTACTCGGAGCTACGTACGAGCAGACAGACGACCTCTTCGCGCCGGTCGTTGTTCACGGCACGTACAACGCCGTCCAGTTCGCAATCGCGTATCTCACGTTCACCTAACCTTCTCTACAGTCACTGCATACTACCGCTGGATTGACGCGCCCTCGTCAGCACTGAGCCGTTCGGTAATCACTCAATTCCGGTCAGCGCTGAGGCAGTGAGGAGGGAAAGGGACGTCCACACAGCCAGCGAGAACACGCTTGCAATCGGCGAGGCTGCACGAACCGGCATCGTCACGGCTGGCTCGACAGCATACGTCATCACGAGCCCACGGTACGCACTTAGCGGACTGGCTGCGAGTGCCCCGGCCAGCCCTCGTTCGACGATCCAGCCTTGTCCGACCCCAGCAATCACGACGAGGTCGAAGCCGATGACGACTACGAGCAACAAGCCGACCGCCGACACAAGCCCGCGACGCGCAGACCGAGCTACCGACGAAATCAATAGTGTGATGGCGAGAACAACGCCCGCGAATACCATCGTCAACGCGACGAACCGCGCGTAGTACACTGGCGAGTCTAATCCGCCTGATTGTGCGAGCACGTTCGGCGTCCCCCCCGAGAGTGGTACAACGAACCCTGCTGCGAGCAGCGTCACGACGATAATCCCGAGTGCGACTGCGAGTCGGCCACAGTAGACGCCGAGCCCGTACCGGATGGGAGTTATCGGGAACGTATCGAGGACTTTCAATTCGCCCCGCAACCGATCGCCGAGAATCGCTCGATACCCGAGCGCCACTACCAACACCGGAACCAAGACCTCGACCGGCGTGAGCAACGCCAGTACGAGCGGCACGTAGCCGGCTTGTCCGCCGAGTACTGCAATCGCCACGATAAGTGCGAAGAACCCGACGGCAAGCAGCCAGACTGCCCGCGAGCGCGCGAGTGCCCGCAACTCTCGTTCGAAGACCGCAGTAAACTGCTGGGTGGCGTCACTCACGGTTATTGCCCCCCTCGGATGTGACCGTGCGACCGCTCACTGCTGTCTCGAATGCGTCCTCTAAGGTGGTCGTCTCCGTGTCTGCAAGCACTTCTTCTGGGGACCCAGCCGAGACGATGCTGCCATCGGACACCACGAGGATGTAATCGGCGTCTGCTGCGCGCGAAAGGTCGTGGGTCGTCAACACGACGGCTTGGTCGCGCTCGGTCAACCCCGCAATCACGTCGTACACGTGGCGAGTCATTTCCGGGTCGAGGCCGCTCGTCGGTTCGTCGAGAACGACTAGGTCTGGTGCCCCCAGGAGGCTCACCGCAATTCCCAGAAGGCGGCGCATACCTCCGGAGAGCGCATCCGTTCGGCGGTCGGCCGCGGCTTCGAGGCCGACCCGAGCGAGTGCGGCATCGACGTCGGTCTCTCCGGCGAGCAGTGCCGCGTAGAATGCGACCGTCTCCCGGACCGTCGCCGAGGGCTGGAACCGCGGGTCTTGAGGGAGATACCCGACGGGGCGCTCCCCGCCGGCGTAGAGTGTGAGTTCGCCCGCTGTCGGTGTGTCCACATCCGTGATGAGTTCCGCGAGCGTCGTCTTTCCGGAGCCATTTGGCCCAATAATCGCCGTAACTGCATCATCTGGAATTGAGAAGGAGAGTCCCGAGAGAACCTCGACGTCACCGAATGATTTCGAGAGTTCCGACGCTTCGACGACGGCTGACGCGGCCGTCGCAGCATCGTTGTCACCGCGGTTAGGTGCCTCACGACTACCCATTACGTATTATGGTTTCCGTGCCACGCGAAAAAGTGTACTGCCCCAGCATTCTTTGTGGCTCCCCCCGTATCGCCGTCTATGGAATTCTGGCACGTGGCTGCTGCTGCCCTCCTCGTGCTCGCGACGGTCGTCGCTCCGTTTGCCATGAACAGCGGTAGTCAGCAGGCAGCAGCGGTTCCGATGTCAGATACGAAGTCGACGGGCGTTCCGGAAAGTGTCGTCGTCCAAGCCGCCGACTCGACGATTGCGTTGCCGACCGGGCAGGTCTCGTTCTCCCAGTTCAAATTCACCGTTGGCTACTACGGCATCACATCCATGGTCGCGGGATTGCAGGAGAGCACGGAACGTGAATTTGGGCGGCCGATGGCAGTGTACGTCTCGGATTTCTCCGGCACTGGCGTCTACGTCGGAGAGGATGGGTTGCTCAGAGCACCGAGGTACGCAGATACGGAGTGGGTGCCAGCCAGTGCGGCGTACTTCGTCGTTAACAGTACTGCCCGTATTCCGACGCGGGAGCAGGCGTTGGTGCCCTTCTCGAAGCAGAGTGACGCGACCGCGTTCGTTCAACAGTACGGTGGTCGAGTCGAGCAGTGGGATGCAGTCCAACAGTTAGATGTCGGCGGTGCGGGCCGTAGCTCAACGGAATGGGTGCGGACGAGTGAAGCACGGAGCGAGCGTGCGAACAGAACGGCCGCCCGTGCGCGGTCGCTACTCGAACGACCGGTTTCGACTACGGTAGAACCAAACGAGTCGCTGACCGCAGCGATCCGGCGTGCCGCGCCCAACACGACCATCCAACTGGCAGCCGGGAATCACTCTGTCTCCGATGTCACGGTGGACAAACCCCTGACGATTCGTGGCGATGGGGTCAACCAGACGCGCATCATCGGGGACGAAAACCGTAGTGTCGTCTACGTGAACGCATCACGCGTTGCGATTACGGATCTTTCGATGTCCGGCATCGGCACAGTGCGGACCCGCGACCGAGCGAACATTACAGGTGTTCCGGTCAGGAATGAGTCGTTCCGGGAACGCTACTGGACGACGCATGGCTACGGTGACGCGGGTATCGTCTTCGAGGAGTCTACCCGGTCGCTGGTCTCTGACGTTCGCATACGAACGCGCGCAAATGGTGTTATTGCGCGGAATAGCCCGAATCTCACCGTTTCAAACCTCACGGTTCGGGGAACGCGAGACTGGGAAGATGGGTTCCTCGGGGTCTCGATTCTTGGCGCGCCCGCACTCGTCCAGAACTCGACGTTTTACGGTGGGAAAGTCGGTGTGTTTGCCCACGACACGCAGTCGTTTACTGTTCGAGATTCCTCGATGGAGGGGATGATGATCGGCGTGTTCAGCGTGTTCGCGCAGGGCGCGTTTGCCACTGACAACGATATCGAGGACACGTACGTCGGCGTCTACATCCACGACCGATCGAACCGAAACGTTGTGACAGGGAATATCGTCACGAACAGCAAGAACGGCGTTCTTGTGTTCGGGCGGTCGAGCTACGTCGCGGAGAATGTTGTGACGCATAACCAGCACGGCGTCGTCGTGCAAGGCCAATATTCAGTGTATGAGGAGAACGTCGCGGCGTTCAATCGGGTCGGCATTCGAGCGATGTCGCTATTTCCGACGAACCGCGTCACCGACAACGACATCGCGTATAACCGGCGGTACGCCGAGACCGCACGCTTCAACGTGTTACACGTCTGGAAGGGGAACTACTGGCGGGGCGCACCCGGTATCGACACCGACGGTGACGGGTCACTCTCACGGTCGTTCCGTGCGACAGGACCGGTCGGGATGGTCGCAGACGGTGGAGCTGGGGCACCGACGTTGGCACGAGCACCGGCACTCAAATTGATACGGCAATTACAGCAGACGATGCCGGGGATTCGGTTTGGGGGCGTCGTGGATGAAGCCCCACGAGCAAATCCGGTCCGTCCAGCTGTATTGGCGCAGCTTGAAGACACCCAGCATTCGCCGGGACAGTTCGACGATGAAGACGAGTGGGATTACACATTCTAGCCGCCGAGGTCACTCTGATTTGATTAGGCTGGCACGTTACCCAACGGACCCCGCTGATGTTGCTGCTTCCCCGGGATTCAGCACTTCCGGGAGCTCTATTCGCACGTGAAGTAAACAACCACGGGTCACCTGACCCGTGGGACTCTCGCTGTCTTCTTTATATCAAGGGATGATTGCGACGGCCTAACGAAAATCGCAACACCTACTCAACCTCCAAGAGCATTCCAATACATGGACCGGCGGCGGTTTCTGAAAACCACGAGTGGGCTGGTCGGCGTAGCTGGCATCTCCGGGTGTCTTCAGCGACTCGGATTCGAGACACAGTCCGCGTGGCGAGATCCACCGCTCGTCGAAGACCGACCGGATGGTGTCTATCACCCTGCGATTGTTGAGGGGATGGGCGTGTACGAAACGACGACTGTCGATGGTATCGGCGTCGCGTTGATGCACTCGTTCCCCCATCGGTTCTGGAGGGTGACCGGGACGAACAAAACAAAAGTCGTTGTCTCGTCGGACGACTCGCTGCATTTGATGGCGAGCGTCTGGGATGTCGAGTCCGGGACGGTACTTCCGACCGCAGTCTCAGTGGATATTCAAAATGAGGAGGGGAATGTCTCAACGACGAATCTGTGGTCGATGCTCTCCCCAAATATGGGGTTCCACTACGGGGATAACGTGGCACTGTCGGGGAGCGGTGAGTATGAGGTGACAGTCCGGATTGCGCCCGTTCAGGCAGTACGGACCAGCCCGTTCAAGGGTCGATTTACGGAGATGCGAACCGCGCAACTCCAGTTCACCTTTGAGCCATCAGAAACGTATGACCTCCCGATTCGCCGTCTCGGTGGCAAGGCGGGCACCCGCGGGACAGTAGACCTGATGCAGATGGACGGTGTACCGGCCCCGGTTGCGCCACCGAAAGACCAGCTCCCTGGACGACTACTCGGTGAGACGTCCGCTGACGATGCTGTGTTCTGCGCGAGTCTGGTCGATAATAAACAGCGCTTCCCGGGGACAGATAGACCGTATCTTGTCGTATCTCCGCGGACGCCCTATAACCGCGTTCTGCTCCCGGGAATGTCGCTCTCGATGGTAGTTGAGCGTGATGGGAAATCGGTCCTGGAAACGGAACTGGACGGCACACTCGACCCCAATCTCGGCTACTACTACGGGACAATAGCTGAGGAAGTCAAGCGCGGGGACATCGTCACTGTTCGAATTGAGACACCACCACAGGTGTCTCGTCACGACGGCTACGAAACCGCATTCATGCAGATGTCCGCCGTCCAGTTCACAGCTTGATGGCTTCCGCCAATATCTAGGCGAGATACGGCGGGGTAGCGCCGGGGAGTGAGAGAATCCAGAGGCTGATGACAGTATATCCGATCATCACGAGGATGAACGGGTACTGGCTCCGGATCGCAACGAGTCGGCTCGGGAAGAGATTGTATGCGGACGCATGCGCTTCCCAGATGGCGAGCAGGTGACCGATAAGTACGAATCCAATACTAAGGCCGGTGAACCAGCCAGGTGGCGAAAGCACCAGTGGATTTGCAGGCGGCGTAAGCGGGGAAACGACAGCCATCGTGAGCGCGGGGCTCAGAGAGACGACCAGACCGGCGTAGTGAGCAAGATGATAGCCGGCAGCAATAGCCAGGAGCGGTGGAGCGAGTCGTAATGCGATCGACCGGCTGGTAACGTACGTGTTTGTCAGTCGCCGAGCGGCCGTGCCAGCGTACCAGTAAGCCACGAGGAACACGACGTACCCCGTAACGAAAAGAATCGTATAAGCGATCACAGCGACGGGGACAGTGGGCAGCAATCCGCCAAGTGGGGACTCCACGACGGCCGTGATAGTCTGGGCACCAGCGGTCGTCGTGATGAATCCACTGTACGTGAGTTCCCAAACGAGGGCGATGATGAAGGCGACGTCAGATTCGTCGGTCACGACGTCCGAGTCTGCAAGGTTGTTCCCCGGGAGCGACACCTCAAATGATCCATCGTATACCTGAATCGGTGCGACCGCCCCGTAGAACCGGAACAAGACGGCTAGTGGGTCTGCGTGCTCAAACCAAGCGTTAGAGCCGAATACGATTGCCCCGGTGACTGTGTACAACGAATAGCCGAGGATTGCTGTTGCCAGCACTCGTGGGACGGTACTGACCGGGAAGATGACCTCCACCCAGACGAGCGTGAGGACGCCCACGACAGCCGGCCAGCGAGCGAACGAGTCGGGATACTCGATGAAACGAGTTGGAAGGAACGTCGTGAGAGCACGCCACGGGTTGATCGCAGGCCACAGATTCCCGATGAGATACGTGATGACAGGTAGCCCACCACGAACACCGACGAACGTTACGAGAACTGTGAGGCTCGCAGCCGGGAGTTGCGGGCCAGTGTATCCCACGTAGACGATGAAACCGAGGGTAGTTAGAGCCAGCAGTCGGCCGAGTCTACCTGCCCAACGCCGGACGGCTGGGACGCTAGGAAGACGGACGGACCATGAGTGGATGGCGTAGATGAATGCCCGATCGGTGACGAAACTAGCGAGAAGTGCCGACGCACCGATGGTAGTGCCCCCTGTCGCCAGATACAGCCAGCGAGGAACGGCTAACGTTTCCCGTGGCTGCTTGGAGAGTGTCATTCCGTTTGCGGCGGCGGTACTATCGACGAGAACGGTTAGTATCGCTGCCCAAGCCAGTACTTGTACCCCGAAGTGGATTCTGGAAGATCCCACCATACTCGAACCGGCATCGTCCGAGTTGGCAGTCTCCGGCGTTGATTCGTCGGCGTCGGGATTCTCGGTGTTAAATGGCGAAGATGGCATAGAGGAAGAGGAACCCGAAGTATACTGCGACGAGGCAAGCAAGCGCCCGTAGCCGGAATGAACTCAACGCATCTTGTTCATCTGCTCGTGCATCGTGGAAGGCGGTTCGTTCTGCCTCATCGATGTCAGCCCAGTGTTCGAGGCCTCGATGAAGGGTAAGACGATCCACCGTCGGGAAGGACTCACCGCAGTATTGGCAGACTTCGGGCGAGTCGTTCGTCGGGACTGTAGTTTGAACAGTTGTCATAGCCCTCAGCCAGTTATCTCGTGCTATCGTCCAGCGGTTTGAAACGGTTCTGATTCCACGATTACGACTAGGAACCACATTTTCGGGTCCTGAGGGTGCAAAATAGCTTAGGCGGCAACCTCAGTTCCGGAATGATTCGCGTGTTCGCGTGTCACGCGCCACTTATTGCTATCAGCGAAGTAGTAGGTCCATGTTCGTCGGGCACGGCCTCGGAGCGTTCGCACTCGTTGCGTTTCTAGCGACGGTGGCGGGCTGTAGCCGTGAGCGAGCGATACAGTTGGGCATCGTCGCCGGACTGTTTGCATTCGTCCCTGACGTGGATATCGTGTACGCACCTATTGGATTGCTTGCACGGTCCGTACAGACGGTGTCTCCTGATGTGTTCTGGGGGACTGCGAATACGGTTCATCGCGGAGCCACGCATTCGATCGTGATTGGTGCGATTCTTGCTGCCGCGGTCGCAGCATGGAATATTCCAGCGCGCGTCAGCCGAATTGCTGCTGTCGGGGGCTTCTTGTCCATCATCGCTATCGGCGCGGTCGTCGACGGCCTCGTGAACGCTGGAGTGTTAGTCGTGTACGTAGCTACAGGGCTCGCAATCGGGGAGTGGGCACGTCGGAAGAGGAGTTCGACGGGCTGGCTGTTTGGTGCAGCTCTGATCGGCTTGGTATCGCATCCGTTCGGAGATCTATTCACGGGCGGTCCTGCCGATTTTCTCTATCCGTTCGACATCGTGCTGGTGACCAGTCGGATTGCGTTGCATCCGGACCCGACGGTGCACTTGCTGGCCGTGTTCCTCCTTGAACTCGGGACGATTTGGCTAGCGATAGTCGCGTATACGCGGTTACAGCGGATTTCGATCCGTAGGTTGCTTCGCCCGCGTGCCGTGGCCGGAAGCGGGTACGCGGCTGCTGTCTTCGTTATTCCTACGCCGACGATTCACACGGCTCTACTCTTTGTCTTCAGTATTCTCGCGCTCGCCATCGTCGGAGTTGGGATTCCAGCCCATCCCTTCGCTCGCCACAGACGCAGTGAAACGCTCGTGACAGGACTCGCCGCAGTTACCGTTGGTGCTATCGCGTACGCAGCTGCTTACGGTACGCTCGGCTGAGACAACGCCTCGTTGCTGGCGGTACTAACTGCTGATGCCCAGTCGCAACTATCATTCCGATTACCACAGCAAGAGTTCGAACTTTCTTCTGTCGGTGGGGTTGAAGGCGTTCCGGAATCTCGCCCGAGGTAGAGTATGAATTCCGAGCGTCACAGTCACGAACACGGCGAGGACGCTGGTGTTCGCACTCTTGGTGCGGTAGCAGCTATTAATCTCGCCGGCTTCGTTATTGAACTCTTGGGTGGTTTGGCGTTTGGATCTGTCGCGCTCGTCGGGGACGCGTTCCACATGCTGTTCGACTCGCTGGCGTACGTGATGGCACTCATCGCGGCCTACATCGGAACTAAATCCGAACCCGGCGAATACTGGAGTTACGGCCTGAGCCGCGTCGAACCGTTCGCAGCGTTCCTGAACGGCGTGTTACTCGTCCCGATGGTACTATTCCTGGTCTGGGAGTCCTACCAGCGCTACCTCTCACCAGTAGACATCAACCCTCGGATGACCATTCTTCTGGCAACTGGGGGTCTGGTCGTGAATCTTGCGTCCGTGTACGTCGTTCAGGGCGGTGAAATGTCGCTGAACGAGCGTGGTGCGTTCTATCACCTCCTCGGGGATGCAGGCGCATCTATCGCTGTTATTGTTTCGATGCTGTTCGTGGAGTTCGGCGGTTACTACATCGCGGACCCGATTACCGCAGTGCTCATCGCTGTTATCATCATTTGGTCGGCGGTCAAACTGCTTCGGGAAAGTGGCGCGATTTTCTTCCAGCGCAGCCCGATATCGGTCGAAGACCTCGGAGCACGCATCGAAGCCATCGACGACGTGACTGTGGTCTCGGACGTCCACGTCTGGTCGCTTTCAGGCAGGCTTGACGTGGCAACAGTTCACGTGACTAGCGACATCGAAACAATCGAGGAGCGTGACGCACTCAAGCGAGCGATCACGGAACTGCTCCACGATGAATTCGACATCAATCATGTTACCGTCGATATTCTCAGTGAGGATTCGTACGCTCGCCCAACCGAGCATGGTGATTGACTACTGTCTGCCGAAACATTCCCCAGCTGAATGTCGGTTCGCTCGAACCCTCACTGGGCGAACGTCAACTTGATTTGTCCGACGCTGGCCCGAAGATACAACGACGAAACAACCAAACAAGCCTGATATGAATGACCGGCTTGATGAGATGGAGATGCCAGGGCGTCAGGCACGGCTGCTGACTGAAGACGGCGTATCGGGCCGAGTTGAACTGAGTGAGTACGTCTGGCACTACGATGAACCGCCAGAGGAAGTGGTTCGTCGACGGCACCGACCCCGGTCGATCACCTCCTCGGGTCGTTGAGCGCGTGTTTTGCCGTAACGCTTCGCACGGAAGCCTCGAAACACGACTTCGATTTCAACCACTTAAACATCACCGCAAACGCCCGGCCTAAGACCGGATTCGTCGAGGAGATTCACCTCGCTATACAGATTGCTACTAAGCAGCCCGCCGATCAGATAGAGACAGTACTCACGCATACGGAACGTTCCTGTAACATTCTCAAACTGATTCGAGAGAACGTGCCAGTCACTATCGAGTTCGAACAAGTGCAGGTGAACGCCGCGGACGAGGGGTGAAACGGTGACTGTACCCGCGACGACTCATCTACCCGGAGAACTCGCTGTACGATACGCTCTCTTGATCGACGATGATCTGACTCTCGGGAACGTCTCCGTCCGGCGGCATCCTCCCTTCGGCAGGACCCCCTGGTTCGCCGACGACGATCCGACCGACCATCCCCATAGGTTTGTGTGGAATACAGAAGTAATCGTATGTACCTGTAGTTTCGAACGTATGCTCGTAGGTCGCACCCTGTTCACTCAATATCTCGCTATTGAACGTTTCTGCCCCGTTAGGTATTCGAGTTACCGATGCCGAACTTGTTCCTTCTTTGTAGGCAGTCGCCGAGTGACTCCCACTCTGAATTTCGAACGTGACCGTCTCCCCGGATTCAACGAATAGGCCGATGGGATCGAAATAATAGTTGCTACCCTCGGTAACCATCATAACTGTATTCGAACCGCTTGAGCTACTGGTCGCCTGTGACTCACTCGTGGCCGACTCACCACCATCTCCGTTCCCTGAACTACTACATCCTGCGAGACTAGTTATGCCACCTGTTGCGAGAAGTCCGGCTGTCTTGAGCACCTGTCGACGCTCCATATATTTCTTATCAAAGGCCCCAGAATAAGGGGTTGACGCGGATTCCCATTACGTAGGACACCGCCCTCATTATTCGAACTGTGCGTCGTAGCTCGTCGTTCATCTGTGATTCACCTTCGTTGTTACTCTTCAGGAATATGGAATTGTTCAGTGAGGTGGGTCATCTGGTTGGCTTCGGGGATCACTCCCCCGCACCCCTTCTGGGGGCAATAAACAGCCACCGGAACGAGACATCTGAATTCCGCCCTGCGACGCTATTCAGGACTCGACCTGTGTATCGGCGTCCCCGCTATGTTCCGTCTGGGAGAGCAGACTCACCTCTTCCAGGAGGTCTCTCGCGGTCTCGACTCGCTCTCGATCCGCGTCGTCCAATCGGTCGACGTCGAGTCGGTTGAGATTGCTGAGTACACGATGCATCCGGTAGCCCTGCTTGTACTCTTGCTCCATCGGAAGCGCCTCACCGCTCGCCGGCGCGAAAAGACTCAACGTTGCGTCTATTAACAGCAATAATAGATCGCTTTCTCAGTTCGTGTAGGCCCCCAAGGTTCCTGTCTGTTCTAGTCTGGCCACTAACTTCGACTGGTCGAAGCGAATTCAACACTTCGGACTTGACAGTATAATTACTTCGAGTATAGATGTATAGGCGCATGTCAAACCAAGACTGCAATTGCACCGACCCTTCGGTTGGCGAGAGTGACGCACAGACCCCCGCAACAGACAGTTGGATCGAAGCACGACCGGTGAAGACCGCAGAATTCCCGACCCCCGTCGCAGACAACATGAGCCGGTTCTTCGGCGCCTCGATCGACACGTTCGACGACATGGTCGCGGCGATCCGCACCGTGGTTGAGGGGGACGGGATTGCTATCGACGAACTCTGTCACGTCGACGGCGAGACCCCGCACTACGCGAAGACGGCGGACGAAACCTACTACTTCCGGTGTTTCTACGACGGGATCGCGCTCGCGCATCTCGTGGACGAACCCGTCGAAATCCGGACTGAAACTCCCACGGAGGAGCCGATCGAGATCCAGATGTCACCCGCGGATGGTGTCGACGTCACGCCGCCAGACGCGGTCATGTCCTTCGGGGTGACCACCGAGAGCGACGTACCCGCTGACGAGACGCCTTCCGCGCCCGATGTCTACGGCGCTGTCTGTCCGTACGTGAAGGCGTTCTACACTCGCGAGGACTACGAGCGCTGGGCGGAAGACGTGGCGGCCACCACGGTCGGGATTCACCTCGACGCCGGCGTTCCTATAGCCGCCGCACTGACGGCATCCGCTCCGTCGGAGGGTGCCCAATGAGCCTGGAGAGCATCGCGCTCGTCGGCTCCCAGGCCGTGCTCGGACTCGTGGGCGTGGCCGTCGGCGGTGCGAAGGTCACCCATCAGGAGGACCAGGTCGAAGACTTCCAGCGGTTCGGATATCCACCGTGGTTCCGAATTCTCACCGGTCTTATCGAGATTGGCGCCGGTCTCGCGTTGCTCGCGGGCCTGGTGTGGCTCTCCGAGTTTACCGTGGCGGGTGGAATTCTCCTGAGTAGCGTGATGGTGGGCGCAGTGGCCACGCACATCCGTACTGGCGACCCAATATCGAAAACTGCCGTGCCAGCGGTCCTCTTCGCCTTCACAGCGGGGCTGCTCATAATCCGTGACGTGACGATTCCGCTGTAACGTTACCTCTCCTTACTCCTGGCCAGTAGCGAGTTCCGTCTCGTCGATTTCTTCGGCCCACCTGAGCAGTGGTTCGAGGCGCTGGCCCAGTTCTTTACCGGTCTCTGTGAGTTCGTATTCGACCCGTGGCGGGATTTCGTCGTATTGCTCACGGGAGAGGATGCCGGCGTCGACGAGTTCCTCGAGTCGCGTCGAGAGCGTCGAGCTGCTCACCTCCTCGAACGTCGCTTCGATGTCACCGTAGCGGGCCGGGCCGATCGCGTCGACCACGCAGACGAGTTGCATCGCGTACCGGCGGCTGAGGAGATCCATCACACCACCCAATGGACAGAGGCAGTCGTGGTCGGGAGACGACGAGTCGGTCGTTTCAGTCGCTGAGTCGGGGGTTTCTGCCATAGCTTTCGTTCACCAGACCTTGTCCAATACTTCGGAGTTGACAGCATAAATAGTTCCGTATTCAAAGTATGAACGCATCATGAGTCAGAACGACTCCAAGCGCGAGGTCGCGTGCACGCTCACCGAGGAACAAGAAGCGGAACGGCGGGAGGAAGTTCGGGCCCGCCTCATCGATCACTACCTTGGGTACGAGGAACATGAGAACGGCGTCGTCGTTCGCTTCGACGGAACGGACGAGTCACTCGAAGCACTCGCTGCGTTCACGTCGAACGAGTTGCAGTGCTGTTCGTTCGCCGAATACGAGATTGCCGTCTCGCTCCCGTACGAGGAAACGGTTCTGACCGTCACTGGACCCGACGGGACGACGGAGATGTTCCAGGACGGGTTCGTCGACCGGCTGGACGTCGAATCAGCCTGACTCACTCTGTCCGGTCGAACCACTTCGCGAGCCCGGCGCTCGTCGTCATCTCCACCACGCCGAAGACGACCGCTGGCAGCGACGCGATCGTCGGGAGGCCGGCCGCGATCACAAGTGCGGCCGCAACTGCGAAATCGCGCATCCCGACGGAGAGAACTGACGCGATACGTGTGGCTCGCTCCGCACGGTGACTCACGAGAAAGCCCACGCCGTATCCGAGCCCGTTCAGGACTACGACGCCTACAATGACACTTCCCAAGAGTCCCAGGTTCGAGCGGATGACGGCGGCGTTCGCGGCGGTGACACCGCCGATGATCAGGATCACCATTGTGGCAGAGATGGTCGGGTAGTGAGCGTCGTACGCGCCGACGCGCTCGGGCCACCGCGCTCGCAGACCGACGGCAAGTAACATGGGCGCAACGACCGCCACGACGAGCTGTTCGACGATCGGCAGCGTCGGAACGGTCACGCCTCCAGCGAGCGCGGTGACGACCGCGGGAACGAACCCGAGACTTCCGACGCCGATGACCACCAGGGCCGTCGTCGAGAGCGCTGTATCGCCGCCTGCGAGCTCGGTCATCACCGGCGTCACGAGTTCCGGCGTCACAGCTCCGAGCACGACGAACCCCACAGTCAACTCGGGCGACAGCCCGAGGCCACGGGCGATGCCGAACGCCAAAACGGGCATCGCGGCGTGACCCAGCAGGACGAGCGCGACCGCCCGGCCGCCGATCTGGCTGAACTGCTCAACCGAGAGCGTCAACGAGATGCTCCCGATCATCACCGCGAGAATGACCGTCGAGAAGTCAGTCACGGCGGCAAGGTCCGTGACGGTGAGCCCGAGGACGACCGCGAGGAGAACCCAGACGAGGAGGTAGTCCTCGACGAGGGGCGAAAGCGATTGAAGTCGTCCGTAGAATGGTGCCATCGACGTTATCCCGTGGTGACGCAACCCTCTCGGGGTGGGAAACCCGATCGATTCGTACCCGGACTTAAACGGTACCCGTCGAGAGATGCGTCAGGGGGTCGGCAGGCGGTCATGCGTACCGGCGTACCTCCGGAGTGTCGAGGGCAGTCAGTACGAGTGCGGCCGCGAGGACGCCGACATTCTGCCACGTCGGGCCGGCCGTTCCCGCGGCGACGACCATGATCGGCACCGCGATGAGCGCCGCGATTCGCGGGGCTCTATCGAGGAGGAACAGCGCCGCCGCGCCGAGTTCGAGTGCGCCGACGATCGGGACGAGGATGGATGGTGCCGGTAGGCCGAGTGACTCGAAAAACCGGACCGATGTTCCGTAGGTGAGGAACTTGCTCGCGCCGGGGGCCAGCAGGAGCCCTGCCATTCCGTACCGGAGGAGTGGCCGAAGGTGCTGTCCGATGGCGAGGTCAGTTTCCTCAGTCTCGTGGCTCATCGGTCAATTCCGGGGGCGACTATGTTCCGTCAGTGCCTCTCGGATTTCAGAGAGCGTGCCGTTCGTGGTGTGTTCTTCGACCCATGCTTGGTGGGTGTCGTCTCGGCGCGCTTTCTCCTTGATATGCTCGGCGACCTTCGCCGTCGAAAACTGTTCTTTTGCGCTCTGTGAGGAGTTACAGACCGGACAGTCTTCCTCGACGGCACCACTCATGCGTAGTGTTCCTGGAGATATTCGACGATGTCGTCGGATTCGTACATCGTCACGTCGCGCTCGTGATCGACGAGGAACGGGATCTGATCCTCGCCGCCCAGCGCTCGGAGGTGGTCGTGGGTCTGTTCGTTGCGCGTTTCGCCGGCGGCAGAGCGGGGGTTGTGGATGACGTACGAGACGCCGAGTTCGGTCAGCGCCTCGCGGACCTTCGCTGAGTATCCACACCCTTCTGCCTGGTAGAGTTCTAACATGGTTGCGTGACTGGAGGGCCGTGTAGTTAGCGCGCTCAGGCGTGGGCGTGAACCCGGTCGTGGACGGTTTCGGTGATGGCCTCGAGGTCAATCTCACCGCCGTGCTCGTCTTTGTCCCAGACGAGGTCGTCGTCGACCTGGATTTTGAACACGCCGCCGTGTCCGGGTTGCAGTCGAACGCCATCGAGATCCTGCCCGAACTCGTCGAGTAGCGTTTCCTGCGTTTCCACCGCGTGGTCACGGAGCCCGCACGGGACACAGTATTCGATGTTGACTTCAGTCATTGCAGTTCGACCAACGGCCGCCCCGCAGATAAGTATCAGGTATGTGTTACGAAACGACGTTTCATGTGCGAAACCGTGGTTTCGTTTGTATACGACGTATCGAAGAGATACTTCTTTCAATCCAGCCGTTCGAGATACGTCTATGAGTGATTCGGACGCAGTCCCAGAAGACGAGTGCTTGGCGGTCTGGTGCGCGGGCGATGACTGGTGTGCAGTCACGTGTGCGATGGACATCATCGGCAAGAAGTGGCATCCCGTCATCGTGCACCGGCTCCTGCAACACGGAGCGTTACGGTTCAACGAGCTCAGCGAGGAAGTCGGTGGCATCACGAACAAGATGCTCTCACAGAGCCTCGAGGACTTAGAAGAGAAGGAACTCGTCGACAGGGAGATCGTGAGCGAAAAACCCGTCGCCGTCGAGTATTCGCTCACTGATCGTGGTCAGTCCTTAGAGCCAGTCATCGACTCACTCGAGGAGTGGGGGAAGACGTATCTCCGGCCCACAGAAGATCAAGATCAATCTGTTTGCTGAGCCAAATCTAATTTACAGAGCTGACTGAAGAGACGCTAGTAGTGATTTCGATTAACCAACGTACTCGTCACTTCTTGTCTGTGTTGGTTAATCGATGCTTCCAGCTCTGCGCTACTCCAGACTGGGGCCGTAGCGAGCCGAGCCACACACTCGGCACTCCCAGATCGGTTGCCTCGTCCACGCCTCATCCGGGACCGACTCGTGGGTCTTGAACCGATGGTCGGTTGCCCGTCCACAGGTTTGACAGTCGAGTTCCTGCGTCGTCGGTACCGACGACGCCTGGCGATCAGCCGCAGCTTCGCCAGTAGATACGGTCAGCGCCATCGCTGGAACCAGCCACACCGCGTCGTCGGCGTCGTCGAGGACCGCGTCGAGACGCGACGCATCGCGGATGCCATCCCCACGCTGGTCGTAAAGCCGCGTCGGGGGCTGCTCCTGACGCTCCGACGCTTCCTGCCCGTGCCACCCAGTCCGGTCACGGGCGGCACTGAGAAGCCGCTCTCCCACCTCTGACGACACCTGTACCGCGTCGGGGAGTGAGGGCCATTGCTCGACCAGCTGGCGCGCCGGCGCCTCGTCGAGATCGTAGATGAGCGTGTAGTCGTCGACGGCCGGCTCCGCCTCGTTAGCGGAGAGGAGGTTCGCCGCGGCGCTGCCCTTCGCGACGGCGCCGTAGAACGTGGTCGACTCGACGACCAGGTGGACGATGCCGAGGCACGTCGTCGACGCTGTCTCGTTCGTGCTAGTGGCGTCACTTCCGAGATGGTTAGAGAGACAGAACCGGCATTTCGTCTGGCCGTCTGGGACTGACGCCCCACAGGACCGGCACTCGCCATCGGCGGCCGTCGGCGCATCAGGGTAGCCACCAGAGCTCGTCGCGACGCGTTGCCGCCGTGGGTCACCTTCGCCCCCGTCGTCCAGCCTCGTGTCCGGAATGTGGGACGCCTCGCCGGTCGGCCGCAGTTCTGCAAAGTCAGAATATCGGTTGTGCATCGGTTGGCTCATAGCTTCTGTCGGTATCGTATTTCAACGTCCGGACGCCTTCGCTCGCAACGCACTCTTGATTATGCGAGAGAGTACAAACATATATGGGAGTCCAGCGCCAACACTGTCGTAAGAGGTGCCAAGCATGTCCGAATCCTCGCGAGATGGGGTCCAGTCGTGGAGTGAGTCGATGAGTGCCCGTGACCGTATTCGAGCGGTCGCCGAGACGCTCCGCGAACCGCGGTCGGTCAACTGGATCAGCGAGCAGGCCGACGCCGCCTGGAGTACGACCAACGAGGAACTCCAGGATCTCGTCGACCAGGGCCAGCTGCGCCGCGTTGAGGCCGGCGAAACCACGCGCTACCAGCCGGACTACACGCGACTGCTCTTCGAGGAGATCCGCACGCTCATCGAGGAAAACACGCGCGAGGAGCTGCGCAGCGAATTGGCCGCGATCACCGAGGAGATCGAGGAGTGGCAGGCGACCTACGACGTCGAGACGTGGGAGGAGCTCGAACAGTCGCTCGCCGACGGTGACCTCGCAAGTGCCGAGCTTCGCGAGCGCCGCGACGTCATCGCGTTCTGGCGCGAGAACGAGGAGGATCGCCGCCTCATCAAACACGCACTGGAACTCTACTCTGACGTCGAAGCCGCCCGCGAACAGATGACCGACGTGGCCGACCGCGCCACGAGCTAATCCTTTCTCTCCCAGAATGATCTTTCTCGCCGGTCGCGACCGCTATACACAACGGACCCTCCTGCGCGACGTTCACGACCGATTGACGAATCAACCGGGTTGTGAGGACGTACGCTATCGCCCGTCTCGACGCCGCCCCCGGTACGTTATCGCGGATGTCGATCCGACGACGTTCCTGAGTGACTCCTACGATGCGACGACCGCACGACTCGAGGTTCGCTTCTGGTACCCCGCCGGCGTCGACCACGAATACTACCGCATCAACTGGGTCGAACCGGACCGGAATCTGATGCTCGGTTTCCACCAGGACGCCGATCATCCGGACCTTGGCCCCTGTCACATCCAACTTAATCATGAAGACACGCCGATTGACCGGCATAGCGCGACGTTTCTCGATGCGCACCCGCTCGCTGTCCTCGATGACCGACTCCAACAGTTCCCGGCGGCGGTAGAGGCGATTCGCTGGGGGAACGGGACGCCGTCGCTTCCTACTTGGCCTGTCTAGACCGCGAGTTCATCGAGCGTTTCGTGATGCGTCCGGACAGTCGTTGGCGTGACGTTCCCTGTCTCCGCGACGTCGCTTTGCGTCACCCACTGTCCTTGTTCCTGCCCCGCTTTGTAGAGGCAGGCCGCGGCGAACCCGGCCGGATGGACGCCCGTCGTCACGCCGCGCTCTTCGGCCTGCTCTGCGAGGGCTCGGGCCCGCTGTCGGATCTCGTCCGGACACTCGAGGTCTGAAGCGAGGCGCGGCACGAACATGCTGGGGGAGACGGGCTCAGCCGGGAGGCCCAGCTCTTCATTCAGCGTTTTGTACGCGTTCGTAACTCTCGACTCCGCGACGCGGGCCATCTCGCTAACGTCGTCCACTAACCGCGAGCGGCCGTTGCACCGGCAGGCCCCGTACACGCTGGCCGCGGCGATGGCCTCGATGGATCTGCCACGAAGCAGATTCTCGTTCTGGGCGCTCCGGAAGAGCTGACACGCCTGGTCGCGGACCGAATTGGAGAGTTCGAGGGCACTCGCCAACCGACGCACTTCGCCCAATCCGTGGGCGAGATTCCGTTCCGCTTTCGACCGCCAGCGGCCCCGGGTCTGCTCACGGCGCATCCGCGCGAGTCGCCGTCGCTTCTGCCCGGAGATCTCGTTCCCCTTCGCGTCGGTACCGCGACCGATCTCCGTCGACAGGCCGCGATCGTGGCGAGCCGCAGTGAGTGGAGCACCCGTTCGCTCGCGCTCCTCGTCGTCGTACGCCCGCCACTCCGGCCCGTGATCGATACGCTGTTCGTCGATGACCAGCCCACAGTCCTCGCAGACCGTTTCGACCGCGTTCGTAGTGACCCGTCCGTTGCACTCGGGACACTGGTTTGGACTTGAGTCTACCTGGACGTCCTCGTCGAAGCCAGTTTCGTAGATGTCTCTAGTTGCCATGTTTCCACCATTTCCGGAGAGCCGCTGTTACAGTGGTCCCCTCACCCATTCAGGGGGTAAACAGACCACACTAAGATGAGTGAATTTCACAGGGTCTGTATTACGCATAGAGACGGTATCAGTGCGTATCGACGTAGAATATTGGGAGAATCAGGTCGATTTACCCACTAGAATTGATGGTTCTACCGGAGAGAATCGATGAATCGGTCTATGCGAGCTCCTAAGCTCGCAAAAAGCCCGCTCTGCGAGCCAGTCTTTTCGTTGTTTTTGGGAACGACCGAATCAGACGACTCTGTCTCTAGTTTGAGTTCGAGACCATCCTGATTCTCGACTGAAATCAAGAACTCTTCGCTCGCCGGGAGCCAGTAAATAGTGTCACCATCGTCGACTTCCCTTAGGACTCCAATCTCCGAGAGTGAATCAACCGTATCACGAATCTCACGCATATCCATATTCACCCCACGGGCAATTTCACCGGTTGTCGAACGTCCCTGAGTGAAGAGAAAGTCAAGGACTCTAAGACTGGGCCATCGGCTGAGGATACTCAGGCGATACGCCTGCTCCCCGAGTTCCTCATCCCCAAGTAGTCGTGCCAGTTCAGATTTCGAGGTGTTCGTCATTCTAGGCTTTCCTGCGGTCGCTAAGTTCTTTCCGCGCCTGCTCAGTCAGTTTATAGCGGATCCCTCGTCCGACCTCGGTAGCACGAACCAATCCCTCCTTTTCGAGCATATCAAGGTCTTCCTCAACATTGTAGGAGCTTACCCCAAGTCCTTCAGACAGAGCGTTGATGCTACTCTGACCGTGTTCGGTAAGGTAATCTAATATATCGAGAGCCCCGCCATCGGATAATGAGCCAACTTTTTCTTTGGCCGATTCTGCCAAGATGTCGTTGGTAAAGTCAAAATCAATAGTCTCAACTTGCTCTTCTGCAGCTCTCTCGAGTATCGTATTGAACTCCCGGCAGAGGTGGCGAGGATACGGGGTGACGTCTTGATGTACAAGTTCTATACTATCTGGAGTGAAGGGAGCGACATCGCCGTCGTCGTGTGAACAACCGCCACCGCTGTTCCATTGGCTCTGGGTACAGTAGTATCGAAGCCGTTTATTCACCAAATCAATCGTACTTTCCGCATCCAATCCCGTGAGACGGATTTCGTCACCAATTCGATCTGAGAGAGGTTCGATTTTCGCATGAATGCGGTCCATCATATAGGTAGTTCCATTGAAAATCATCACTGGCTCCCAATCGTCGACGTCCCGTTGAAGGTGGAGTATCTGACGAAGCGTTCCCTCACTACCCGCTATGATTTCGTCGAAGAACAGCACGGTTCGGGTGCCACTCTGATAGCGCTCCTCCAATACCTCCATTATTTGGTCATACAGCTCACTTTGACTAGCTGACGAGTCGACATCCTCGTTCAACTCCCGGAGAATATTCTTCGCCATGGCCTTGCTGTAGCGGCCTTTCTGGACCTGGATGAAGGCGGGGTGAAAACCCTCGATGTCGGCGAGAAGATTGTACATCACCCGGCACAGTATTGTTTTTCCCGTTCCGAAGGGGCCAGTCACGAAGGTATTGACATTTCGTTGTATGTTCTTCTGTAATTCGCGAAGTTCGTCCTCATATCCGGTGAATAACCGGTTGTCGGGCCAGGTTTCAGAGAAAGGGTTTTTCGAAATCGTATGTTCGTCCGCTTCTAGTGGCCAGTTTCCGCCACTTTCCAACTCCTGTTTGATGTCCGTGAGTATGTCCTCAGTCATGGCTCATCCAATCGCTATATCTGTTCTATCAACTCTCCCAGCAATAAAGCCCGTGGTTACTCAATCGACTCTAACAGCCCTAATTGCTCGAAAGACTTTAATACCCCGAATCGCCTTAGTAACTGGTATGGGCGTGACTGCCTGGCCGCAGGACGAGCAATCGACGTGGACCCGCTCAGCGTCGGTTCCTGCGGGGAGACCCTCGACCGGTCCCCTCAGCAGACCTGGGACACCTATCGGGACTATCTGCTCACGATGGCCCGCTCGAGCCGAAATCGGGCATGATCCGCTATGACAAACGCTAACGACTCTTCCGACGACGAACCGACGCATAATTACGAGCCGCTCGAGAGCGCAATCGACACAGCAAAAGAGAAGCTCGACCCGATCGAGGACCGCATCAACGATACTTTCGCTGCTGATGTTGAAGAGATCGAGGATATCCTCGACGTGATCGAGGAGGCTGTCGACGACGCACAGGACACCGACAACGTGACTGAACTCGCGGCTGCGCCTGCGCAGATCGAGTTCCTCCAAGCCAAGGCCGACAATATTTCGAACCAGGCCAATGGTCTCACAGAGGAGTTCGAGGAGTACCAAGTGGCCCTCGAAGCCGTCGAGGACTACGTCGAAGACATCCAGGTCGAGCAGTCCAAGTGGTTCGCCCGCGTCAACGGTATCCCGCTACTCTATGACTCGAGAACAGTCAAGGCGGGTGAACTAATCGAAGACTCTGTCGACCCCGACGATGCCTCCGAGTACTCGATCGAGGCATATACGTCAGAGGTAGACGAGGAAGCCGACGCTCGGTACCCGGACAACGAACAAGACGTCCCTCTGGACGACTTCGACGAGTTCGAGGCGGTTCGAGACAAGGGGGGTGGTCCTGTGTGGCAGTAACGATAGACGACATCGACGAAGGGGATCTCCCCGATCCGCTTCAGGAAGGGCTCGGTAGCTTTCGAAATGCACATCCCCTTCAGGAAATCGAGGTCGTGGTCGGGGTCGGGAACTTCGTAGTGGTCAGTCTCGGGATGTTCAGACTCGGCAAGTACAACGAGGACACGAACGGGCACGAGTTAGAGTACACCCACGACGAGGTCGAGGTGTTTGCTCGACTGCCCCGGAATTGGCCGGAGTGGGGCGGGGAAAATGCCAAGGGGTTTGGAACGGCTCCGCCTCTCCAACGGTCTAATCGAGGGATTCAACTGAACTCGAACTGGAATGCTGGCGTCGAACAGCAAACCACCGAGGCCATCGATCAGGCCGTCGAGTTCTACTCCTGGGGATGGGATCCCAACAATGCACCGGGAGTGCCGATGGAAGTGCCCGAGGATTTGAAATACGCCTACGACCTCGCGGTTGAAATGCTCCAGCACGGATGAATTCGATATCTCTCGGGAAGCCATGAGTGTAGCAATACAACGATCAAGCCGACCCAGCGAGGCCGATGAATTCCATTTCGCGATTTCAGGAGAACAATTCGAAGCCCTCGAGCGGGCACTCTCAGAGAAGCGGGGACCAAACGCAGAGGAACCCGAGCGAGGCGCATTTTGTGTAATCACGCAAGTCCATGGCCGAGACCGAGTGACGTACCTCGTTCAAGACGTTATCATGCCTCACGAGGGCGATACATACTGGGCTGGGAGAGGGCCGATGCACGGTGAGGGAGAGCCGATTGCGAGCGAATCTAAGCAACACGGGCTGCAGTACCGGCCAGAATACCAGCGCCGGGCTCGCCGAGCTGCTGAGAGCATCAACGGTGGTGGACTCCTGATTGTCCACACTCACCCAGGTGGAAAGGCAGCTCCAAACGAATTTGACCGTCGCCGGCAACGTCGGAACCTCTACCCCCTCGCCCAACGGCTTGATCCTAATGCTCCTCTCGGGGCTATGCTCTATTCCGAGGAAGCAGGCGAAGAGAAAGATCAGTGGCACATTCGGGGACTTGAAATGAATGTGGCCCGGACGAGCGGGCAACAAGGCCAAGAGGGTTTCGGACCCGATACAGGCCCTGCAACGCCCGCAACAGCGCTCCGTATCGTCGGCGAAGAGTTTGACAAGAAAGAGACAGCTGCCACCGTACCAAGGACCGGCCCAAAAGGGACGACCGGCGAGATCGACGAGGAGCTGGTTGACTCGGTTGAAGAGTTGTGGGGTTTCGAGGGGCAACGGGAACTTGCCGGACTACGCGTTGGCGTTACAGGGTGCGGCGGTGGTGGCTCAATCCTTGCTGAATACCTCCCTCGGCTTGGAGTTGGAGAAGTAGTTCTGGTGGATTTTGATCGAATCGAACCGGCCAACTTCAATCGGCATCAGGGTGCACGACGCATCGATGTTGACGAACGGCGACTGAAAGTGCGTGTATCTGGCCGGGTTGCGGAGAACGCAGCTACTGCCGAAAACTTCCAAGTCCGTCCCGTTGTCGGGAGCGTCGTCGAATCACACCGGGAGGAGTACGATCCGCTTCCCCACCTTCTTGACTGTGATATCATCATCAATGCCGCCGACCCCCACTGGGTCAGAAAAGTGTTGGATGATCTTTCATACGCAAGTCTAATTCCGGTATTTGACGGAGGGAATTCACTGGATATTGACGACCAAGATGAGCTGACGAGCCAAGCGTACTCGTCGGCTTCACTCGCAGGACCGAGCCATGCCTGTCTCGAATGCGCGGACGCGTGGGTGGAATCACAGGTTAGTGAAGACTATGAAAACCCGGATTCGAGAACCTACATGGGAGAGGATGGAGAGGATCGTGCTCCCAGTGTCATCTCTATGAACGGCCTTATGGAGAATTTCGTACTGCAGCGATTTCAGGCCTTCACGCTCGGGGTTGCACCACGACTAACAAACGGGTCATTCCGTTACAAGCCAGCCTTCGGACGGATCGACCGGATGAAGTACGGACGAGACGAGCTGATTGGATGTAGGAAGTCGTGTGACCGACCGGAACTCGAGGGGCGTGGCGAGCCTGCTATCGATGATATCTATCGGTTTGTAGATCCGATTTTGACTGAACAATTAGAGGATCACGGCCTCGAAGTCAGTGGTGTCGTTGAGCCCGCGCCAGACGGGCTTGAACAAGAAGGCGACCATAATATTGAACTCGACGATGACGAGACGATCACTCAGAGAATCCGTAGTTGGGTGGCGGATCTCAAAGAGTTATTCTGATTGTCTCGGTTGAGTGGCGTCGATTGTTTCGAGCACGTTGTCAGGTCGTGGCTGCGCGCGCAGCGACCGGCGGGAGCGAGCACGGAGCGGAGGGTGGGGCGGCGGGGTCTGGGTCGGTCCGGCACACAGCAAAAAGAAGGCTGCGTCAGCTGGCTATTCGTCCCACCACCGACCGCGCTCCGGGAACTCGATCCGCGACCAGCCAGTGATCGCGAGACTGCATCGCCCTTGGTACCAACTTTTCTTGACCGCTCTGAACCTGACTGTCTGCCCTTCTCGAACCACCGTCTTCCCGCTCTTCTCCCAGACCGTGAATTTCGTTCGCCCGCTTTCGTCTTCGATGAGCCCGACTTGTTGAATTGCGCTACTACTGGGAGACCAGAGTTCGATTATCTCGCCTTCGACCGTCACCTCGCCGACCGGGACGTCCGGCACGTCCGCGATGGGCACGATTGCCCCCGGCGCCGCCTTCAGCTCCTCGAGGGTTTCCAGCACCGCCTTCGTGACGTCCCGCCCGCGCTGCACCTTCTCGGCCAGCTGCTTCGCGACGACCGATCTTGACCAGCCGCCCTGCACTTCGTCGCTGATCCGCATCGCCTGCTCGTTGACCGCCGCGAGCTCCTCTTGCGTCAGCATCTCTCGGGGATCCGTGCGCTCCGCCGGCGCCGGCTCGTCACGACCACACTGCTCGCTGACGACCTCTCGCGTGCGCTGCTCGCGACCCTCCTGCGTTCCGAGCTCGGCCTGGGCACTGATGCGCTCCAGTTCGGCTTCCCGCGCCCGAATGCGCTCCTCCTGTTCGAGGGTGACACCGTGAATCCGGTCCTCGCTCGTGTCCGCGATCCCGTCCGGGTGGTTCGCATCCACCTTCGCCTGCGTCTCCTGCTCGACCGCGGCCTCGAACTCCGGCGTCTCGTCGACGACCGGGAAGCCGTCTTCATCGACGGCCTGACCGCCCGCTTTCTCGAATGCCTGTTCATCGACCGAAACGACCTTTCCGCTAGCGTTGTTACTAGACATTGGAATCACACCAGATTCCGAAGGCGCTCACGCGCCGACTCCGCGATGCTCCAACATCGCGGTTTTCCGACGACAACGACCGACAGAACCATCTGCGCGCTCTCGCTCGCGCCTTCGCGAGCGCCCTACCGGGCGCGAGCGAGAGCGCGCCTGCATGAGGTGGCCCCAACCAGCACCGCGCGCCGACCCGCCCGGAGCGAGCGGCCAGCGCATTCCCCGTTCGCCGCGACGCAACCACGTCCGTCGCGGTCGGCGGAGCCGAGGTCCGGAGGACCCGAACGGGTGAAGCGCTGGCGTCGAGGGCACATCCATTTTAGCCCGGCAGTCCGCCCGCTACTGCAGGCAGACCGCCCGGAATGGTCGGTCGCGAGCGACGCGGAGGGCGGCAGCGGCGAGCGGGGCGGGCCGCTACGTACACACCTGTTCAACCGGCTACGTCGCTCGGTGGGCCATCAACAGTCCTAGCGGACTCAGAAAGGGCGAGGTCGCCTCGACCGTCCCCCGACCCCGCAAGCACCGCAGGCACGAGGCGCGCAGCGGCGGTCGCGGGACGTCGAGCGGCCGCGGGCTTTCGAGGGTCTTCTCCCACTGAATCAGACAAGCACTCAGTCAGCTGTCACCGGCAATCAGGTCCTCGATAAACCGGAAGCCGTTCACGAACGTCACCGAGTCACCGTACCCCTCACTTGCGAGTACGGTTTCGGCGCCTTCGCCGGCCGCGATGTCGGTCGTGTAGATGTACACCTCGGTCGCCGTCCCCGCACTGAGATGCTGGGCAGCCAGGGCGGCGAGGGCGGCGTCCGCACGCTCGACCTCGTCGGCAGGCCGGTCGTCGGCGTTCGCGATGTACCGCTGGACCCCGTCCATCACCCGCGAGACAACCGGTTCGGAGAACTCGAGCGGCGCCGCAACCGTCGCCCAGCCCTCGTCGATCGCGGTGTCGATGGGTGGAGCCTCGACGTCGGACTCGTCGACGGTCAGCTCCTCGTACACCCGTTCGGGCAGGACGAAGGTGATGTCGTTCCGGCGAGCGAATCGGCGAACAGCCTGGTAGCGGCTATTCGAGGGCTGTCCCATTGCGACGAACAGGCCGGTGTCGGCGATGTGGAGCCGGCTCACGCGTCGTCAGCCGCGTCGCCGACGTCCAACTCGTCGAGTCCTGCCCCAGCCTCCTCGATGTCGTAGTGTTCGTGGACGACGGGCCGGAGCGCCTGCAGAATCATCTCCGCCGCCAGCGGCGAGATGTCCAGATCCTCCGCCATGAGCCGGTGGGTCACCTCGCCGCGCTCCCGAGCGACGGCGTAGGTGAGCGCGGTCGCGAGGCCGGCGACGCCGTGGCGGTCGATGTAGGTGTCGATGTCGGCGTCCGTCTCGCGGCGGCCGACGGCGTCGATCAGCGCCGGCGTGATCGTGTACTCGCGGTCGCCCGCGGCGGTCGTCACGGTCAGGTCGATCTCCCGAGCGGCGTACCGGCGTGGCTGCTCGTCGTCGGTGACGTCGACGACGCCGGCGTCGACGAGCCGGTTGACGTAGCTGTAGGCGGTTCCCTGAGCAAGCTCGAGGTCGTCCATCACGTCCTGGACGGTCGCTTCCCCCTCCCGAGCGAGATACGCGTACAGCTGGGCGAGCTGTGGCTCCTCGAGAAGGTCCGCGACCGAGAGGAAGTCCTGGACGATGTCGCCGTCGGCGCGATTTGAAGTGCGTGACACGATTCGTTCTTGATTACAGTTTACAGCGAACCAGTAAAGAGTGTTGGGGTCACTCTGCCGGCGTCACGACGAGATGCTCCTCGAGGTCGCGCGTGCAGTACGTCGCGAGGCCACCCGGACTACAGCGGGCGCAGAGCTGCAACGGGCCTTCTAGGTGCCCGAGTTCGACCCGGAACCGGGTGAGTGCTGCGAGCGTGTCGACGACTAGCCCACAGCCGTCACAGGCGACGTGATCGCGCTCGTCGGGATCCGGCTCCGTCTGGATCGCGCAGTCGACGCAGATTGGGTGGGTGACCCGTTCGTCCTCCCCCCAGGTGTGGGCCTCGCCAGTCTCGGTACCGGGGGGCGCGTCGCAGAACGCACAGCCGACGAGGGTCTGCTGCATCACTCGCCCTCCGCGTCGGCGTCGAGTGCAGCCGTCCAGCCACGATGGAAGACGGCCAGCTGCGTCGTCGAGTCGAACGCGGTGCCGCTCGGTTCGTGAACCAGAACGTGGTCTTCAGGAACCGGAGTGACGACGTCCGCGTCGACGAGGTCGCTGACCAGGCGCTGGGCCGTCGTGTCGTCGACGTCCGCCGTGTCGACGCTGGTGGCGTCGCGGTCCTGGGCGAGCTGTTCCTTCTCGAACCGTTCGTAGTCGCGGCTCGTGTCGTCGTGCGGACCGGGACCAGGCATGGTGAGTCACGCAGCGCACGCTATTGCGCGCTGCACGCCTCCTGGCGCAGATAAACAGTCAGGGCCGACAGTATCAGTCCGGTCGCGGGTCTCGATAGCCGATGACGGCGACGTCGTCGATGAACAGGACGCCCTTCATGAAGTCGAGCTTGGTCAGACTGTGCTGGTACAGGTTATGCCGACCCAGGTAGTTTACTGGCACCACCAGACAGCCGAACTCGATCTTTGGCCGACCGTCCTTCTGGGTGCGGTACCCCTTCTGGAACTTGAGGAGGTCGTCGCTGACGTTCTTCCGCTCGCTCTTCTCGACCTCGATGGCGATGCGGGCGTCTGCGTCGTAGAGATCGACGCTGTAGTTAAACCCCTGATGCGCCCAGAGCTTACAGTTCGGGTTGTAGCCGCTGCCGGCGTCCCCTTCGTACTCGTACTGCGAGAGCTTGTCGGCGATCGCGGCATCGAAGCCGCCGACCTCTGTGTGCTTGGTCGAGCCGTCGAAGACGCTTGCTGGGGCGGCCTCGACGGCTTCCCGAATCGACGCCAACGAATCATCCGGAAACACCTCGGACGAGGTTTGGGTACGGCGCTCGCTCAGTTTGGTGACCTTCTCGACGACGACCATACTCGCTCTCGACGAACAGTGCCCCGATAAAACCCGTCGCGACCGCCGTTCGAGTCGCCCGGCCGCCAGGATGCACTCACTCGAGGAGTCGGGCGGTGGGTGGGGGCGAGGGAGTGGATCCAGCCCCAGAGTTAACCAACACTGTGTTGGTATCGGTCCGGTATGTTGGTTAAGACTAGCTGCTACGACGTTCGGAGCTCTCGAACTGGCTTCACGACGAAGGTGTCTGGCTCGCTGGTTGCTTCTTCACCTGATCGCTCCGCCGACGTCGAGGGCGACTGCGTGAGCTGAGTGATGAGCTCGTCGCGAACGGTTCGTCGAGGGACGGTGGTCTCGTGCCAGCCCAGTCGGTCGTCGAAGCGCCGTTTCTGGAACTGCTCGCCGACGTCGTCGGCGGCGACGTACTGCGTCCGCGTCGACCGCCCGACCTGCCGGGAGATGAAGACGGCGCCCACGGCCTCGTGCGTGAGTTCGACGAGGGCACACTCCACAAGGGCGACGACCGACGCGTGATCCCGGTCGGTCGGAACCGCCATCTCGAGGTCCGCCCACGGCGCCTCATCGTCGGGGGTAGTTCCTGCGTGATCCGCTGCTCGTGTCTTCCTGCGTTGTTCCGAAGCCATCGTCTATCGGGGGCACGTGATGCGCCCCGCCACCCCTCGCGGGGACGACAGACACCACCGAAACGCCCTCCGTCAACCTATGCGTTAATTCTGATACTTCCGTAGTTCCGCTACCCCTGTGACGGCCCCTCGGCCTGAGAGAGCCGGCGGCCTTCGCACATTGCATATCGCCTCTTTCTTTGGACGAAAACCGCGATATGCAAGCCGAAATGACGGACTTAAATTGCAGTAGAACCTCGTCGGGCCGATTTGAGAGCGTAGAAAGTACCTTGACGAGTTCCGAGATAATGCTGTGATTTCAGAAATTGCTCGACGGCGGGGTAAGGAACGTGATTTCGGTCGTATCTGGATTCCTTTGGGTCGCTGATTCACCTATTCTGCGTCCCTCGAGTTCCTCCATCTCGTCACTTCGAATCATTGGAAACCCGATACCCTCGATTTTGGTCGTATTAACCCCTGAAACAGCTCGACGAGGATTCAGATAGATCTGGCTCTGTTTAATCCTTCTTCATCTGATATGTTCCAACAGCCATGATGAATAGGGAGAAGAATCGGTCCCCGACGAAAATCATGATTGGGGCCGCTCAAATCTGTAGAGACTGAAGATGCCTGTCGAACTTCACTTTCAGTCCGAGGCCACCATCTTTGACTATCCCTGTTGAATACTATACTAACAACAGCTCTCACCAGCAGGTATCGAACTTCCGAAGTAGTATCACAAAACCTATCCGCACCATAGCGGGAACACTCTAATCATGACTCCTCCCACGCCGGGCTCAAACGACCCATATAGTGAGGAGGAACCCTATGCAGACGCGCTTCTACGCGGTATTGAACTTGCGGTAGAGGACGTGTTCGACGACCCTGGTCGAAACATCACGCGTACGGAGCAAGAGAAGCTGTGCTACTTCGCAATTAAAGAGTTCGACCTCCCGGTCACCTATAGCTGGTACCTTGCCGGTGCATACACGAAGGTTGCCGGCGAGCCCGACAATGCCCCGGGACGGATGACCACCAACACGGGTGGGATTCGACGTGATCACGGTGAAACTGAGGAAGTGCAACAGTATCGGGACTACTTCGGGTCCGAGGTTTTCTTTGACGATTATGATCTGCGGAAAGTTTGGTATACCGGGAAATTCGACTTCCTCCGCGACTTCTACCAGGAATGCGCTCCCGACGAGTACACCGATCTGTATCTCACGTCGACGGATATTCGGGAGCACCTCGAAACCCTAGATGAGACGATTGAACAGGAAACAACGAACCATTCGCTGTCGGATTTCGGCGGAGGCTCACAAGAGGGGTTGCTGTCTGAAGCGGACGAGCAAGAGTTCCGATTGCTCATCTCTGACCTCCATCTCGAGCTTGCGGAAATCGACGAGCTGTCCGAGATAGTGGACTTAGTCACTCGTGGAACAGATGTTATTGAGCAGGTGTTTGCGCAACTCACGACTCTCGAGTCAATATCGAACGGGCAAGAAACTGTGTTACAGGATCTCGCGCCGTACTTCTACTATGATGTCTGGCGGTACCCGGCATTGTACATTTCTACGCAAACTGCGGAGGGTCCGAATCGACACCACTTGATCGAGGAGCACGCAGACCGGTTTACGAGCTTCCACGAAGACCTTCTATCGCGACGGAATCGGCTGAGTGAGCGATGTGCTGATGCGGATTTGTACCCGCGCGCTGGCCATCACTCCCAGAGAGTTGACGAAGAACAGATGGCGCATCTGCACGAGATGGCAAGAGAGGTTCTGGAGGGTACTGAATGAGCGAAGCCGCCCGACTCAACTTGGATACATCGGTGATGGTGAATTACGTCTATTCACAGCTTCCGGGCGACCTCGAGGAGGACCGCGGCTGTCAGCGACTCATTGATGGTGAGTCGTTCTATATCGTGATCGGTGGAAAGGCCAACGACGAGTTCGATGCGCTCTGTGAACGCCGGTACAACCTCTACGATGACGTAATTGCCTACCTCCGCGATACTGACAACGAGATTTTCGACTACGAGCCGCGTGATCGGGATATCCACGTCAGTCCGAACGACCGGAGTCACTTTCGGGACGATATCCAGATGAGCTGGTACGATATGGATAAGCGAGAGCAGCTGTCGACGCTACGTCGCTGTCTTCAGGATATAGAACTGTATCAGGTACAGCTTCCGGATGAATTGATTGACCGGTGTTTCCCGCAGCAGAGCAACGATCAATTGTTACGCCGGTTCAGAAGTGATCTCGATATTGGCCACGATTGTGAGATTCTAGTCGATGCAGTCGAGATCTCTCGCCAGCATTCGGTATCGACACTTGTTGCTGTGGATTCGCACCTTACCAACAGAGAGCATATCGAAGTCGTGTATGAAATCATCGAGGATGTACTCGGTGTCTCGGGATTACTACGGATCTCGGAACCTGTGGGTGTTAGCGCTGCTAGCAGTGATTGAAATTTTGTAGATGGCGGAAGGGCAACGAAACCTCTTCAACTCTCCTCGAAAACTGAGGAAAATCGGTCACTCAGAATTGCTCAGCAGGACCGGCAGATTCCTCCTCGACCTGCTCGTACATCTCATCCGGGAACGGGAGGCTGCCCCAGATCGAGTAGGGACACTGGTCCTGGCCGATACAGTAGCGCTGTAGATCGTCGTTATCGCAGTTCATCGGCAACGGGGTGTCGCCGTCGATCGTGTTCGAGAACTCGTAACGGACCTGGTACTCGGTTTCCTGCTCGTCGTACCACGGCCACCGAGAGAAGACGTCCTTGAGATCCGTGACGATTTCGTCGAGGCTGCTGTCCTGATACTGTGGCAGCCACATCACCATCCGCGCGAAGTTGTAGAGGTCCTTCCGGACGGGCTTCTTCTCGTGTAGCCGCTCCTCCATATTCGCCATACAGGGAAGTTCGAAGAGGTCCTCGATCTCCCGGACCTCGATCTGTTCGGCGCCGGTTCCAGCTCGCCCGATTCGGTACGTATTGACGCGCCCGTCGCGATCGATCGTGACGGCCGAGTGTGACTCGTGGTCGGCCAGCGTCTTCGCGAGACTGCTTGGACTCGAGATCCAGTCCGTTACAGAGGATTCCCACTCGTCCTCGGAGTCGTACGCCGTAACCGCTCGATAGAGCTCCTTCGCCGTGTGGAACTCACCCTTTTGCGCCACGTCATCGGGCGCGTCACTCAGAGCTCGTCGGAGGACGCGGATCGTCCGTTCCCCACGGTCCCAGTTCCGCCAGATGCGCTCGTGGTGGCCGGTCTCGAGGAAGCGGTCGATCCGCTCCGTGATCGCCGACTCGTTCGTGGTCAGCCACGTCAGCTGGTCGTCGGAGAGCCCGTCTTCTTGCACCCGCAGGAGCTTCTTGAACGCCCGCTCAGCGTAGTTCCGATACTTGCTGTCGAAATCACCGACCGGGACGTACAGCTTGTTGTCTTTCACTCGCGTCAGTATCTCCCCACTATCGTCACTCCCCGTCGACGCCTCGTCCTCCCGAACAAGGCATTTGCGTGACGCCGCAGCCATCGGGATTTCGAGGTAGAGGCCATCCCCGAACTCCGGCATCTCCGTGATGCCTGTACAGACCCGACCCGGATGCGGGCCCTCCTCACCTGGCTCCTTGCTGTACAGTACGTCGGCGATGTCCTGCTGGAGCGACCCATCTCCGTGGGCGCGGATGAGGGAGGCGAGATTGTTGACGTACAGCTCTCGAATGTCGTAGAGCACCTGGATGTTCCGTGGCGACACGTGCTCGAACTTCGGGTGCGCTTTCACACAGATCGCACTCAACGTCGCGAGCACGGCGAGCGTCCCCGGCTCGTCGACAAACGGCTCCTCGGCGGCGTCGGCACGAACCTGCTCTTTGAACGCTGCCGTCCCGAACCGCTCGACGTCGTTCACGAGGTCCTCGGGTTGGTCCTCGCCGTCGACGACGTATCGGTTGTAGCCACGCGTAAACAGTTGGTTGATGCGGGTCTCACCGTACTCCAGCGGGAGTGCCGTAACCCGATACGCCATGTCCTCGTCGTCGGTGGGGGTACTCGGACTCATTCGTCGATCACCTCGGGTATCGCCGACCGAACGTCGAACGCCGGGCTCTCGATTGGTTGAACGATGCTACAGACGTCGGCGTGCAGCGAGTAGGGCAGCCGAGCGACACGCCGGCGGTCGGCCGTCACGACGGGGTCGATCGGGATGTCGTACGTCTCGAGGAGGAGGTCGTTCAACACCTCGCGACTCTGCTCGTCGTATCGGTGCGCCGGGTCGGTATCCAGCAGGTAGACGTGGACTCCCTGCCCGCTGTAGACGACCATCGTCTCCTCGGCGTCGAAATCGTCCTCGAAGATGTCGCGCACTTCGAACCCGTACTCGATGGCGCGGTCGACGTCTTCGAAGGCGTACGGATGCCCCTCGGGAGCGGCGTCGAGGATACCCGCAGCGTCGAGGAGCGCATCGTCGTCCCGATCGTCGCCGTCCGCCGAGACCATCTCGTCCGCTCGGTTTCGGGCGATCTCTTTCGCGTCGATGTCGACGAGGAGGACCCAGGGTCGTTCCCAGTGATCTAGCGCGTAGTAGACGGCGTCGGGCCGTGGGTCCGGTTTCTCCAGCACCTCCGGATCAGCAAGCGCGAACTTGCTCCGCCCCAGCGGGTCGTTGCGAGCTGGGTGTCGAATGAACTCGACGACATCCTCGAAGTCGTTGAACTCGGGCGTCGTTCGGTCCCCCGACGGATCTGTCTGCCACGTATCCCGCCGGATGAAGTCCTTGGCCGGCACCTCGTCTTTGCGAACCGGGTGGGACTCTCGGAAGGCGATGGCGTACTGTTTCGGGCCGGTCGCCGTGATGAATTCCGGCAGGTCGTCCAGATAGCGGGGGAACTCCTCAGTGTAGTAGGCGTAAATCTCCTCGCGGGTCGCCTGTCGCCAGGTCATTGGTTGAGTTCTCGATCGAGATTTTTGAAGCCCCGAACGGTGGTCAGCCCCGAAGCATCGAACTCGTCGACGGCGTCTCTGATGGTCGCGAACGACCGTGCATCCCGCCCGCTGACCCGCTCGTCGACCCGATCCGCGTCGGCAAGGCTATCTAGGACGTCGAGCGCCGTCTCGCGATTGTTGAAGGCCCAGATCGCGTCGGCGTCCACCGCGCTGAGTTTGTCGTAATCCTCGACCGGGGCGTGCCGATTGTTACTCGCGAGCTCTGCTTCGCCGGTCCAGACGAGATCGCCGTCCTCGTCGAAGCCGGCCACGTCCAGTACCGTGCCGTCGTCGGTTTCGTAGTACGGGTCCACGCGAACGACGTCATCCCGCTGCTGGAGCCAGAGCTCGAGGAGCCGGACGCCAACCTTGTGTGGCGTTTTCTCGCCGAGATCGCCCGCTCCTGGCCCCGCCTTCAATTCTCTCCCGAGGAGGTCTCGACCGTCCGGGAGAACGGTGTAGTACTTGCGCCCGGCCGCGGAGTCCGCTTCCAAGAGGTCCTGTTCCGTGAGCTGCTCCATATGGAGGTCGTCGTATTCGTCCCGAAGCTGGCTCATCCTGTCCAGCAGCGTGTACTCATCGTCCTCTCTGTTCATCACGTCGAGGACCCGATTCAGGAACCGGACGTCGTCACGGCTGAGCCCGCGTTGTCGGAGTTCGTCATCGGGGACGGGCACGTTACTTTCCTGGACGGGCGTTGCCCCGTTCTCCGGCTCCGATGTTTGGTCACCAGTTGACTCCTCGTCCGTCTCGGTGGCCTGCCCGAACAGGGGACTCATCTTTGACTCGTCTGCATCTGGGTCGCTGTCCGTCTCGGGCTGCGTAGTCGACGTCGACGCGTCCTCGGTCGTCGATTCGCTGATGAACGCGGATTGCGTCGGGTCCGTTCCTGAGTCGGCGTCGGCAGCCGAGCCTGTCGTTTCGGCACCCGAACTCCCCCAGCTAGACTCTTCCGGAGCAGTGTTCGACTCAGTCGGCTCTGTTAGCCCGTACTGGGCCTGTGTCCGCTCGACCATCCGTGGCCGGGACACGGACTCGAAATGGGCTTCCTGGGGTTCTGTGAGCGGCTGGTCGCTTTCTGGATGCCCCGGCGCAATCGGGAGCGGTTTCAGTGAAAACGGCGGCGGACCAGTCTCCCCGAACGACGGGCTCGGGAGTTGTGCAATCCACTCGCCACTTGGGAGCGTGTTGATTCGGTTGCGGAGTTCGGTTGGAGAGAGGTCCTCGTGGGCAAGCGACTCTGCGAGGTCGCGTTCGATCGAGATGTTGCCGATGAGCTTCGTCTTGATGTTGTTCAGCACCTCGTCATAGGCTCGCTCGTTCCGGTTCCGCACCTGTTCAGGGAACTGCATCACGAGCCCCATACTCAGGCCGAACGACCGGCCCTGCGGCAGTAGCTGCTCGGAGACGAGCTTCGTCGACGCGACCGGCGCCGCTTCCTCGATGATGAGATTCGTGAGCTTCTCGTAGTCGGTCTGGCCGTCGCGTCGGCGCACCTGCACGGCGTCCCAGAGGTTGCTCAACAGCAGCAGTGTGATCGCTCGTTGGGCCTCCGGCCGCAGGTCGCCGAGGTCGAAGATGATGGTGGCGTCTTCATCGAGGAACTCGCGGAAGTCGAATCGGTTGTCGACGTACTCGCCGGCGTCGTTCTGCTCGGGGACGTGGCTGAAGATCCGGCGGAGATGCGCGTCCTCTTTGAGCTTGTCGAGGCGGTTTCCGACGGCGTCCATCGACACCTGGAACTGGTGGTTGTCCTTCGCGAAGTGGCGCGTCAGCGATTCCTCGATGTTCTGATTGTCCGCTGAGACCGGGGGAATCGTCTGATCGCGCTGCATCCGGAGGGCGGCGGCGAAGAGGTCGTCCAGCCCGAACACGTCGTTCCCGTACTCCTCGTCGAACAGTGCCTTGATCAGGTAGCTGAGAATCTCGTTCGCGACGAACGCCTGGCCGTACTGCTCGCGACCCATAATCATCCGAAGGATGTCGTGGAAGTGGTCGACCTTGTCTTGAATCGCGTCCTCACGGTTGCGGCCCGCTTCGAGCGCGGGGCGGATGTCGAAGAACGAGAACGCGGGGATGGTCTCCGGGACGCGGAAGTGGTAGACGTCGTCGAGACCACCGAACCGTTCGTAGTGGCAGCGCAGGTAGTTCTCACACATTCCGTCGCCCTTCGGGTCGACGAGGACGACGGGGCCACCCGTCGTCTCGCGAAGCGAGAGCGCGTCGTTGATGATGGCCTTTGATTTCCCGCCACCAGTCGACGCGAACCGCCCGTAATGCGTTGGCAACAGGTCCGGCGGGATCCGGATCGGGTTGGGTCGTGGCTCGCCGTTTTCGTCGAGCGCGTAGCCGATGGCCATCCCGTCCTGGAACTGCTGGATCAGATCCGGATTTGGCCACGGGAGCGGGTTCCGACTCTGCTGTTCGGCTCTGGTCCCCCGCGTCCCTTCGACGGTCAACTGTTCGGAGGAGGGGACGAGGACGAAGTTCGCGAGCTCCGTCCCACAGAGAACCAGCTCGGAGCGGGTCTTCCCCCGGCCCGTCGTCAACTCGCGATTGAGGAGGCGCTGGAGAGCCGCCCGTGCCTTCTTCTCCTTCGTTTTCTCACGGAACCCGCTGTCCCGGAGGCGTTGTCCCTCGACCTCGTAGAACGGTCCATCCAGCGGGTCGAACACCGGGAGGAGCGAGTCCATCCGGCCATCGAGGTCGTCGCGAGTGTCGTCGGTGGGGACGCCGACGGCCCGGATGTTGACCGTGAACGACCGTTTGGCGTTCTTCGCGTCGATGTACTCGATGCGCTTCTCGACGGCCTCGCTGAGCTGCCGGTCGTCCTGGTCGCTCCGTTGCTCCTCGACCTCGAGCAACGACCCGACGACCTCCTGGAAGAACGTATCCCTGCCGTCGACGAGGTCCTCTTTCCGCACCTCCGCATCGGACTGCCAGCTGGCGCGCCGTTGGAAGACGACCTGGAACGCGGTCGGCGCTGTCGCCTCCATCAGGTGGTCGATCAACGACGCCAGCGCCGCGCCCGGTTCGTCGACGGACGAGAGATCGCCGTTCGTTTCCTCTGCCGTGAACGGCGTCAGCGAGGTCATCCAGTCCTGCTTCCGCGACGCGGTGCCACACCACCGGACACCGAGTGGCGAGACAGCGTCTTGTGCCGGGCGAGCCAGAATCGTTCCCGCCGGTGTCATCGTCGGCTTCTCGATGGCCCGTCGCTCTTCCTCGTCGTCTGGAAGTGCATCTGGCGGCGCTAGTTCGAGGGCTGCGTCTCCGACAGTCACGTGATGATCGGGGACGCTCGTGGTTGCCGTACCGCCGTCGACAACGGGATCCGCTTCGGCTGGCTCGGAGTCCCCTGATTCCTCGTCGACGATCTCGTACTGTTCTGCCGGGCCAAACTCGTACTGCAGCCGCCCGGCTTCGTAGTGGTCGACGAATTCCTGCGGTGTGAGCTCGACTGGCTGAATGAGCCGAGCGGCGACGTCGACGTCGACGCGTTCGATGTCGAACGTGGCTGGATAGATGGATCGGAGGCGCTTCTCAAGCGTATCGAGGTGGGCATCGGCCCCGTAGTAGAACTCTACCGGGTCGTCCGGGCCATCACTGATCGCGAGGAACTCGAATCGGGGTGGTGTCTCACTGTGGAGTGGGTTCAGCTTCGCCCCGAGGCCCGACGAGCCGGGCGTGGTCAGTTTGTGGAGGCTGTCGAGGACGCGGGAGATACTCTCCGGGTCAAGCCGCTCGGATGTCGGCGTGATGCGCAGGTACTCAGCCATCGTTGGTCCCCTCCGTTGACCCGCCGTCTGGCTCAGCTTCGACGGCGTCTGATTCCTCGTTCAGTTCGCTCGTTTCGTTCGTTCCGTTCGTTGCTCGATGCTCGAGCTCTTCCTGGAACTCCTCCATCTCGGTATCGACGGCGTCGTCGCCGGCGCCGGGCAGTGAGGACCGGACCTGTGAGGTCGGGTCGAAGTCGATGACCTGCTTCTCCTTGGGCATCGCTTTGACCTGAATGCCGCGCCACTCGCCGTCGACGCCCACGAGGGCCTCGGAGAAGCCGGCGTCCTCGTTGCCCGGCACGGCGTCCTGGACGAACCGCATCTGCGCGTAGTTCAGCCCGAACTCGTCGGCCCACTCCTCGTCCATCCCGTCGAGGCGGTGGAACTGCTTGACCGCACACTGATCCAGAATGGCCTCGGACTCGGCGTGCTCGAAGAACTCGTCGACAGTCTGCGTGACCAGCCGGATCGAGAGGTCGTGGTGCCGGTGGTGGCGGAACACCGTCTCAAGGAACGCCAAGCTCGCGGCGTCCTGCATGATGTAGCGCGCCTCGTCGATGTAGAACACGACCTCCTTCTCCGAGACTTTCGCCCGCTCGTACACCAGCGAGATGAGTAGCTGCATCGTCAGCGCCGTGCTGCTGTCGACGCTGCCCTCCTGCTGGGCGAGGTCGAGGTAGATGACCTTCTCGTCGCGGATATCGAAGTCGGACTCTTGGCCGAGGTTGCCGTGCCGACCGTCGTCCTCGAAGGGGCGGAGCTGGTCAAGGAGCCACGTCGCGTCCTCTTTGATCTTCCCCGCCTCCTCGTCGGACCGGACGACGAACTCCTCGGGGTCGTCGACCATATCCTCGAAGACGTCCATCATATCCTGAATCGTCGGGCTCGGGTTGCCGTGCGTCGAGATGTCGTCGGTGATGCCGTTGCGCTTGTACGCCCGCTTGAGCCCGAGTTCGAGCGTCGTCCGGCGGTCTCCGAGTGAGATGCCCCGTAGCGCGAAGAAGTTGGTGAGGAAGCTCATGGCGTCGTCGAGCTTCTCGTTGAACGGGCTCGCGTCCTCGCCCATCGCCCGCTGGACGTGCTCGGGCGTCTCCCGAATCTCCAAGGGGTTCAAGCCGAGCGTCCCGCCGACCGTGATGCGTTTGGCGTCGAGGGCTTCGGCGACCCCCGCCCAGTTATTCAGTGGCTCGAGGATGATGCCGATACGGTCCTTGCTCTGCTCGATCGACCGGATGAAGTTCTGCTTCGAACTGAACGACTTCCCCGACCCGGTGTCGCCGACGGTGAACATCGCGTAGCCGTTGTCCCGCGCGAACGGGTCGATGACGACCGGGCTCTGGTTGTCCTTGTGGATGCCGAACTCGACGCCGCCTTCCTCGAGGATCGTTGCGTTGTGCGGCGAAGACAGTAACGCACCGACGGCGCCGCCGAGCGCAATCGACGTCCGCCCGAACTCGTTGTCACCGATGGGCGCGGCGGATTGGAGGGCGAGATCCTGCCGACAGATCGCCGTCTTCGGCGTGAGGTTCGCCGGGTCGTCGCGGAGCGCGCTCTTGACTTTCTGGACGGCGTCGCGGAGGGCATCCTTTTCGTCGGCTCGTACCGTGATGAACATCCCCTGGTCGAAGACATTCGCGCCGTTCTCGACGGCCTTGTACGTCGCTGCGGCCTCGTTGGCGCGTTCCTGTAGGTAGGCACTCCGCACGCTCTGTTCGAGGTCAGCGTCCACCTGGAGGTCGTCAGCGATGTCCTGGAGTTCGTTCCGGGCCCGCTCCTGGTTCTTCGGCGTGATGTGGGCCGTCAAATCGAACTGCACGTCCGTCATCTCGAAGAGCTCGGAGAGGTAGCCGTCGTTGGGGTAGTCCGGGTAGTCAGCGATGTACAGCGTCGTCGTCCACTGCTCGCCGACCCGAGCCGCGCGCGTCTCCCACTCGATCGCCGCCGGCGCGGTCACCGTCTTGTGTGACTCAGCGATGTCGTCGAGGAGCTGGCGTTCGGCCGCGCCCTGTTCGATGGTCTCCTCATCCAGGAGGTCTGAGAACTCGACCTCCTCCTCGTCGTCATCAGCGTACCACTCCCAGAGGAGTTTCCCGCCGATCCCGACCAGTACCGCGAGCAGAATGTAGAGAGCCGCACCTTCACCTGAGGTTGGGTTCATGAGCCACTCCGTGAGCTGGCCGACGGCTCCGCTGCCCGTCTGGAGGACGAGGTTACGCATCGTGGGCATCCTCCCGGCGCGAGTGGCCGATAATCGGTTGTTCGCGAACGACACGCGCCGCGTCGTCGTACTCGTGTTCGCGGCCGTTCCAGAAGTCCATATTCAACACGAAGAGTTCGACCGTGCTGAGCCGCCGAGCGGACCAGCCCGACGCCTGCTGGATGAACTCCGACCGCACGTCGTTGACCCGGCTGTCGAGCTTCTCGAACATCTGGGCGCGGCGCTCGACGTCGGTGAGGTCCTCACGGCGGGTCACGAACGTGTTGAACAGGAACCCGATGACGGGGAACTGCGTCAGCTTCTCGGCCGGCGTCCCCTCATCGCGGAAGCGGTCGTAGACCTCTAGTGGGGTGACCTCGACGCCGATGTAGTACCGCACCTGCTGGATGCCCCGTTCGCGCATCTCTTTCGGCCGCGTCTCTCGATACTCTTCGAGGAGTTCCCGGAAGATCGGGTTTTCTTTGACGTCCTCGTCGTTCAGGCGGTCTTCGATGTTCTCGGTGATCTGTTCGACCGGGAACGAGCGGGTCGTCGCGTGGAGTTTGAGCTTCGAGTCCAGTTCCTTGTTGGCGAACTCCTCGCCGGCGTCCTGGAGCTGTGCCCAGTCGTCGGACATCGCGAAGTCCATGTTCCCGGGGTCGATCTCGATGAACGCCTCCATCGTGCCGTCCGCGCGCTGGATCGCGCCAGCGCCCGGCCACGCCCGTTCGATGTTCGTGAGGTCCTGCGTCCGCTCGTCGGGCTTGAACGGCGTGTAGTTCGCGAGCCCGCCCTCGTTGCGCTCTGTCTCGTTGGTACTACTGTCGGCCTCCTCCGGGGCGCTGAACGTGATATGGGGGCGCTTGACGTAGCGATAGACGTCTTTCGTCCACGTCCACGCGTTGAGGTGGTCGGGCGAGACGTAGACGATCGCGACGCCGAACCCGAAGCCACCTGCGACGAACGGCAGGGCGAGTGATTCGATGCCGGTGAGGCCGGCGATGAACAGGCCGACGATCGGGAAGGCGATCAGGACGCCGACGTCGCCTTCCTCGATGTTGAGGTAGGGGATGCGACTCTCCTCACCGAACTGGTCCATGATGCGCCGTGCGGCTGCGTCTTCGTCGATGGACATGGATTGTTAGTAACCTCCAGGGTCGTTCTCGGTCCGCCGGTAGGACGGCGTCCCGCCGTCTTCGTCGCTGTTCGCGCCACGGGCTGCAGCTTTCTGCGCCACAGCGTGTCCCGCTGCGGCCTTCGGTCCCCATCGGGCCGCGGTCGTCGCGACGCCGGCGCCGCCGATGTAGGCTCCAGCGGCGACACCGCCGATGAGGGCCGCTCCTTTCGTCGCACCACCGAGAACCTTCGCCGTGAGTGGGGTCGCGTATTTGAACGTCTTCCACGTGACATAGAGCGCGACGAGAGGAAGTGAAGACGCGACGAGGTACTTGAGGAACGCTGTTCCCGGCGTCAACGTCCCTCCAGAGTAGAGTAGGTCGTATCCTTTGAGGACTATCGCCGCAGGCAGGGGTAGGATGGCCAATGGGACGAACCGTTTGCTGAACCCCATCGCGACATCAGAGAGGACAGGGATATTGCCGTACGCAACGGCGAACGCTATGGGCATCCCGTACAGGTAGACGTAGAGGAGAATCTGCCGTATGTAGAACAGCGCCTCCAGTGCCCACATCGAAATTCCTCCGATAAGAGCAAAGAGAAGACCAAGACCGGGATTGGTAATCGACCCCGTTATGAACTGCAGCATAGCAGAGGCCAGCGAGGACAGCTCCGGCATCAGCGCTATTGTGAACCCGTCGACAAGGTAGAGTGCGAGCGCTCCGATCCAGTACCACGTAATGATCAGGAACGCACCGACCCAGGCAGTCTTCTTGGTCTTCCGAGCCTCGTACGCACTCCCGATATTGAAGATGCGGATGGTGTGTCGTCCCTGAACGCTCATCACGAGTAGCAGCAGAGAAATCAACATGATCTCGCCACCGATGAGCCCTTCCTGAATTGCTGGCCAAGGGGCGTTACTTGGTTCTCCGAAAATGAACGTCCCGTCAGTCTGGGGAGTCGGAGTGCCAAACATCTCTTCGGTCAGCGTCTGATACCCCGACCGAAGCCCGTCCATGAACAGACCGATGAACCAATCGACGACGCCTTTGAAGCCCTCGAGAACGACGTCTATCAGGTCCACCATCGTTAGGCCTCCGTGATTGAAACCTCGCAGTCACTCATCTCCGTGGATCCGGAGTACTGTACATCGAAGGATTTCGATACCTGGTCGCCGCCAACCTGGGTTCGGACTGTGACGGTGAACTGGCCGCTGTTCCCGTCCGGGGAGCATCCCATTCCCTCCTCAGATTCAGAACCAAACGGGAACGAACTACTGAACAGGTCGGTAGTTTCTCCCGGCGAGATCACCACCTGCTCGGTTTCATACATCCCGCTACCTCGGGGATCTTCGACAGGGTTTGGAACATCGCCGGAGAAAATTAACTCAACAATCGCTTCTGGTCCGCTTCCGGTGTTTTCGACGGTGACGTACGCTTCCCCGTTCTTTAGCCGATCCGTCTCGGTGTCTCCGTAGACTTCGTCCCACGGCTTCTCAGGGTTATTCCGATAAAGACCGACCTCTTGAATTCCAATTTCCGGCTGTATCAGTGAGGAAGTCTCAGCTAGTGTTTCTTCACCGCTGAGGGCCACGACAGTATACTCTCCAGGCTCGTAGGAAGTCCGGATCTCGAAAGAGACCTGCTGTGACCCAGCAGCGGTTTCTCGCTGACCGAACAGTTCCCCATTCGGCTGGACGAGATTGATCTGGTCGACTTCCTCCTCTGAGGAGTATTCAACGACGAGTTCTGTCCCCTCTATAGTGACTTCCTGGATGACACCTCCTTCATCAGACGGTGTTGAGTTCCCGCCACCCGGGGAATCGCCGTTGTTGAGGCATCCGGCCACGCTCGCGAGAGCGACGCCGGCGACTGTTCGGAGGGCGGTCCGTCTACTGAGGTGGGGATTGTCCTGAGTCATGGGTTTTGTCCGAAGATGTCTTCTGGGCCGAGCATCCGCAGGAGGCGCTTGCCAGCGTAGAACATCACGAAGAAGGGCACGAGCTGCCAGCCGACCTCGAACACCAGCGCAAACCAACCGTCGATCGTCCCGAGTGGGTGCCACCGGGCCGTCGCGGTATCACTCACGTACGCCGGGTCGTGACCGAGCCACGAGCCCGGATGGTACTGAGCCGTGTAGATGCCCGGTTCGTCGATGGTCACGATCGCCACCCCCGAGGCGTTGGTTTCGACGCGCTGATCCGCGACCGTGATGTACCCGTTCCGGGTGGTGCCGCCAATTGGATACTGACGGCTATCGTCGAGCGCAATCGGCGCACCAGTTTGATTGTCCCGTAGTTCGACCCTGAGCGTCGCTTGCGACTGATTCTGCTGGATGACTTCGACAGTCAGATTGCTGCGGCGGAGCTGCCGCTCGGAGCCGGCGTCCGGCTCGACGATTGACGCATTCACGCCCCGGACGATTCCGCCAACGTGCAGCGCCTCTCGATCGACGTTCTCGGCTCGAACGGCGACGCCGTACGTCGTCGTGTACGACTGGTTGACGATGTCGATATTGATGTTCTCACCAATGGTGCCGACTGGTGACGGGCGGTCAGTCCCCCAGGTCTCGATGAGTTCCGGCCCGTCTCGAACCGGCTCGGCACGCGGCCCGATCCGCGAGGGATAGGCGTGGACGTACACCGGAATTGCGTCCGACTCGACGGTGGCGCTATCCGTGCGATTCGACCGGACGAGCGTGTCCCAGTTGGTGTTCCGAGCGGTGTAGAACCGCCAGATGCCACGGACCCGTGCCTCACCATCCTCCGTGAGCGTGTACCCCTGCCACGGCCGCGACTGGAAGATGGCCACACCGGCGTCGCCGTTCGGATACTCGGCGTAGTAGGGGTACGCCGAGAGGTCGTAGATCTCGACGGCGATCGAATCGGAGACGTTCCGTGTTTCCGTCCGATACGTGACGTCGACGTCCGTCCGGTCACCCAGATCGGTTCTGACGGTCTTCTTCAGCCGGACGCTAATCTCCGCTTCCAGCGTGAGATTCGCACTCCAGTCGTCCTCGATCTGGTAGTCGAGGGCAGGCGTATGGGCCTCGTCACGCTCGGCGATGGTCTCACTGTCCTTCTTCAACCGAATTTCTTCGATTTCGTGCTCCGTGAGCGACCACGAAATAGTCGTGTTGCCGGAGGAACTCCCGTTGGGGACGCGAACGCGGTAATCAACGAACCCGCGCATCGTCCCATTCGGCGCGATATAGAGCGGGGTTTCACCGGACTCGAGGTGTCCACGAGTAGAGGGCTGGACGGCGAAGATCGTCGCGTGAGCATCCTCGATGAAGACGCCGTCCTCGAGGTCTGCGTGCGGTGGATGTACGGACGTATCTGGGCCGCCGGCGTCGAGGTCCTCGAAGTCGTTCCGCGTCCACGTCGCCGCTGTCGCGGGCGGCCGTTTGAACGTAATGTCCGTCCCGTTCGCGACTTGATGGACAGCGGAGCGGTCCTCGCCGTAGCGCTGGCGGTACTCCTCTTGCGTGATGTATTTGTCCGCATCACGTGACCACAGCGTTGCCGACTCGTTTTCCGTGAGCCCGTTCCCCTCCGTCCCCGGTCGCGGCGGATCAGCGGCGACGACACCCGTGACTAGGCTCGTCGCGAGCAAGCCGGCCATGAGCACGGAGAGCTCTTGGTGGTTCATAGGGCTCGCAACGGGGACTGCGGGGTGGTTACCAGGGAACGAGGTCAACGCACGTCGCGAGTGGCAGGTTCATCATCGACCCGGCGACCGTGTACAGTGGGCCGAGGACGACGAGGACGACTGTGGACTTCATCGCGGAGCGCTTGTGGCGCTTGAGCCCCTTCTTCTGATCGGGATTGAGGGTAAACATCTCGATGAGAGAATCAGCCTGCCAGACGATAGCGAGGCCAACGATCCCCAGCGCTGTCGTCAGCTGGAAGAATCCCTCAATCATACTTGGGAGGTTGTCCGCGCTACAGACAGCGTTGTCCTGAGCGGCAACTGGCTCGACAGCGAACAGGCCCAGGAGGACGAACGTCAGCGCGGCTTGTCGGGGAATCCTGCCCGTCAGTAGTGACTCGGTGTCGGTACTACGCTCAGGGTCGGAGGGAGTCTGATCCGGTGACATAGCGGGTTAATCATCGGCGGCATCTCCAGTCGGTGGCTGGCTCTGCTCGTCTTCAACGAGCGACTGGAGGTCGTCGAATCGGTTGGTGTCCTCTGCGATCTCTTCGAGTGTGTAGCCCTGCTCGCGGGCCCGTTCGAGGAGGTCGCGGAGTTCATCGGGATCAACACCGCGAACGTCCATTTCCTCGCGGAGAGCGCGGCGGTAGAGGGCGGAGGCGTTGATGTGGTCGTTCCACATCAGGTACAGATCATCGATGTCCTCGATGGTGACTGACCTCGTAATCATCCATGTGGGTATGGGTGTGCCCTGGCTGAGTCCCGGTACATATTGGCGGCGTAGCTGGATGATGCCTAAATGCTTTCTGGTCAGTAAGTAGTGCAAATTTGTTGGGAGAATAATAATAGAATTACTTATTAATCTCGTAGAAAAGGTTTAACCAACATTTGCCGAGAGATGTGGGATCTGTTGGTTAACTCTGAGAATCAGCTCGCTTACTCGAGCTCCACAACTTCTCCACTTCCCTCGTCGAGGATTTCTCGCACCTCAGTCAAGAGCTCCTGGCCTTCCTCGTGGAGTGCTGTGCCTTCATCGAGATTGCACTCGTCCGCGTGGAGTTGCTCAATAATCAGTACATCACAAAGCCGCTTAGTTAGAACGTCTGCTTGCTGAAGGTGTGTCTACGACCCAGCAAGCAGACAGTGAGATTCACGAGGACCAGCTCCTTAACTTCCTCGTCAACTGCCTTGACGAGGAAGTTTCTCTCAACCTCGCCAACAACGCTGAAATCGGTGCAGAGGACATCTACGAGGTCCTCGTCGGCGCGACCGCCGACGGGACCTCGATCTCGACGCTGTGCAACTCCAGTGAAGACTCCCCATCGGCGAACACGATTCTCTATCATCTACGGACGAAGTTCGAGCCGGAACGGCTCGAACGCGTCGCTAACACGCTTCTTCGCCGAGACATCGTCGAACTGCTCCCCGAGCAGGTGGAGGTCTGCGCAGACCTCCACCTGCGGCCCTACTACGGTGATGAAGACGACACGGAGAACCTCTATCACTCGGAAGCCAAGCGTGGAACCACCGCATTCCACGCCTACGCCACACTCTACGCGCGTGTGAAGAACAAACGCTACACGCTGGCGGTGCGCCGTCTCGAAGACGGCGACACCGCCAGCAGCGTCCTCGCTGAGTTCCTTGGTGTACTCGACGGCCTTGACACCGAGGTCAAGGCCGTCTATCTTGATCGCGGATTCTACGACAGCAAGTGTCTCACGCTGTTACAGACGCACAACTACGCCTACGTTGTCCCGATCATCCGGTGGGGTGAAGCGATTCAGCAGGAACTCTCGGAAGGGTGGAGTCGCGTCATCCAACACGATCTGACGGGGAAACTCGACGGTCACAGCTGGACCGTCGAGTTTCCCGTCTACATCGACTGTACGTACCTGAACGGACGGTACGACGAGCACGGCGTGGCGCGTCACGGCTACGCCGCTGACGCGCCGTTCATCGAGAATCCACGCGACGCTCGATACCACTACTCGAAACGGTTCGGTATCGAGTCGAGCTATCGGTTGTCTGAGCAAGCGATAGCGACGACAACGACGCGAGACTCCACGGTGAGACTGCTGTACGTCGTGGTGAGTCTGCTGTTGCAGAACACGTGGCGGTATCTGCACTACGAATACGTGGCGACGCCGCGCCGAGGCGGGCGTCGCCTCTGGTGGTGGCCGTACAAGGAGTTCGTGAATATGGTTCGACGGGCAGCGTGGACGGCCCTCGCGGTGCGTCGGGCCGTCCCCGCGAACCGGCCACCAGACGACCGGTTCCACCGGTAGTCACCCACCGAGTACGGCGTCTCCGCAAGTGGCAACGCTGTCGCGTCGGCGGCTGAGCGCCGCCGACAGCGACAGCTCCGCCTTCGATCAGCGTTGCTCAACCGTGATCGACGACTCACCACAACAGAACAGATGGCTCAAGTCGGATTAGCCGGCGATGCTTTGTGAGGTACTGATAATCTCCTCGACGCGACTCACCCGATCGTGGATTTCGGGATCTTTTGCCACGCTTAGATCACCCCCAGCCAGAGCGCAGTGATGAGCAGCAACAGCACCAGAAGCACGGCAATAGCGGCCTTGTAGTAGACTGGCGGAAGACCCTCTGGTGCCGTCACCTCCTCGACAGCCTCTGCCAGTTTCGCCTCGTGTTCGTGCTCCTGCTGGAAGGTCTCGTACGTAGCGTCAAGTTGCTGCTCTAGCGGCTCGATCTCGCTGGCGAGAAAGTCATTCCGGGAGTTCGCGATATACTCGCCGGCGGCGGTCGGCGTGATCGTCGCGACGTCCGCCACCTGATCCGCGATGAGCCGGTCATCGGTGTGTCCAATCGCCGTGACCATCGGGGTATTCGCGGTGAAGATCGCCTCCGCGACCCGTTCGGTGTTGAAGGCTTGGAGGTTCGAATCGCTCCCACCGCCACGGCCGACGATGATGGCGTCGACGTCCTCCGAGCGGTCGAGATGGTGGATGCCGTTCGCGATGGACGTCGGCGCGTTCGATCCTTGGACGGTTGCGTCCTTCACCAGGATGTTGACGGTGGGGTCCTGTCCGTGGATCTCGTTCTGGATGTCGTACCGGGCGTCTCCTCGAAAGGACGTGACGACGCCGATTCGTTCCGGGAACGCCGGCGGTTGCTGTTTCTGCTCGTCATCAAACCAGCCACGCTCTTCGAGTTCGCTTCGCAGTCGCTCGACGGCAGCCGCTTGGTCGCCGTTGCCGACGACGATCACCTCCCACGGTTTGAGATCGATTTTCCCACCTTCGACCCAGTAGTCGATATCGCCCTCGAGGATGACTTCGGTCCCGTCCTCGAGGTCGGCGTCCATCTCCCGGTAACGGTTCGCCCAGATCATACCGGGGAGCTCGGCGTCGCCGTCGGTGAGCGTGAAGTAGAGCGCCGTACTGTTCTGGTGCAGGTCGGTGACCTCGCCAATACAGCGGACGCCGTTGAGAGCAGGCGTGTCCTGGACGACCGACGCGATCCGGTCGTTCAGCTGGGACACGCTAAGGACCTCTCTCGCATCGGGTTCGACCGCCTGCCGTTCGGTATCCGGTGCGTCCGCCATCTCCGTTTCCTAACTTCTGAACAGGAACCTCAAAAAGCTACGTTCGAGTGCCGGGTTGGCTGCGTTACACAGGCCTACAGGTCGCGAGGCTGGACCGTCTTCCGGTTGTTCGCTTCGGCACGGTCGGCGGCGTCATCGAGCAGTTCAGCGACTTCCTCGTTGAGGGCGTCGTAGAAATCGGCCGAGACGTTGTGCTCCGAAAGTTCGTCCTTCACGGCTGCTTTGACGATGAGGTCAGACATTCCATCGCAGGTTTCGCCCGCCCACCAGATAAAGGTTCGAAGTTCTCACGCGGAATTCTCACCTCGTCGTATCGCATATTCTCCACTGAGCACCAGAGAACACTTAATCAACCCGCGAAAAGAAGAGAAATAGACGAATGCACGATTTAACTGGATTCCAGCGGGACATCTTGTATGTGATCGCCGGGCTTGACGAACCACATGGGCTCGCAGTTAAGGACGAACTTGAGGACTACTACGAGCAAGACATCAATCACGGCCGACTCTATCCGAATCTCGATGGCCTCGTCGACAAAGGCCTCGTCGAGAAGGGCGAACTCGACAAACGCACGAACGTGTACACGCTCACACAGCGTGGCCGCCGTGAAATTGCTGCTCGTCGTGACTGGGAATCCCAGTACGTCGACTTCAGCGAGTAACACCCCTGTTCTCAGCGATCAGGGACAGGTGGATGCCACTCGCCCCAGCAACACAGCTCCTTTCGCGTGGTAGTCGTTCTATAAACGGGGGATTACTCAAGCAAGCCGAGTTCGGTGAGGCGGTCTTTGACGTGTGCCAGCGCGTGCTGGGCGTCCTCAGATTCATTTGCGCCAGTAATCACGAGTTTCCCACTGCCAAACAAGAGAACGACGACATCGGGTTCATCGAGTCGATAAACGAGGCCGGGGAACTGTTCGGGTTCGTACTCGATTTGCTCTAGGCCGAGCCCGATTGCGATTGCGTTCAAGTTCAGTGATTGCTTGAGGTTGGCGCTGGAGACGATATTCTGCACCTCAATCGGCGGATTACTCGCGACATCGATCCCTAACTCGCGGATGTCATCGAAAACGATGCCGAGAGCTTCGTGGACGTCGTCGACGCTTTGCGCGCCGGTGCAGACGACTTTGCCCGAGCGGAAGATCAGCGTGGCTGATTTCGGCTCCTGGAGGCGGTAGACGATTCCCGGGAAGTCCTCGGGGTTGTACTCGGCGCCGGGAAGGTCTGTGGCGAGTTGGTCGAGGGCGAGTTCTTGGCCGATATCACTGGATGCAACGACATTCTCGATTTGGATTGTGTCCGCGAGCGTGCTCATACAGAGTATTCGTCGGACAACTCACTTAAAGTACGGCGGGTGGGAATATGTGGCGCTGGTGAGACCCTCAACGGCTACTAGATCCGAGCGTAGATTGGTAAGGACAGACGCTGTATCGCTCAATCAGTGGAACGCCGTTACGTGACCTCCTCCGTTTCGAGCCACTCTTTGAGCTCCCAGAAACAATCCGAACACAGACGCCCTTCCAGTGTCTCGACCGAATCCGACGGATGCTCGATTCGGTACCGCTGGTGGCGTTCCTGGGATGAGCCAAGTTCCGTCCCACACTTATCACAGTACTCAACCATACCAAGGGATTGTCGCTGACGAGGGGAATATTTGGGGGCCTATTCGTTCGGCAGTGTTCAGATAGGCGAGGTTATTCCTCAGTCTTGGTCTGTGGTGGTAGTTGTCTCTGCACCTTGAACTGGGTTTCACGAGTAATCTCCACGCCAGTTTCGAGATTCCCTGTTACCGAGAATTTGTACCGTCCCTCGGAGAGATTCTGAAATAGGTACGTGGTCTTGCGACCTGGTGGCGTCGGATGTTCGAAGAGGGCGAGATGCCACGAGTGTTCCTCGCCACAGTCCAGCGTCCGAGTCTCACCGTCCGCGACACCGCCCTCCGTTGCGACTTGTTCCCAGCCATCAGATGTGCGTCTCTCGATTTCCCACGCCTTCGTCCGCGTAATCGTCAGCGAAGCCGTCGTCTGATTGTGGAGCGTGAACTCGAACCCGTCGTACGTCTCCTCGACGGTAAACACCTCGTTTTCAGCGGTGAGAGTCACCTCGCCAGACCCTGAACACGACGGCGGGGAGGAGGGAGCGGGCGTGGTTGAATTTGGAGTGTCCTGAGTGGTTGACCCAGTGGGTGAGGTGGCGCTACAGCCGGCAAGCAATACGCTCCCGACACTCGCAAGGATGGCACGACGAGACCGGTTAGAGGGCACCACTACTGAATTAGAACATGTTCAGCAAGTGTCTTCTGGGTAGATCGCACCCCTACTGATCGGCTGCTCCACTCAATCCAACTCGTGAGAATCCGCTCGCTGTGGTGCGACGTTTCGATAAGTACAGAGGAACTACTGAACGCTAACGGTAGCGGAATCATTATTTATCAGATGGACGTAGCCTTCGTATGGGCCTGAGCGTCTCCGGGTACACTCCATCACTCCTGACTCGTCCACGAATTCAGTCAGTTTGTGCAATCGTCGTTGTCGTTGGGTCACTTCTTCCGTGGACGAGGATTCCAGCAGGAGTCTTCAATTTCATGTACTTCCCGGGGTTGGAGTCTGGGCTTGCGGTGTATGGCCAGTATACGCTCATCGCTGGCGTCGGAGCGTTCGCATTAGGCTGGCAATCGGCGGGCACTCGGGGGATTCGTATCACTTCAATAGGGGTTGCAGGACTCGTTGTTGTGCTCAGTCTCGCTTGGATCGTCCGGCTGATGAACGTTTCCGGCTTTAGCCCCGCGATAGGTGCATTCTTGACCCTTCTTGGTGGAATTAGCCTCCTCACAGTAGCGTTCATTCTCGATCAGTAAGCATTCCTACTGAGCGATTGTTTCACCCGAATCTACTGGTAAGAACCCGCCTCGATGTGATGCATAGCTTCGCTAAGTACAGAAGGTGTATTCTGCAGCCCGGCTCGCCTAGGCCAGCAGTTTTCGAGTGATAATTTGACCCAGCCAAATAATATTATGGCTGGCCGTACAAAATTCGTCTAATGCCCTCTAGACGCCGCTTCCTGACCACCATCGGTACTGCCGCTTCTGCTAGTTTGGCTGGCTGTCTGGGGGGTATTCGAGACTACTTCGAGAGCGATACCACTGTAGAGGGCCCTTGTGACGATTCACCCACTACGTGGCCAACCGCTGGTGGTGATTCCGGTCGCACCGGCCACACTGATACCTCTCCCCCGGCTCCCGACGCCGACGCCGTTGATCTCCTCGCCGGCATCCACAAGGACGGACAACAAGAACTCGCCGCCGCACTACCAGTAGTCGCAGACGGTACAGCATACGTTCCGGTGGCTAGTGGACTCATCGCGGTCGATCTCCAATCCCCAATAGACGGGGCGCGCTGGAAGTACGACCTCGACGAACAGGTTGATGCAGTGCCACTGATTACTTGTGGGGTCGCCTTTGTCCCCGGACTGAATCGTCTGGACGCGCTCGATCAGGGGACTGGCGACCGGTATTGGCGTGTTACTGCTGGGAGCCGGGAGGCGACGTCCGTCGCGGCGCATGATGAGACCGTCTTCCTTGCTGGGTCGTCCCTGATTGCGATCGACATGCGGACTGGAGACCGCCTATGGAGTGCTAATGGTGGTGACACACTAGCTCTCGATAATGCAGGCGTCTACACCACAGAGAACGCTAATGGGACTGGTGACATCTACGGTCACGATTTAGACGGCGAACAGCGGTGGCATCTCTCACTCGGGAAGATTGTCGGGTCGGCCTCCGTTCAAGATGGGACGGTCTGGGTTGCGGACAATCGCGGAACGGTGTACGCGATTGATGCTCACAGCGGGGAGACGGTCTGGTCACGGTCACTCGACGGCGTTGAGAAGATTCACTCCGGCCTCGCCGTCGATGGCGATGACGTGGTCGTCCCTGCAGGCATGGGCAGTACGAGTTTCGTCCTCGACGCAGCGACGGGTGTAACACGCTGGAAAAAGAACACTGGAATCGTTACTGGCCGTCCTCTCATCGGTGATGATTGGATCGCGCTTGGCCGGACGAACACCGGAATTACGCTCTACGACCGAGAGACGGGCGACCAGCGAACGACGTGGTCACGCGAGGAGTACGGACTTGGGACGATTGATGGTCTCGTCGCGGTTGAAGACGGGTTCGTGGTGCGCGGCGGTACGACCTCGGGACTAACGCTGGTCCGGTGAGCGATGCGCCCCGGCAGTCAACACAGTACCACCCGATTATCGACACCTGACAGAAAGCTCGGTGCTTACTTCGCATCCTCACTTACCGGCTGTTTCACCGAACATAGTATCTGATCAATAGGATTTCAACAGCGCCAAATTGGTCACTCCATAGCCAGGCGATCTATGCGACAAGGTATTGAGTTGTGAGCTTCCCAAGACTAAGTCTGGAAGGGTTGTGGACGCTTCTGCAGTTCTACTCGCTCGTTTCGTCGCTGACAGAAAGCCTATGACCGATAAGATGACTGCTACTGGTATGCCGGAGTGCCAGAACTGTGGCAGCCACGTCACAGACGTCTACGTCCGTGTATTCACCCCGGACTCTATCGACGAACCACGTGTATGTCCGAACTGCGAAGACATGACTCGTGACCGCGAGGGCGTCCGAGAGAAACGAACATGATGCAAGCCATCGCATATCGCAATATCGAAAGAATCGATGGCTGGCCCTTGACAGACTGGCACTCTACAGTGTTATCAGCCTGAGGGGTAGCGAACTTCGTGAGTGACCGATGGTTCTGGCCTCCTTTCTCGTCTGTCTCATCAGGATGGGCGATTAGCAAGTGATAGTGATTTCGAAGCTGGCGCCACCGCTTGTCCGTTTGTTGCCGAAACCTCCCAGCCGTGTCGACTGGCGACTTCTTCGACGATACTGAGTCCGAAGCCGGTCCCCTCGTCAGCAGTTGTATAGAGTAGTCGTCTCCTCGGTAAGTCCCGAGGTCGATAGTGTCAAAGATTTCTCGCTCAAATGAGCGAAACCGTTGGAGCGAGCTGGACACGAGCAAGGACAAGATGAGGAGAGACCAAGCAGGACGTCAAGCGGATTGGTGCTGGAAGCGTGATTTCTCGTGGACGATGCAGGAGATGGCAAGATAGAGACAATCACCCCCAACCACCGCCTCCACGACTTCCAACGGGGCAATTCTTTAAGACACACCCTCTCCCCACTATTTCCAACTCTCCACAGGATGCTGGACAACAGGATGGGTTCATCGGTCGGAGGACACTCTTCGAGTGCCTCACTCCCTTTGATTTGAACCCACTACGGTTTTGGTTCTGCTGTCAACCACTTACTTGTTTCCCTATCTAGAGTGTAAATGCTGTAGACTGCACTGGTTATCCTAGTCTAGGTTGGAAATAGTGGGGAGAGGGTGTTTTATAAGTGTTCGAGGGGTTGGAAGCCGTGGTGGGTGTGGAACCCTCTGGTTTTATGCCAATCGCTGTCTCACTCCATCAGTAATGACTGAGTATTTCGACGACAGCCTTGTCAAGGATGTCTTCATCAAGGACATCTCCTATCTGAAGCCGGAATACCAACCAGACGAAATCGAAGAACGGGGCGAGGAAATGGATGAATACGTTAATCTTCTCGCTCCAATTCTGAAAGGATGGGACGCCGACAACATTTTTCTCTTCGGCGAGTCAGGTGTCGGCAAGACACTCGCCACACGAACACTACTGCCCGAGCTACAGCAGAAAGCAGAAGACAACGGTGTGGACGTAGACATTGTGGAGACGAACTGTTCTGGCTCGCAGTCATCGTATCAAGCCGCCATTGACATCGTCAACGAACTCCGCTCTCCGACGAGCCCACTCACAACCATCGACCTGGATGAGCCCGAACTCAGTCGCACTGGGTATCCTTCCTCAGAGGTCTACGAACAACTCTTCGAGGGGCTGGCGAACGGTGACGATTACGTCATCCTTGTTCTGGACGAAATTGATGGGCTCGGTTCAGACGGCGAACTCCTCTACCAGCTCACTCGGGGGCAATCTATGGGTCAACTTAACTCAGAAATCTGCATCGTCGGCATCTCCAACGACCTCTACTTTAAAAATAACATGAAAACCTCAGTGCGGGACACACTCTGTGAGTCAGAAGTTCACTTCCCAGAATACGACTCTCAAGACCTGCAGTCTATTCTTCAACGACGAGCAGAGGACGCATTCTATGAGGACGCACTCTCCGAGGACGTTATCCCGCTTTGTGCTGCGGTCGCCACCAAGGAACACGGGAGTGCCCGTTACGCCATCCGCATCCTTCGGAAGGCAACTCAACTCGCTGAAGATGAGGTTCGGAATGCTCCAGAATCCACGCAACCGTTTGAACAAGTGAAAGAACGCCATGTCCGAGAGGCAAAACGAATCGTCGAGGAGGAGACGGTCACTCGTGGAATCAAGAATTTGAGCGATTCGCAGCGGTATCTCCTGCTGTCCATCTCCCAGTATCATGCACGAGCCGAAACACCGGCTGGCACATCGGATATTTACGCTACGTATGAAGCAACAGTCAAAGAGCATGGGAAGAGTGCTATTTCTCGGCGTGGAGCGCACAATAACCTGCTTTCAATGGTAGATAAGGGCATTCTCCACATCTCCAATAACGCTCGCAATCAGCGTGGCGTCCCAAATCGTTACTCGCTCGTTACAGATTTGGAAACTGTAGCGTCAGCACTGGAGGAGTCAGACCAGACGGATGATGGATTTATCTTAGATGATTTGCGTGCGGAAGCGAGAGAACACGGTGTGTTAGATGAGTAAGAAGTAAGTTGGAAGTCGTGGGGGGTGTGTGGTTAAGAGCGTGGAACTCCTCGAAGCCGTGGAAGCATGGGTTTTCGGAGAAGTTGGAAGCCATGGGGGGGTGTCTGTTATAAATATCTGCCGGGAGATGGAAGCCGTGGAAGTATGGGTATGGCACACGTCAGACACCGTTCCGTCCCCTACTTATCCGGACTGATCCACGCCGACTTGCGATAATACGGGGAGTAACTTCTCAGAATGAGGGGGTTCTGCAGTGTAGTCGAAAACGGTGAAGCGGTGTATCGCCGGTGCTCCTCCATGGGGGTGGAGGGCGAAGGGTGGTGACAGGTAATCTGGCGGCAGCGGTCTCAATTCTGGCGCCAACTCGGCGATACACACGGTAGTGACCACTCGTGTCATGTATTCTTTCCGACCACTCGAATATTTTCTACCTGTGCGTACCGTTTGTGGACGTCGATTCCGAGGTACATGGTTTGTTCACCCGGGACGCCAGTGCGTGAAGCAGAGATGCACCTATTCGGGCTTTCCCGGATGCCGCGGCGCGCGGCATCCGGGCTGTAACGCCCATGACTCGGCTCCCTTCGCACATGGACCAGTCACTACCACGTGCTCGATGGCACGGTTCAGATATCGGTCTCTTGCGCCCCATATCTTGGTTCACGCTCTCATGGCATAGCAGCGTTTCCATCGAGTCACTACCGTCCAAAAGGTCCCGAGCCTTTTGTGATGGCGGGAGAGCCTTACTCTCTTGAGCCACACGACCGCCACGGAGAGAGCCACGTTGAGAAACTGCAAGGCGATAACTCGGTGGCGGATAGGAGCCCCCGTGACAAGGCCAGAGGACGCTTCCGAGCGAGGGTTGAAAACCCGCTCCGCCGACCTCGGAAGAGCACGTCTTGAAACCGACCGGTACAAGACCGGATTCCCTTTGTCGAGGGAAGCCGCACCGTTCACGGCGCGAAGGATGTCACTTGCTTGTGTCACTTGGTTCAGCTGTGCTGGCGGCGTGCATCTTATCGTCGAACATTAGATGGGTCGCCGACAGTGGTGCTTACTTGGCGGCGGCAGTGTCGTCGCTGTCGTCGAACATCAGGAACAGGCCGAACATGATGGGCGAGAGGAACGCTATTGCCACACTAGTCACCATCAGAGCCGCCTCCAGGGACACCGGTCGGCCGTTTCCACCGTTGGACGAGTCGTCACCACCCGCTCCGTTACCATCGGCGGAGTCACTGGCCGAGGCAGGTTTCTCGAACTCGCTTGGATCCAATCCGCCTGACCCGCCGACGACAACGACGCCTTTCATCCCAAACGTCTGGTGAGGGACACAGAGGTACTTGTACGTCCCCTCTGACTCGAACGTCCGTGAGTACGTCTTGCCAGCCTGGCTGTATATGTCACTCTCGAAGTTTCCTGCGTTGTCGACGACGTTGTGGGTGCCGCCCTTGCCCGTCCACTCCCAGACGACTTCGGTGCCGGGATCGACGCGGATCGCTGCCGGGGCGAACGCGAAGTTTCCACCGTTACCGGATGCGCCGACCCAGACAGTCACCTGGTCTTGGCCCGTGTAGTCGTAGGTTCCATTGAAGTTACTCGTGTCGGCGAGCCAGCCGTCGTAATTCTGGCCCTCCTGAGCTGTGACTGTTCCGGTTGTGCCGCCCGCTGCGGCGGCGCCGGTCACCAGCGCTGCTCTCTTGAGGAACGCCCGACGGCCGGCCGCCGTCGTACCCCCATTACCACTCGAACTCATAATAATGTATGAACCATGTAATGGCAATAAGCTATTGGTCGTTGGCGTGACTTCAGTCGTCGAGGTCGGCGAGACGGCGCTCAAGGTGTTCCATCCGCCGCTGCAGGTACGCTACGTACCCGAACAGCGTCACGAACAGTGCCGTGTAGCCGGCCAGTAGCAGTGGTTCCATTATGTCACCTCCGTTGCTGGCGTGCCGCGAGGTCGTCTTCGAGTTCGTGCAGCTGTATGCGGAGCCCGAGTAGGTAGAGATATAGTAGCGACGCCGCCAGCAGCGACACCAGTAGCGTCGTCGGGTCGATATTCGCGCTCACGTCCGGGTTCCCCAGCGTCGTCTCGTGAAATGTCGGCGTCCACAGACGCGTCGAGACGTAGGAGATAGGCACCGTGATAAAGCCAAGCACACCGTAGACGGCGGCGTACCGGTCGCCGCTGCCACCATCGGTACCAGCGTGGACGACCAGGTAGCCCGCGTAGATGAACCACACGACCAGAAACGTCACCAGCCGTACGTCCGTCCACTCCCAGTAGGAGTTCCAGATAACCTTCCCCCAGAAACTCCCGAACAGCAGCGTCAGCGTCACGAGCAAGAACCCGAGTTCACCCGCGCTGTGCGCGAGCCGGCTCCAGAACGCTCCCCGGTACCGAAGGTAGAGCGCACTGCCGACGAACGTCGTCCCGAGCGCGGATGCCGCCACCCATGCCAGCGCGATGTGCCAATACGCCAGCAGGTTTCCACCGTGGGAGACGCCGTACATCACGTCCGACGCGGAACCGAACACCAGTACGAACGATGCCACGCCTGACACCAGCGCTCCCCACTTCACGACGCGGCTCATGATTACCGCACGCAGCACGCGGGTCACACGTCCGACCAGCTGTCCGAGCCGCAGACTCTGGGACCGCTCGCTTGCTTGATCGGTCGTCGATTCAATCTCGTCCGAACTCATGCGTGTGCTCTCATAGGTACTCAACGATTGACGCAAGCAGCAATTTGTCCACGTCGAAGAGGACGGCCACGCCTAATGCCAGGAACGTGTACCCGGTCGCTGTCTGGACCGCGTCCCCCGAGACACCCTCAGTGATGGAATTGAAGACCCGCTGGACACCGTGCTTACCGGCGTAGGCCACCCCGAGCAGCGGCACTGAGAAGCCGCCACCGTAGGTGAACAACAGCCATGCGCTCCGCCCAACGTCACCGGTCGTTCCGGCGAGCGCGAGCACGCCCCCAAGGACGGGACCGACGCACGGTAGCCAGATAACCCCGAGCAGGAGGCCGACGACGAACGCGTTTGTCAGCGGCCGCTCGTCCTTGTCGATCCGCGTGCTCGCAGCCGACGCGCGTCCTGACAACCGGGACGCGTACCGGGAGTACATCTCGTTGAGGTCGTCGTCTGCCATTATGGCCCCGAACGCCAGCATCATGATGGCGAACGGTAACCGAACGGTGTCAGGGGTTACGGACCCTATCATCCCAGTCGCGACCCCGAGCACGGTGAACGTGAGCGTACTCCCCGCCACGATGGCCACCGGGCGCAACGAGTGGCCTGACGACCCAACTACGAGTACCGGGATCATCGGCAGACAGCACGGCGTCAAGATCGTCAGAATGCCGGCGGCGAACACCGCGAACGTAGTTGGAGCCTCTACCATTATGTCAGCGAATCACGGACGGCGGTCAGCTTGCCTGCTGGCTACTGCCGCCGTCTATTGCTGCCCCTATCAACTCTTGCGCGTCAGTGGACGTTGAGTTGTTCGGCTCGGTCTCGTTCGTGGACCAGCCGTTGTCGTATTCCTCGTACGTCCGAATCCAGGTGGTCTGCCACGAGCCGTTCACTTCGACGTCACGGAGGGGCTGGTCGTAGCGGTCAACGTTGTCAGGGATGACGCTCTGGTTAATCTCCTGGGAGCCGATGGGGATCCCGGCGATCATGAGCTTCTTCGTCATCGGGTTCATGTCGTAGCCGAACCGCTCCTGAACGCGCTGGTAGTAGATCCCCTCGTCGGGCGCCCCAGACTCGGCCCAGTCTTTGGGCTGCCGTGGGAGGTGCGGGCGTTTGTGGCCGTTCATGAACGCGGCGACGTCATGGACGTCCCTCCAGTCCGTGAACGTGTGCGCCGTGCCGTACGGCATGGCCTCCCGGATGAATCCGGCAGACGTGTACAGCCGGCCCATGCCGGCACCGTCGTTGTAGGAGCCCTCACCCCATAGCGGCGGATACTGGCCGGGAGTCCCCTGGCCGTCAGCGCCGTGGCAGGATGCGCAGTTCTCGAGGTAGAGATCGGCGCCCCGCACCGGGTTGGCTTCTGTTACGTTCACCTTCTCGTCGCCCTCGGGCTTCCGGATGTGCCGCCAGTACGGCACCTTCTGGCTCGGCGTGCCCTTGTTCAGCCAGACCATGTACGACTCCATCGCCTGGATCTCACGACTGTCGTACGCTGGGACCCCCTCGGGGGAACCGGGCGCGTCCATGCTCCGCAGGAAGCAGCCCATGATGCGCTGGCGCATGTCCCGCATCCGCTCAGTGCGGCCGGTCCACTCGGGATAGCCGGCTGCGGTGCCGACGAGCGGAATCATGTCGATATCCTGGCCGACCATACCGGTGGTCGTCGGCAGGTCGCCGCCGCCGTGACAGTTCGCACACGACAGTTCGTTGCCGACGTGGTTGGGCATCTCGTTGGACGTGTTCGCGAAGATCTCACGCCCGTACTGGATGAGCTCCCGCCGATTTTCGTTCTCCGGGAGCGTTGAGTTGTTCATCTCCTTCGGGACGAACTCCACCTTGTCGCCCGCTGAAGCATTCTTGTACTCGAACCCCTCGTCGCGGAGTTCCGGACTGTACCACTGCGAGCCGCTCCACGTTCCCGGTAGCTGGATGACACCGCCGCCACCGCCATCGCCCTCCATAGCCGACGGCGCCCCGCCGGTGTCGCTCATGAACGCCAACGCGCCGTTGACGGCGAAGACGACGATGACACCCGCGATGACCGCTCCGACCACGAGCAGCGTCGGTTTCAGTAGTCTCGTTGAATCTCGTTTGCTCATCGTAGATCTCTACGTATTGCTCATCGGTCCCGGTGGTGATTTCAGCTTGCTACTGCGGTATTCGCAATCGGTATTCCAATATGTGGACACGACTGTAATAAAGCTTTTCTGCGGACATGGGAGTATTAGCGGACACGCGAGAAACCGTCTGACGTGCGCCGACCCCGGGTCGTTCACAGACAGCACATTTTAATGAGGGAGGTGAGAAAGCATCACACATCGATGAAGCCTCGAAAGGCGCTTACAATCGCCTTCTTCGTCTTCCTTCTGGGCATTGGCTACCTGTCGATGCACTCCGCACCAGTGTTGAGCGACGATAACTATTCGTACCACGGCGAAACCGAATGGCGGACCGACTTCTCCGAGGCCGAGCAGCTAGCCAGCGAGCAGGACCGCCCCATCGTCATCTACTTCTGGACGACGTGGTGTACGTACTGCGAAGACTACAACCAGTACGTCTACTCTGACCCCGAGGTACAAGCTGAACTCGACGATTTCGTGAAGGTAGCGGTGAACCTCGACAGCGACCAGGGCGAATACGGCCGCCTCCAGCAGCGGTACAACGCCAACTACCCGCCACAGCACGTCATCATCACGCCCGAGGGTGAACAGCTTGTGAAGATCTCCGGATACGCCGACCGCGAGGCGTTCCTCAATTACCTCGCAAAGGCCGAGCGCGAGTACGACGCGGGTGACAACCAATGAACGTCGGGAATGTCCTGCTCGCCACTGCGTTCGCCGTTCTGCTGGGCGCAACCGGTATTCTTGCCCGCGCGTACCTCGCCGATGACGACCGGCACGTCGGGTACGTGACGATGCTCACGGGCACAGGCGCGGTAGCGCTGGCCGGCGCCCTAGCCCAGCTCACGTACCAGTTCGTGGTGACGGACTACTCGAACGCGTATGTGTGGAACAACACCGCCGACTACCTCCCGCTGCTGTACCGCGTGACCGGCGTGTACGCCGGTAACGAGGGGTCGATCTTGCTGTGGGCGGCGCTCACTGCGCTGGTCGCGTTCACCGCCGGGGTCATCCGCGGGTTCCCGGACCGCCACTCGAAGCTCGTCCACGCTATCACGTTCGGGATCGTCACGTACTTCGTCGGGATGCTACTGCTCCAGAGCCCGTTCGCGTCCATTCGGACGGAGTTCGCGAACGCGCCACCAGGGTACATTCCGACGAGTGGCGAGGGGCTCAACCCTCTGCTGGTCGACCCGTACATGGCCATCCACCCACCCGTGATGTTTGTCTCCTACGCGCTGCTCACGATGCCGTTCGCCATCGGCGCCGCGCACTTCGTCTCTCTATTCCGGGGTGACGGAAGCGTGTTTGCGGCCTGGCGCGGGAGCGTCACGCGCTGGCTGCGCGTCAGCTGGCTGTTCCTTACGGTCGCCGTGGCGCTCGGCGGCCTCTGGTCGTACACCGTACTCGGCTGGGGTGGTATCTGGGCGTGGGACCCGGTGGAGACAGCTATTCTCGTGCCGTGGTTGTTCCTCACTGCCACTGTCCACGCCGTCGTCCGGTACCGGCCGAACGACGAGTACCGGATTCTCGCGCCCGCGATGACTGCGACGGTATTCTCGCTCGCAATTTACACCACCTCCATCGTCCGCAGCGGGACATTCCGGAGTGTTCACTCTTTCGCCGACGGCGGTATCGGCATCTCATTCATCGTCCTGATGGTGTTGACTAGCGTCTTGGGCGTCGTCGTCCCGCTCGCGTACTGGTTCCTCCAGGACGGCGAAGCGACCGGCTCAGACGGCGCGTGGCTCACGCGGGACAATCTCCTGCACGCCGCCGTCCTGCTGTTCGGTCTGCTGACGTTCGTCTCCCTCTGGGGGCTGTCGTTCCCCGTCCTCCGGGCCGCGGTTACCGGCGTCGAAGTGTCCGTGGAGTCTCACTACTTCAACCTTTGGAGCTACCCGTTGGTCGGCATCGCGCTGCTGTTATTGGGTTTCTACATGGACTTCGACGTTGAGGGGCGCCGCCGCAGCCTCACCGGGTTAGCCGTCTTCGGCACAGCGGCCGTGGCCGCTGCGTTCGTCGCACCCTCAGAGACCTGGCAGCTTTCCCCTTCGCCGCCGACTCAATCCCCTATATACGGCGTCCTCGGGAGTATCAGCGTGCTCTCGATTCTCCCCCCGGCCGCGTACGCCATTCTCGGCGTCACGAAGCGCGCGCTCGCCCGAATCCCGGCGACCGCCGACCGGGGCGCGATGTTCAAGGAGACAGGAATCACTGCCATCCATGTCGGTGCCGTGCTACTCGTGCTGTCGCTTCCGTTTATGTATATGTTCGCGGGCCAGGCGTCAGCGATGGCGACCGGCATCGCGTCGGAGTCCGTCGACACCTCCTATCAGGACGTTGCCGGCACCGACTACTCGGTCCGCGTGCTTGACTACACCAGCAACGAGTTCCCCCAGAACCCCAAGCCTGAGTCATACGCGCTCTCGGCCGACCAAGTGGCTGCTCGTGGACCGTCACTAAACGGAACGGTACAGGCGGTGTACGGCACCGTCACTGACATCAGAAGGGGGCCACAGGCGACGGTTATCCAACTTGATAACTCTCGGACGTGGGTGGGCGTCATCCAACGCAACGAGACCACGGGCAATCTCTCCGTCCAGACCGGCCAAGGCCTCGTCGCACGCGGCCGGCTGATGTGGAACTTCGTGCCGAACGCCGACGCAACGGTGCTCGCGAGCCCGCAGACCATCGGCTCACCAGCAAACCCCCCCGAAGGTGTGGTCCCGACGCGCGTACAAGTTGACGGCGTCTCGCTTGCCGTTTACGAGGACGGGAAACTTGTCACTTCCGGGGTCGCCGGTCAGCGCGAGTACCCCCAGCAAGGTAACATGCAGGTCAGGGATGTTCTCATCGACCGGGGACTCGTGACCGACACCTACGTCATCGCGGGCGTCAGCGACGGCACTGCCTCGATGACCGTCAAGCAGGTGCCGTTAATGTCCCTGCTGCGGCTCAGCATCGTGTTGCTCGTCGCGGGGATGTCCACCGTGCTCGTGTTTGACCCCGAGCACGGTATTCAGACGCTAACTGCTTCGACTGCTTCGAGTACCGATGTCGAACCGGAGACAACAGACTAACATGAACCATAAGCACGCTCTTGCCGCAGTCGTTGTTTTCACCGCTTGCATCATTGCCCTCCCAAGTATCGCTGCAGCGACTACCTCAGTTTCAGGCACCGTCACCGTTGCGGACGGCTCAGCCGATGGCGCTCGCGTGACCGTCGCACCCGTCGACGAAAACCTGCGCAGTACGGGGAACTCCGTGCGGACGACCGTCGATGGAACCACCTTCTCCGTTGACGCGCCCGACTCGCCCGCGTACGTCGTCCGCGTCGTCCACGACGGCGCCGCCCACTACGAGGTGCTGCGGAACGACTCCACGGCGACCATCGACCTCGAGGCCGCCATCTCCGGCCAGGTAGTCGACGAGGCTGGCGAGCCGCGACCAAACACCACTGTCAGCCTCATCGACGAGGCCGGCTTCTCGGTCGACCGCACCCAGGCGGCCAAAAACGGAACGTTTGCGTTCGCTCCCCTGGAGTCAAACGAGACGTACCGCCTCGCCGTCGCCGTCGACGGCGTCCAGTATCGCGAGACAGTCTCCACTGTGGACGGCGGCACCCAGAATGTGACCGTGTCGACGCCGCCGCCCGTCGACGAACCCAGCGTGCTGTCGGTGATGGGCGGCGACCCCGTCAGCCACGTCGTCCGCGTGCTTGCACCACAGAACCGCTCGGGTCTCACGGGCGTGGTGGAAACGCTTACCCTCCAGAACGGCGCTGACCGGCCGTTCGCCGGTACGGTCGTCGTCGGGGTGCCGTCGGACGGCCAGCCGTACTCCGCGATGGCGGCCGGTGAAGAGACCAACTATCGGCGCGTCGACGGCGGAGTCGCTGTGGACGTGTCAGTCCCCGCGAACGGCAGCACACAGGTCGGCGTCGCCTACGATATTGCCGACCGAACGTTCGAGAAGCAACTCCGTCGTGACGCGGAGAGCTTCGCGGTGTCGTTCCAGGGATACGACATCGACGAGGTTGACCACTCCGAGAACCTCCGCGTTGGTGACTCGCCCGTCCCGGTTCTCACGTCAGACGGCCCAGTGAGCGCGAACGAGACTGTCAGGGTCGATGTCTCGGACGCGCGCTCCGCTACGGCCGGCGGTAACGGAAGTGCTGGTGGAGCCAATATGGCCGAGACAGGGTCATCGGAGAGCAACTCGATCCCTGAGTTCCCGACGATTCCCGTCTTCGGCAGTCTCACCGTGATGGTCGGCGGCGGCCTCGTCGCCTACCGCGTGCTGTAATCAGCGCCACCCTTCGCTCATTCTCATTCCTCGACGGCGTACTCGAAGGTCACAAGTCCGCCAAGGAATAGAATGCCTGCGTACGAACCCAATACACGAAGCCACGTGCCCGTCGGTGCGCCGGTCGTGAGCGCAGCTGTGAGTTCGACGCCCGCGAGCAACACCGGCACGACCAGCGGCACGAGTAGCACGGGCAACACGAGTTCGCCCAGCGACGACCGAAACGTCAACGTCGATACGACAACGCCGACCGCTGAGAAGCCGAATGCGGCCAGCGCGAGCACGCCGGCGAGCGCCGGCATCACCGAGAGCGCAAGTTCATACCCGAGGAATACGCCTGTCGCGGCGAGGGTGACGAGGTCTACGGCGAGCACGAACGCGGTCGTGCTGAGGACCTTCCCGACGTACACCGCCGATCGATCGACAGGCGCCAGCAGTAGGCCGTCAAGGGCGGCGTGCTGGGCCTCGACGTCGGCCGCTTCAGTCACTCCTAGGGTGCCGGCGAACACGAACGCAACCCAGAGCGCGCTCCGCCCGACGACCTGAGGGTCGGTGAACGTCTTCACGAATCCGAACGCGAACGCCAGTACGACCAGTAACGCGAACACGGCGGCCGTGGTCGTCACCTGCTTTGTCCGCACCTCTAGGTGGAGATCCTTGCGCATTACGAGGTAGACGGCGGTAAGGTAGCTCGTCATTGCTGGTCGGTGGCGGTGGAGCGGTTGTCCGTCGACTGGCCGTCAAGCCCGATAGCACGTCGGTAGGTAGCTTCGAACTCGTCCGGCGACGTGGACGCGGTCTGGATGTCGGCCTGGACGCGGCCACGGTCAAGGACGAGCGCTCGCGAGCACCGCTGCAGTCCCAGGTTGAGATTATGGGTAGATATGAGGATGGTCCTGTCGTCGATGCCATCGAGAATGTGGCCGAGGTCGGTAACACCGCGCTGGTCGAGCCCCGAGTACGGTTCGTCGAGCAACAGTACGTCGGGGTCGTGGAGCAACGCGCGCGCCAGGGACAGGCGCTTCCGGAGGCCATGCGAGAATGTCGCAGGCCGCTGGCTTCCCCGGTCGGCGAGACCCACGTTGTTGAGGACCGTTTTGACTCGGGCGTCGACGCCGTCAACGCCGTGTAGGCGGGCGTGAAATTGGAGGTTCTCACGCGCGGTCAGGTCGTCGTACAGCATCGCGTCGTGCGTCACGACGCCAACACCACTGGTGGCGTCCGGGTCGCCGAGCGACCGCTCCACACCCCCGAAGCGGACCGACCCGGCCGTCGGCCGCACGAGCCCAGCGAGCATTCGAATGGTTGTTGACTTCCCCGCGCCGTTCGGCCCGAAGAACCCGATTGTCTCGCCGTCCGCAACCGAGAATGAGACACCGTCAACGGCGTGGAACTGGCCGTAGCGCTTCGTTAAGTTGTTGGCGCTTATCGCCGGCGGACCGGCGCTCTTACCGTCGGTAGCGGGCTCATCGGCGGTCATCAGACGTCGTCGGGTCGCTCCTCGCCCTCGTGGGCACGCACCGAGAGCTGCTGGGCGGTCAGAGAGCCATCCGCGTACCGACCCTTCGCGACGACGATCCGCCCCTCCTGCATCGTGTCGGGGAGCGTCCCTTTGTAGGTGACGGGGACAGAGTGGTTCCCGTCAGCTACGGCGAACGTGGTGCGTTCGCCGCTGGTGTCCAGATTTTGGACGGTACCCTCAAGGTTTACCCAGTTGCCCTCGTAATTGTCGTCTTCGGAAAGCACTGTCGGCGTTACAAACTCAGTGGACGCGCTCATCGTCGTCGCCCCTAGAACGCCTAGGAGTACAAGGATGCCGACCCCGGCGACCAGTAGCTTGTTCTTCCGTCGCACTGCCGGATGATGTTTGGGGATGCGTATTACTGTACCGGCTTTACACTCCATTCCGACGAGAGCCGTCAACCCGCCCGGGTCGCTGTTACGAGTTGGACGCGGCAGACAGTCGTCTCCGTAGACTTATCACTGACGTGCTCGTACCATCTGTCACTTAATGTCATGGACGCTCCGGGTGTCGGGCTTTGTCGCGCTCACCGTGCAAGCGCTGTGGGGACTGCTCCAGACGTTCGCGCTGTCACCCGCCGGCCCCACGATGCCGCCGATGGCGGTCACCGCACACGCCCAATTTGGGATGCTGTCTATTCTCGCCGTCGTCACCGGGTTTGGTATTAAGCACACAACTCTTTCGGGGCGCACCCGCTCGGTCGCCGTCTGGTCATTCATTATTGGGCAGTGGCTTCTCCCCGCGTCGATGCTGATGCGGTCGGTCGAACCCATGTTGTTAGCGACCGCCTACCTCTGGGGGACATCCCTGGTCGTCTCCTTGGCGCTCGTTGCCTGGGGGACCATTAACGCCCGCCCGGACTAGGCGAGCGTGGATGAAGTCACGAGGCAGGGCTCTATTGAACTCCGAGTTTGGTGGTAAGTGGCGTGAACAATTGGTGGTGCAAGTCTGCCGTTGTTGCCGTCAGCTTTCGACTTGTTTCGAAAGGAGGCCGGTACGCTCTGAGCGTTGGAGAACGAAACAAGGGCGGTAATTCATTCTTCGAACACTTCTCCAATCGCGCAGGCTCCGGTTCTCGGACGTGGACTGCACCTCGTAGCGACCACCTTTCGAGAAGACTGAGACGTCCATCGCTTCAGCGACGGCACGCCTTGTGCGCTGCTCGGGTTCGTCCCGCGACTGTGCGTTCTCGTAGACGACTAGTCGGTCGCAAACGTCGCCCGTTGGACCTCCATCCGGCGCGACGGCTTCCGGCCCGAGGTAGTGGACCTCCGCTCGCTACGTGTCAAAACGCAACTCCACACTTCCGCAGGCGCAGAAAACTTAACCAACACATAATCCCTCAAACGTAGCTGTGTTGGTTAACTCTAGAATATACCATCAAGCGATACAGAAACCGGCCCTACGATAGTCGCTGTAAAAAAAAGCAAAACAGCGAATAACTGTCTACGGTACGGTCGAAGCAGTCGGGAGCTTGATTTTGAGAGTCGTATCCTCAGGAGCGACGTGTAGTTCACCATCGGATTTCGTCACTGTCCATTCGAGACACCAGAGCGCCAGCCCCTCCGCGTGATTGAGCGGGGTCTCTTCGCCTGCGTTGACAGCTTGAACATCTAATTCGGGGAGTCCGTCGGCATCGTCATCGATTCGAAGAACAACCTTCTCCTCATCTGTTCCAGCGTCAGTAACGGTAACCGTAACATCCACGTGAACTTCCCCTTCATTGTGCGTCGCAATCTGGTGGACAACATCTGCGACTGCGGTCGGGCACGTCGGTGTCGCTTGGACAGCTACGTCGTTTGTCTCATCGTGGAATTCGACATCTGCGCATGGGGTGTCGGCATCGACTCTTGCTAACTTCGAGGCGATATTGTCCAAATCAAGGGGTTCTGGTTCGGTGTTCTCTTCGGCGAGCAGCTGCTTGATCCGCTGTGTTCGAGACGAAATCGTACTGAGTTCCCACGCAGCATTCTGCACAGCCTCTAAATCTGCTTGGGCAGCCTCATTGTCGATGCGGGACGCAGCCAATTCAGCTCGTCCAGTAATGATGTTCACCTCGTTTCGAACGTTGTGACGGAGGATACGATTCAGAACGTTCACCATCTTGGATCGCTCTTCGAGACTCGCATTCGATGCTTCAAGCTCTGTCTGGGTTTCGCGGATCTCATTGATCCGCAACTGCAGAGCATCCCGTGTCGATGCTATCGTCCGGTTGAGATCACCGAACTCGTCCGCCCGGTCGGTATCGAACTCCACGTCGTACTGACCATCTTCGATCTGCTCTGCCCGGTCGGTTAGCTGGGAGAGCGCGCCGGTCACATCCCGGCCGAGAACGCCGACGACACCCACAAGCGCAAGCAGGGTGAGCGCTGCGATTCCGCCGATCCATCGAAGCGCCTGCTGGGTAATGACGTACGCCTCACTGGCTGGCGCGTGCTCGATGACAACCCAGTCGGTGTTCGGAACCGCAGCATACGCAGCGACATACTCTCCCTCTGTCTCAGGGCGAGTTTCGTAAGCTGGTGACTCCGTGAATCCAGAGTCCCCTCGCAGGCCACTGCTGACTGCCGGTGCACGACGATTTTCATCGCTGTATTGAGTGAGCGTCGCCGCTGCATCATCACTGAACACGACCGTCCCGTTGGAATTGACCACACGCGTAAAACCACCGTCAACGGGGTGTTCGAAGCGGTCGAAGATAGTCGCGGTGTCCACTTCGACGACAAGCAACTGCTCCGGGGTCCGGCGAATTGGGGAAATAAATCCGATAACCGTCTCGTTTTGTACTGCGTAGGGGTCGGTCACTTGCACGTCGTCGAAATCCTGGAAGGCAAACCGTTCAGTCCAGCCAAGGTCTTCGATAGGTTGCGACTCCATGTCTTCATCAGAACTGACCGCAACAGTCTGGTTCCGCCGATCGATTACGTATGCCCGAACGATTTCGGTATCTGATCTGTCCCCTTGCTGTGCCTGTAAATACTCCCGAACCTCGGTGCGGTCGCCATCCTCGAAGACGGGATGTTCGGAGAGCAGCTGAGTGACGAGTCGGTTCTTGCCACACCATTCCCGCAATTCGTCCGCTTCGGTCTCGGCAGCCGCGGTCATCGACTGTTCGACGTTCTCCTCCAGCAATCCCCCCACCTGTACATATAGGCCGACTGTGCCGATACTGATGATCAGGAAGACAACGAGGAGCGCAGTAGTAAGTTTCCGCCGGAACGACGACCGCACAACATCGACGACCGTTCCCAGAACTGGGAGGGATGACAGGGATCTACGCATCGTCGAGTACCTCAGTCTCTAAAAACTGTGTTGCGACCGTGAACGGATGATCTCCATCGAGGAGGACCCGGCTGTTGAGGCCTCGCATTGTCGACTTATCGAGTGCTGAAACCACAGGGGAGAGCCTCTCGAAAATCTCCGGATGTTCGTTTATGAGCGGTGCATACGCTGTTGGGGTCGGTTGGTAGGGAAGAAAGTAGTCACGGTCGTCCTCGAGGACTGTAACCGACGACCGGTTGAGCTGCGGGTCCGTCGCAAATCCACTTGCAATCTGCACGCGATCCTGTTCGAGTAGTTCGTACGTCAACCCGATCGACGTTACGATGAATGGCTCACCGTTCGCAGTCTCGATTTCATAATATGAAGCGAGTCCACGCCACCCATCCTGCCGGTGAAAGAATTCCTCGTTGACGGCAACACCCGGCGAATCACCGCCGTTTCGGATATGGGCTGCCAAGTCGCTGATGGTCGTTACGTCGGCCCGTTCTGCCCATCGAGCGTCGGCAGCGATGACGTACTCGTTCGAGAACGGTGCTGGGTCAGCCAACTGGAGCCGCTGGGAATCAGCGTCCGCTTGGACTCGCTCAAAGAGTGACTCTGGGTCGGTAATCCGTCTTTCGTGGCGAGGTGGGAGCTGCAGCCACGCCGTACCCGTGTACTCCCAGTACAGGTGTTGATCCCCCGCTGCTGTTGCCTCCCAGTTCGATAGCGAGTTTCCTGCCCCAATTTCATCGACGGCACGAATCCAATCGATCCTCCGTAGCCGTTCGTAGGCGAGGTAGCCGAGAATCTTCTGCTCAGTGAACGGCTTCGACCCGATTCGAACGGTTACTGACTCTGTGTCGGGTTGCTGGTTGCTGGCGCAGCCACCCAGGAGTGCGGCAGCACCCACGCCGCCGACGCGACCGGCCCGCCCGAGATACTGCCGGCGTGTGAGTGCCATATAAAAATATCTGTACCGGCGAATGACATTATAATTATGGGGGAGTACTTATTCACCTTCTGAAACGAATGTGAAACGCCGACTAATCCTGTGTAGATGCCGTAATGGCGATACTACTGGTCATATGTTGGAGGGGAGATATCCTATTGATGGCTCATTGAGTCAATTAACACTGCGATGGCTAATGACAGTATTACCGGTATATATGACAGCTGTTAATTCTATAACCGCCGTGCTCGTCACTTAGCCCCGCGCTAATGGCGAGAATTGCGGTTACCGGACCGTCATACCTGCACGAGTACGTTGCCGAAGAGGATACTGAATTACGGGTTCAGCTAATGTGATTCATCAGTAGCCTACTCCGTAGTATGAGGACACGCAAATCCAGAGTCGATCCCCACCAGTTCATCGCGCACCTGCTTCATTTCCGGTATCGAGAAGTGACGATGACGCTCGCGACGCTCGCGGTTTTCACGAGCGCGATCGTCTTTTTCCCGGGATGGGGGAACGTTATGAAAGGTATTCAGTCGGATGTTTCGACCGAGTTATTCCTGCTATTTGCTGTCGTCGCTATCGTCGCAGGTGTCGTGAAAGGGATGATCGGATTCGGATATGCACTCATTACGACGCCTATCTTCGCCTCTGTTATTGACCCGACGCTCGCGGTGGTCGTTCTCGCAATCCCGCCCTGGATGATCAATATGTTCCAGATTGGCGAGACCAAGACTGGAATCTCATTTGTCCGTCAAGAATGGATCCTCGTCTTACTGGCGATTGCGGGATCAATCACTGGCGTCTACGTCCTTGCACAGTACACCGCTGGACCGATTGTGCCGTTCCTCATCGGCGTAATCATCTTCGCATACGTCGTTTTCCAAGTCGTTCAGAACTTTGTGACAATCGAAGAAGCACACCACCCAGTCGCACTCAGTACTGCTGGCTTTCTTGAGGGGTTCCTGCTCGCAGCATCCAACCTCGGCCCACTACTCCCGGCGTATTTCCATACGTTCGAGCGTGACACCGAGCGCTATATCGGCGGGCTCTCCATGGTTTTGGGAATTATCTTCACGGTCCGCATTCTTCAGATGGCTCTTTTCACAGATCTCATGACTACGTACCGGCTCTGGCTCGGGTCCGTGATTGCGGTCATCACGATTGTGGGGCTTCTCCTCGGAACCTATCTGCGGCGGCTCGAAGTCGACGAGCAGAAATTCAACTGGTTCGTCATCACCCTGCTGTTCGTCATCTCGCTCAACATCTTCCGGAATACGATTCCGAAACTATTCTAGCGCGTTAGGGTTTGATATACGCATATCCCTCGTTCTGGAGGCGCGTTAACTCGCCAACGCCAGACGACACGAGTTCGACGCCTTCGATGAGATCGTCTTCTGAGATATCGGTGCCTTCGATCGTATTGCTGCACTGCTTGACTGTCACGCCACGGTCGAACAAATCCATGATTTGCTCGCGCTGCTGTGACATCGATTTCAGGAGTTCCAACCGCTGCTATTTGCAATAAGCACGACAGCTTCGGCATCGATGGTTTCGCCGTTCTAGAGATTTGCAATATTCCCGACGGCACGGGCGTGAAGTTCCGACTCGTCGTTCGAGTGATGAAACGACCGCTCTCATTTGCGTCGCTGTTCCCGGAGATCCTCTGCTCGGAGTTCGCCTTTCGCATGCCATGTCCGCGGCCGACACCCGATGATAATGGCGGTAAGGTAGAAGAGTCCAACAGTAACAAGAATAACGACACCCGAAATCATGCCGATTGCTGCACTCTCCACCCACGGTTCGGGAGAGAATGCGGTAATACGGACAAGCCACGCAGCAAGCAGCACCCCAAATAGTGGCAGGTACACGCGTCGGAGGCGGTGAGCGATTGCCTCTTCGGCGCTGATTTTGATGGTCGGCGTACGATAATCTTCGCTGAGCTTTGCTCGCCAGTCTGGATCAACGACGCCGGCTGAAGGGTCGAGTCCGTACGCCCAGACGTTCTCCTGGAGAATCCGAACCCGAGTACGCCAGATTTCGTACCCACGATAGCGACGCGCCTCGATCACAAGGAAGACCGAGAGCGTCGCCACGCCGATGAGGAGGATGTAATGTGGGTTGTTCGGACTTGAAAACGCCCATGTGATGATTGCGGCCATGACGATGACCGCCCAGTTTGTTGTCCGGTCGAGGCGCTCGCGCCAGAGCTTCATCCGATGGATTTCGCCGCGATACAGGTGCGCCATCGCGGAACTGGGCCCCATCTCCTCGTCTAGTAACCCTTCCCCGATATTCCGATACTCGGGGTCAGTTGGGTCGACATCCTCAGAGGCGGGACCCGTCATGGATAGCACGTAGAAGTGAGCATATTACTGTTCGGCTGTCGTGCGATTAGGCGTCTGAGAGTTCGCTGAGGACACGTTCGAATCGCTCCCGAACCTCCGCTGCAACCGAGTCCAGTTCAGGGTTATCAACCACGGAAAGCATAACCTCCGGGTCGACTGCGCTCACGCCGATTTCGCCCTCGTCCGTCTCATACACGACGACGTTACAGGGCAGAAGCGTCCCTAACTGGAGTTCTTCTTCGAGGGCCTGCTGCGCAAGCGGGGGATTGCAGGCGCCAAGAATTCGATACTGGCGGAAGTCTTCGTCTAGTTTCTTCTTGAGCGTCTGTTGGACGTCGATATCACAGAGAACCCCGAACCCCTCCTCTGACAGTGCATTCGTCGTCCGTTCGACGACGTTATCGAATTTACCGTCGACACGCTTGTCCAGAGTATAGGACATACTACTCAATTTAGCTACCTCGCTATTAGGTATTGTGTCCGGGGTTCACCAGAGACGGACCGTACTCGGGGCGGTGACTCACCCGGAAGCTGGCCAAAAACGAGTTCCAGCCACGTTCACCAACAGTTAAGCCGGATTTGCATTAGATGAGAAGCTGGATGTCAGCGTCAGCCATATCCTGAATCGCGGTGGCGGCGCCGACACCGGTCGTTACACCGTCGTAGAAGTCGTCCTCGTCGTAGTCCATGAGATCGATGGTCATCTGGCAGGCCTGGAACTTCACGCCCATGTCGAGAGACGTGTCAATGAGTTCCTCGATGGTGGCCGTATCGTTGTCGTCGATCTTCTTCTCCATCATCCTCGTCGTCACACGGTCCATCCCAGGAAGCGCAGCGACGGCATTCGGGACCGGCATGTTCGGGTTGCCGACCGAACTCAACTGTAGGTCCTTGGAGCGCTCTTCGTGGAGGATGTCGAGTCCCCAGAACGTGTGGAAGACTGTGACCTCGTAGCCGAACGCGGCTGCCGTACTCGCGAGGATGAGCGGCGGGTATGCCATGTCCAGCGTACCCTTCGTCGCGATAATCGACATCTTCGGGTCACTATCGTCCTCCGTCGCCGCGGCGAGTTCAGTCTCCAACTCGTCGATGCGGGCGGCGAGTTCCGCACGGGAGGGTACGTCCTCACCTTGTGGTTGTGACGTATTCGTACTCATCGTTAGAACGTGAACACCTGATCGGCGTTCTCGACTTCATCGAGGAACGTAGCCGCACCCGCGAACTTGGTCGTGACAGTCTCATCAATAGCGTCCTGGTCCCATTCGAGCATGTCGAGGGTCGTCGTGCACGCGACTGTCGTGACGAGATCGCCACCATCAGCCACCAGCGCGTCGAGGAGGTCGTACGGGTTTGGCATCCCCTCTTCGAGTAGCGGCTCGATCTCCGAGAGGTCGTTCTCACCTTCGAGGAGATGGGTGAGTCCATCGAAGGTGAAGTAGACGAGAACCTCGGTGTCGGAGGCGAGCGCCGTGTGGCCGAGGTTCATCGCCATCGCGAGGCTCTTCGGGCTGTCGTTGTCGACGATGATTCCGATTTTCTCCATTGGTTTACTCCGTCTTGCGCACGTAGTGCGTGTACACGTCGTCGCCCTCCTGCTGGTCGACGAGTTCGACGCCGTCGGTCGTGTCCGCCCAGCCGCCGAGATCGCTCATGCTCCCCGGGTCGGTCGCGAGGACCTCGAGGATCTCGCCTTCGGCGAGCTGGTCGATGTTTTGCTTCGTCTTGACAACGGGCATCGGACAGTTTTCGCCTTTCACGTCGAGAGTTTCAGTGGCTTCGTACTGTGTCATGGTAGTGACTTCACTCCCCAATATTGGGTGGAGTTAGAAAAGGATATCGATAGTAATTTCCTTAGTCCACAACACACTACCTTCTGTCCAAGTATAACCCGCCTCAGTAGCCCTAATAGTGGTTTTTGACCAATAGAGTGTTGTACTATAGTTGAACTACTATACAAAGCCTTATTTGCGAGCAGTAGATAGAGAGGACTGACGATGACCGACGCGGCAAATCCCGAATCGGACGAAACGGTCGCATCAACCACGCCTGCAGAGCTGAAGCAACGCATCGATAGCGGCGAGAACGTGTTCATCCTCGACGCACGCTCCGAAAGCGACTTCGAGGAATGGCACATCGACGGCGAGAACGTCGACGTCGTCAACTACCCATACTTCGAGCTGCTCGACGAGATCCCGGAGGACCTCCACGAACAGCTCCCCGACGACCGCCGGATCACCGCGCTCTGTGCGAAGGGCGGGTCGAGCGAACTCGTCGCGGACAACCTCGAGGACGCCGGCTACGACGTCGACCACCTCGAACGCGGCATGAAGGGCTGGGCGCGCATCTACGAGTACCAGGAACTCGACGTGGACGTCGACGCCACGGTCGCCCAGTACCGCCGTCCCTCCAGCGGCTGTCTCGCCTACCTCGTCGCCTCGGACGGCGAAGCGGCGGTTGTCGACCCGCTCCGTGCATTCACCGACGAGTACGAACAGGACGCGCGAGCCCTAGGCGCAGACATCGTGTACGCGCTCGACACGCACATCCACGCCGACCACATCTCGGGCGTCCGCGACCTCGCCACGGAGACGGACGCAACGGCCGTCCTCCCCGCGGCCGCCGCCGAGCGCGGTGTCGACTACGACCTGGCCTACGAGACAGTCACCGACGGCGACACACTCTCCGTCGGCGACGTCGAAATCGAGACCATCGCCACGCCCGGCCACACGACCGGGATGACCGCGTACAAGGTCGGCGACGTACTGTTCACGGGGGACGGCCTGTTCACCGAGAGCGTCGCGCGCCCCGACCTCGAAGACCCCGAGGCGGCCAAGGACGCGGCCCGCACGCTCTACGAGAGCCTCCAGGAACAGATCCTTCCCCTCCCTGACGACACGGTGGTCGCACCGGCACACTTCAGCGACGCGGCGACGCCGAACGACGACGGCACCTACACCGCGGAACTCGGCGACCTGGTCGAGCGGATGGATGCGCTCACCATGGACGAAGACGAGTTCGTCGAGTTCATCGTTTCGGACATGCCGCCGCAGCCGGCGAACTACGAGGACATCATCGCGACGAACCTCGGCCAGCAGTCTCCCGACGACGAGGAGGCCTTCGAGCTGGAGCTCGGCCCGAACAACTGCGCCGCGAGCGAAGAGGCGATGACGAACTAACGATGGAGCCACTTCTCGCACCGCTCGTGCTCGAGACGCCCTTCCCCCGCGGGATACTGCCGTACCTCGTCGGCGGCCTCCTCGTCGGCCTCGGCGCGGCAGTCATCTACCTCGCGACGGGCATCATCGCGGGCGCGAGCACGTTCCTCGAATCCACGCTGTCGTACGTCTCCGACGTCGAGCGGTTCAACCGCTTCAAGTATATCCAGTCGCGCGGCTGGCGGGTCGTGTTCACACTCGGTATCGTCAGTGGCGCAGCTCTCTGGGGGCTCGTCCTCGCGCCCGATCCAACGATCTGGACGACTGACGTCCAGTGGTGGCGGCTGCTCGGCGGCGGCGTCCTCGTCGGCATCGGCACCCGCCTCGGAAAGGGCTGTACGTCTGGCCACGGCGTCTGTGGCGTCGGCTCCCTCTCGAACACGTCGCTCGTGAACGTCGCGACATTCATGGCATTCGCCATTGGAACCGCGCAACTCGTCCAAGCACTGGGGGTGACACCATGAGCGACGAGACGCGAAGCCCATGGTTCCTTCCCGTCATCTACGTCGGGGGGCTGATATTCGGCCTCGGCCTCGCCGTCAGCGGCATGGCGCGTCCCGAGGTCGTGCTGGACTTCCTCCAGTTCGACGACTTCGGACTCGTCTTCGTGATGGGCGGGGCCGCCGTCGTCACCGGCATCACGTTCGCCGTCGCAACGCGCTACCTCGATCGTGCGCCGCTCACAGCGAGCGAGTACACGCGCCGCGTGAAGGAGTTCGACCGCAACGTCGTCGTCGGGGGCGTGATCTTCGGCGTCGGCTGGGGGCTCTCAGGAATCTGTCCTGGCGCCGCCTACGCGAGCTTCGGCGTCGGGAACTATCCGATCCTCTGGGCCATCGGCGGGATGTTCCTCGGCGCGTACGCACAGGGATACGTCCGCTCGCTGACGGGCAGCGAGGAGGGAACCTAATCATGCCATCACAGCTCACAGACACCACCGTCCGGCAACAGTATTGTACGGTAACTGGGTTTAGAAACAAGACTATGGGGGTCGTGTAAGATGTTCGGACTCGAGAATTTGAGTGGGCCCGCGCAGGCTGTCGCCACCGTTGGGGTCGTCCTCGCGGAAGCCTTCATGCTGTACCTGGCGTACGGCCTGCTTAGTAACACGGTCGGCGCGACCGTCATCGACGCCCTCGGAGGTGACTAACCGTGGCGATCCTCGGTCTGAGCCTTACGATGGTCGCGGTGTTCGTCGGGTTCGGCCTGCTCATCGGGACCCTGTTCGGGTTCTTCGGTATGGGCGGGTCGTTCCTCGTCACACCTGCACTACTCGTGATGGGCTATCCATCGACAGTCGCCGTCGGAAGCGGGCTCGCGTTCGTCTTCGGGACGAGCGTCATCGGCGCGCTCCGCCACCGCGACCACGGCCAGGTCGACTACAAGCTCGCAGCGATCATGACCGTCGCGATGACCATCGGCATCGAGGGCGGGAAGAGCGTCGTGTTCTTCCTCGAAGCCACCGGAATGGCCGACCTCATCATCAACGTCGCCTACGTCGGCCTGCTCGCCGCTGTGGGGCTGCTCACGCTCCGGGACGCGTGGTCCGACGACGACGATACCGAGACGAGTAGCGACCTCGCGGACCGCGTCCAATCGATTCACATCCCGCCGATGGTGACGTTACGCGGCGGCGTCCGCGTCTCGGGGACGATTATCTTCGCCGTGGGGCTCGTCATCGGCGTCCTCTCGGGCTTCCTCGGCGTCGGCGGCGGGTTCCTCCTCATGCCGGCGATGATGTACGGGCTCGGGGTTCCTGCTGCAATCGCCGTAGGAACTGACATCCTCCAGATCACGATCTCGGGCGCGTTCGGTGCGTTCACCTATGCCCAGTCGGGCTCGGTCGCGCTGCCCGTCGTCGCGTTCCTGCTCGTCGGGAGCGCGCTCGGGGCTCGCGTCGGGGCGGGTGCGACAAACCTCGTCGACGAGGACGAGATCAAGGGCTACTTCGCGGCGATGCTGCTCGCGGGGAGTCTCGCCGTCGCGTCGAACAAACTCGGGACGGTCTACGGGATCGACCTGCTCAACACGCTGAGCACGGTGCTCATCTTCGGTGCGGCGCTGCTTGTCAGTGGCGCCGTCGTCCTCGCCGCCGTTTGCCGGCTCCGGAACGACCGGACCGGGACGTGGTGCCGGCTCACCACGTCGTAGGTCGGTACAGTATTGTGCCGACTATGCAAATACTTTTGAGGCTCTAACACCTACACTCCGTTAGTAATGGCTGAATCAATGAGTGAGATGCTCCGGCGGGACATGCAGTGTGAGGGACTGCTGGAGTGTTTCCACGACCTCAAGACGATCGACAAGGACATCTTCCAGCTGCTTCAGGACCGCCAGGAACCACTCACCGTCGACGAAATCGCAGAACAGGTCGACCGTGAACGGTCGACTGCGTACCGCAGCGTCCAGCGGCTGCTCCAGGCGGGCTTCATCCAGAAGGAACAGGTGAACTACGAGCAGGGTGGCTACTACCACGTCTACCATCCGCGTGACGCCGACGAGATCACCAACGAGATGCAGCGGACGCTCAACGACTGGTACGCGAAAATGGGCCAGCTCATCAGCGAGTTCGAAGAGAAGTACGAAAACGAATCGCAACCCGCAGCACCCGCTGAGAGTTAACACAGTGTTCCTCAGCTAGAGTATCGCCCTAAATCGGTGACAGTACGTGACGGCGTGCAAACCGACCTCGTCATTGGAGCGTCTCACTCTCCCGGCTACCGGACAATTTTTCGGAGAAAGGGGCAATCCGATACAGCACTGTATTTCGCTCGTACTGTCGCCATCCAGTAAATCCGCCGGTAAGCGTCGTGGCTGTGTAGCCCGCGTCTTCGAGGTACTCGGTCGCTTTCCGAGCGACGATACCCGCCTTACATACTGTGACGACTTCCGTGTCGTCTGGAATCCTGTCCAGATGCGAGTCGAGCGCTTCGAGACGGCCTTGTTGCAGGTCTCGGTAGACCGGTGCGTTGGTGCTTCCCGAAATGTGGTTCTCCCGGTACTCCTGTTCTGGGCGAATATCGAGAACGAAAACGTCGTCGTCGGATCGACGGTCGTCCAGCTGCGAGGGCCCAATACTACTCATCGGTGATACCCACGACGAGGAACGTCTCCGGTCGGGTCGCCTGGAAGTCGATTTCGAAGCCGGCATCGCGAAGTGCTGACGTCACTTCACCGGCAGCAAAGCGTTCTTCCAACGGCGGGCCATCTTCGCCGGCGCCGTCCGCTGACCAATCGCCGATAACGAGGCGACCGCCAGGAGCGAGAACGCGTGCGAGTTCGGAACGTGCCTGTGCACTTGCAAACTCGTGATACGTCATCGTCGAGACTGCGGTATCTAGTTCGTCGGATTCGAACGGGAGACTATCTACACCAGACGTCACGAGCTCGGTGTTCTCCGGAACACCCTTGTCGCGGTAGTACTCGTGCATCGCCTCTTGGATATCAATTGCATAGACCTGACCAACGTGCGGCGCGATTGTATCTGTGTAGAAGCCGGTTCCGCTACCCAGATCAGCGACTGTCTCGGATCCATTCGGATCAAGGGCCCAGAGAAGCTCCTCTCGAGAGAGATACCGATACCGTGTCGCCGCGTCCTCGAGTTTCGTCGCTTTGGCAGCATCGAATGTGTGATGACCCATACCTAGGCAGTTGTGGGCGAATTATGAAATAGTTGGCGACCCAGACATCAGTTACAGCCGGTCTGTTTCAAGCCACTAATTATATTTTGGGGCGATATACCGGCATTGTCGTAGGAATAGGCGAACCCTCCAATAACCCGCTCCCAACACATTTATATCCGCCCGACTGTGTAGTATTGGCTGTAATGAGCAATACTGATATCGAGGCGTCCGAAGTCGCACGCCGCATCGCCGAGGACGACGCCGAGGACCTATTCGTCCTCGACGTCCGCAACGAGGACGACTACGAGGAGTGGCAGATCCCGGGAAGCACGAACGTTCCCATCTACGACGAACTCCTCCAGTACGACTATTCGGGACTGGAAGACAATCTCGACGACCTCCCCGAAGATGAAGAAATCGCTGTCGTCTGTGTCGGGGGCGTCACGTCCGCCCGCGCTGCCGACTTCCTCCGCGAACACGGGTTCGACGCCAAATCCATCCCCAACGGCATGAACGCCTGGGGACGCGTCCACCGCGAATACGACGTGGATAGCGCCGACGGCATCACCCAGATCGTTCGCCCCGGGACGGGCTGTGTGTCCTACCTCGCACACGACGGCGACAAAGCCGTCGTCGTCGACCCGACCCAGTACATCGACCGGTACCTGAACGTCGCGGACGACAACGACCTCGACATCATCGGGGTCGCTGACACGCACGCGCACGCCGACCACGTCTCCGGCGCCCGCCGCCTCGCCGGCGAACTCGACGTCCCCTACTACCTCCACTCCGAGGATGCGGGCGAACTCGACGACGTCACCGAAATCGAGGATGGAGACACCATTGCCGTCGGCGACCGAGCCCTCGATGTGCTGCACACGCCCGGCCACACGCCCGGCAGTGTCTCGTTCCGGTTCGACGACGCGCTCCTCTCCGGGGACACGCTGTTCCTGCGGAGCGTCGGTCGACCCGACCTCGAGGATGGCTCCGAGGAGGCCGTTCGCGAGGCGTCCAGCCGGCTATTCGACAGCCTCACCACGCTAACCGATCTCTCAGACGAGACGGTCGTCCTCCCCGGTCACTTCAGTGATGAGGAGGTTCGGCCGCTTGCGACGGCGCTCGGCGACCTGCAGGCGGAGACGACGAACGAACTGCTGAGCTACGTCGAGGACGGCGACGAGGAGACGTTCGTCGAGACCATCGTCGAGAGTCTCGCCGAGGAGCCCGCGAACTACAACGAGATCAAGCAGATCAACTGGGGCAAAGAACAGCCCAGTGGCGACGTCGAGACGCTCGAACTCGGCCCCAATAACTGCGCCGCGAACTAAGCAGACGAGAACCTGGAACCTACCGTCTCAACTCCTCGGCCGGGTTAGTCGGCGGCCTGTTCTTCCTGCGGGGTTGTTTCGACCTGTAGCGGGTTCGATGTCGTCGTCGCGGTGACTAACCGGAGGAACTGACCCGCGTTCGTGAGCAGTTTGTTCTCCGCCTTTCGAAGGTGTTCCTCGTACGTCGACCGAGCGACGGACGTCTGCTCGGCGAGGTCACGCAGCGACGTCTTCCGTGGCTGTTCGTAGTAGCCCGTTTCGAGCGCTAACTGGAGTGCTGCCACCTGCCGGTCTGTGAGGTTTTCGAAGAGCTGGTCGACCGGGGCCAACATACTGTGCGGAACCTGCTTCTCTGAAATCGGGGTTTTCGAGAGGAGTTCGATCTCCCTATCAGAGCGCAAGTCACCGAGCAGCGCCCGGATGTCTTCTCCATCAAACGCAATCACCGTGTAGTGCTCCCAGCCCTGTCGGTAGATCGTCGGGGACTGATACAGGCAATTATGTTCCTCGAATCGGTCGATGATAGATTCCTCGAGCGAGCAGAGACAGGACTGCGTAACGACGTGATACCCGTCCTCGTCCGCTGACTCGTGCAGCACGGTGCCGAGCTGATCGATCTCCTCGAGTAACTCGTCGGTGGGCGTCGCCTCGGATGTGATTTCGAGAACTTGGCAGTCGCTCAGCGGCCACTCGCGTATCGTTAAGTCCGGATAGCGTTCCGATATCGACCGGTACGGGCACTCGTGTTTGACCCGGATCGACGCCTCGTACAGACTCATACGAACACATTTGGCCTCGTCAAAATTAACAGTGCCGGTCATGTCCGGCAGTAGCCTGTTGCCGGTCTCCCTACTACACGGAAACACAGATGGAGAAACTACCGCCGAACGAATTTAGCGAGCTGGTACACGACGGCGACGACGATCTGCTCGTCGTCGATATCCGCCACGAAGCAGATTTCGAGGACTGGCATATCCCGGGGAGTGTCAACGTCGACGTCTACGACGAACTCACTGACGACCCCGAACAGGCCAAAGACGCCCTCTCCGACCTCCCCCGTGAGAAGCGAATTGTCACGGTCTGTGCCGCAGGTGTCGTCTCCCAGACTGCAACAGAGGTCCTCAACGAACTGGGCTACGACGCAGTAACGCTTACCGACGGGATGAATGGCTGGAGCCGCATCCATCGGCACGCAGAAGTACCAGCCGACCTCGATAGCACGCTCGTTCAGGTCGCGCGTCCGGGAAAGGGCTGTCTTTCACACGTTCTCGTCTCGGACGGGGAGGCCGCCGTCTTCGACCCGTCGCACTATCTCGACGAGTACGAACTGATCCTCGACGAGTACGATGCCACCCTCGTCAGCGTCTTCGACACGCACGCCCACGCCGACCACGTCTCCGGAGCCGCAGAGCTCGCCGACCGACACGATACATCCTACTACCTTCACCCGAAAGACGCGCTCGCGCTCGACGCGACACCCCTCGAAGACGGCCAGGCCGTACCGGTCGGACAGACCGACGTCGAGGTCATTCACACGCCGGGCCACAGCGAGGGAAGCGTCTCGTTCGACATCGAGGGTGCAGCGTTGCTCACGGGCGATACACTCTTCCACGAGAGTGTGGGACGCGTCGAACTTGGCGTCGAAGCAGGCATCGAGGATTCCGATGTCGAACGGAACGCGGCAACACTCTACGAGAGTCTCCAGCGATTGCTCGATCGACCGGACGACGCGCTCGTCCTGCCGGCCCACGACCCTGGGTCCCCTGAACCGCCAGTCGCTGCGACCCTTGCTGAAGTCAAAGACCAAAACGACGATCTGGGCCGCGACCGGGAGGAATTCGTCGAGGAACTCGCAGCGGACATTCCGGACCATCCGCCGAACTTCGAACGTGTCAAGCGGACGAACGTGGGACAAGAGTCGGTTCCAGCCGACGAGCTGGCCGAGCTGGAACTGGGCCCCAACAACTGCGCCGCCGAGTAATCCATGAGTACGGAAACTGACCTCAAACAGGGTATCCGTGAGCACCTCGGGCAGTTCTCACTCCACGTCCTCCTGGTGTTCGCCACCGGGTTGACCATCGGGTCCGAACGCGCAGTCGTCCCGGTACTGGGCCGTGACGTCCTCGGCGTCGAGTCCCTGCTCGTCATCGGCTCGTTCGTCGTCTCATTCGGCTTTGTCAAGGGCCTCTTGAACCTCTACGCCGGCAAATGGGGCGGCGAGTACGGCCGCAAGCCCGTACTCGTCCTCGGCTGGGCGACCGCACTCCCGCTGCCCATCATCCTCATCTACGCCCCGAGCTGGGCGTGGATCACTGTCGGGAACGTCTTACTGGGGATCAACCAAGCGTTGACCTGGAGTATGGCAATTAACGCCAAAATCGACATCGCGGGCCCCGACCAGCGCGGCCTCGCAGTCGGTATCGACGAAGCGTTCGGGTACACCGGCGTCGCCGTCGGCGCCTGGGTGACGGGTGTCATCGCCGCCCAGACGAGCCTTCGACCGGAGCCGTTCTACTTCCTCGCTGCTGTCGTCGTGCTGGCGTTCCTCATCTCGATCTTCCTGATCAAGGAGACGGTCCACCTCGCGGAGTTGGAGGTTGAGGACGACGACCATCACGACGCGAACCTGCCGTTCGTCGAGGTGCTGAAGCGCGCGACCTACGGCGACAAGACGCTGTTCGCCGCTGCCCAGGCGGGACACATCGAGAAGTTCGTCGACACGCTGTTCTGGCTCGCCGTCCCGCTGTATCTCACCAGTCAGGGACTCGGCATCGCGGCGGTCGGATTCGTCGTCGCCGTCCACAGCGCGATGTACTTCCTCCAGATCGCGACCGGCGGCCTCGCCGACCGGATCGGACGCCGACCACCGGTTCTCGCCGGGATGTTCCTCGCCGGCGCGGGCGTCCTCGGAATGGTCCTCGTCGACGGCTACCTCCCATGGGTTGTACTCTCCGGGGTGTCGGGGCTCGGGATGGCGTTGCTCTACCCGAACCTGATGACAGTGCCTGGAGACGCCGCGCACCCGACGTGGCGTGCGACCGGCATGGGCGTCTACCGGATGTGGCGGGACACCGGCTACGGTGTCGGCGCCATCCTCATCGGCCTCTCGATGGAGTTGCTGAGCATCGAGGCCGCGTTCTACGTAATTGCCCTGTTGATGTTCGTCTCAGGAGCGATCGTGTACGTCTGGATGCAGGAAACCCATCCCGACTTCGGGACGCACGAACCGCCCGCTCCGGAGTAACCAGGTACAGGTCTCTCACTAACTTCCCGAGGCAGAACGTCGAACCCGTGCGCCAGGACAGTATTGTGCTATTCGTGCAAAACAACTAAATCGTCGCGCATCGAAGAACCATAGCATGGAGGAGAGTTTAGAGGAGATTTGACAGCGGAAATTGGAGGAGCTTCGTGACAGATCCGGGTCAGCGCAGACGACCGAGGCTACCACGCAGACTCCAATGACGCCGATCCAGATCAACGGACAGACCGCGCTGACTGAAACTGTCGACGAGCACGACGTCGTGCTCGTGGACTTCTACGCGGACTGGTGTGGGCCGTGCCAGATGCTCGAACCAGTCGTCGAGACTATCGCCGCCGAGACCGACGCGACGGTCGCAAAGGTCGATATTGACGCGAACCAACAGCTCGCCGCCGAGTACGGCGTTCGAAGCGTCCCCACGCTCGTCCTGTTCGCGGACGAGCAGCCGGTTGAGCGGCTGATCGGAATGCAAGACGAATCACGGCTTCGCACCGTTATCGAAAACCACATTTGAGCGACCCACAATGGCCGACAACCACTCGTCATCAGACCAGCAGACCGCCAGTAATCAGTCGATCTCCGACGTTGCGCGAAGACTTGAATCGCCGTTGACCGACACCGTCGGTGAGTCACTGGTCGGCATCGCCGCCTACGAGAACGGCGAGTACAGCGTCCCGTACCGGGACAGCGATGCGTCCGCCCAGTACACGACGGCGGATATCACCGCGATCCTGGAGAACGTTCAGCTGGAGGGCATCGGTATTCCAGCGTACGAAGATCACCACGGACAGTCGTTACGCGCGACTGCTCGCGTCTACGAGGATGTAGTTACAGTCGTGGTGCCGGTCACGGACACTACGGGCCTCGTCGTCGCCCTTCGAAACGATGCGGAGCACGACCCGTACGAAGTCATCCAAACGGTCGAAGCCGCGGTTTCAGAGCGATGAATGAGGGGAGTCTCGCCGAGTACGTGCACACCCACCGCGAGGAACTGGTCGCGCTCGGTCTGGATCTCCTCGCAATCGATACGTCCAACCCACCCGGCGATACGCGCGAAATCGTTGCCGAGATCGAGGAGTTCCTCGACCCGCTTCCCGTCGACGTCGAGCGGTTCGCGGTCGATCCGGCGAAGCCGAACCTGCTCGTTCGGGTTCCCGGTGAGTCGGATCGCACGCTGCTATACAACGGCCACCTCGATACCGTTCCGTTCGACGACGAGGCGTGGGCGCACGACCCCCTGGGAGAACGTGTGGATGACCGCGTCTACGGCCGGGGCGCAACCGATATGAAGGGCGCTGTGGCGTCGATGCTGTTCACGATTCAAGCCTTCGCAGCTACCGACACTGAGCCACCTGTCGACCTCCTGTTTGCGTTCGTGGGCGACGAGGAAGTAGGCGGAGACGCGGGCCTGCCCGCGCTGCTGAAGAATGGAGATCTCAACGCGGATGCCTGTGTTATCGGGGAGCCGACCTGCGAGGAGGGGCGGCACTCCGTCACGGTCGCGGACCGGGGCAGCATCTGGCTGACGCTCGAAGCCAGCGGTGAGGGCGCCCATGGCTCCCGGCCAGTACTCGGCGTCAACGCAATTGACCGACTCTACAATGCCGTGGAGACCGTGCGCGAACGGTTCGGCACCCAGCGACTCGATATTGACCCTGACATGGAGCCGATCGTCGAAGAGTCCATCGAATACTACAGCCCGTCGATGGGCGAAGACGTCGCTCGAGATCTGTTTCAGTATCCCTCGATCAATCTCGGCATCCTCGAGGGGGGCGACGCGATAAACAGCGTTCCACAGTCCGCTCACGCCAAGATCGACGTGCGGTTGACAGCGGGTGTCCACACGCCCGACGTGCTCGCGGGGATTCGGGAGTGTGTCGCCGACTGCGAGGGTATCACAATAGCCGACGTCTCGTGGAGCGTCGGGACCGCCGAGGCTCCTGGCAGTCCGCTCGTCGAAGCTGTCGCGTCGACGGCGGCGGACGTCACGGGCGAGCGTGTCTTCCGGCGGAGTGCCACGGGCGGCGGGGACGCCAAGACCCTCCGAAACGCGGGGGTGTCGACTGTCGAGTTCGCGCTCGGAACCGACACCGTCCATGCGCCCGACGAGTACGTCCCTGTCGACGTGCTCGTCGATAACGCGGTCGTCTACGCACAGCTTCCAGAAGTGTGGCAGTTCCAGATAGATCAGTAGCCGCCCATAGATACATTGTACTGACTACTTCGATGGGGAGACTCCAACTGGTGTTCTTCAAAACCGAGTGGACTTCTTCTAATTGCAATCCCTTGTAGCGTGCTGCCCACTATCCGCACTGGACGCATTTTTGCAGACCCTGCAAATCGCCATTCCAGCCATATATATCGAGGGCGCAATTCGGGTATGGATATTCCGTCTCCGATCACACGACGGCGTGCGGTTCTTGGTGGTATCGGAACGGTCCTCGCTGGTGGTAGCATCGTCTACGGAGCTTCGAGACTAGACGCAAGCCAGGATTCGAAAGTTCCGACTGCGGCCCCGTTCCACACCAGTTCCAACACGACCGGGTTTGAAATTGACCTGCAGGGCCATCCGATAATGGGGCCATTAGACGCCCCTATCGATATGTACTACTGGAGTGACTACCAGTGCCCCTTCTGCCGTCGCTTCGAGCAGAATACGCTTCCGAAGATAATCCGGAACCACGTCCAATCGGGCACCGTTCGGGTTGTCTTCATCGAGTTTCCCTACATGGGCAAAACGTCGATGACCGCGGCAGTGATGGATCGCTGTGTCTGGCGGCAGGTGAGAGAGGACACCCCTCAGGCATACTGGCGGTGGCATTCGACTATGTTCGACAAGCAGGGCTCAAAGAACTCGGGATGGGCGTCGAAAGCGAATCTCCTGGAGATCACTCGAGGCGTCGACGGTGTCGATGCAAGTGCTGTCGATTCGTGTATGCAGACCCATCGAAGCGAGATTGAGGCGTCGATTAACAAGGATATGAGCCGGGCGGCACAGTTCGGGATCCGTGGGACGCCTGCGTTCATTCTCTACAATCGCGATGTAGATGCCGCTGGCAAACTCGTCGGGGCACAGCCATACGACCGATTCGACGAAGCAATCACACGGGTGCAGAACGCATGATCGCCCTGCGTCTCGAACACCACACCGAACAGCTTCTGGCAGCACTGGCCTATCCGCTGACGTCTACGATACGGGGACTCCTGTTCGTCGGGGTCTCCGTCGCAACCTACGTCCTTCTAATTTTGAGTTCATTCCCGGAGTACTCGATGCAGATGCTCGGTGCCAACCTCAGGTATCTCGATACTGCACTCGTGGCGCTCACTGCGAACACGTACGCGACAATTGGAGCCATCGGCCTCGGGCTGATTGTTGGGTATGCAATCTTAACTGGCGTCGCGGTCACGAACGTAGCTGGTCGAGTAGCTCAGGTCGGACTCTCAGGATCCAGAGGGTTGTCGAGTGCGATTCCCGGTCTGCTCGCATCCGGCTGTGCGAGCTGTGGCGCGGGTGTTCTCGGCCTCATGGGGTTCGCTGGTGCATTAGCAGCGATGCCGTTTCACGGGAACCTGCTCCGTGTTGGTGGCCTCACGCTTCTGATTGGGTACCTCGCTCGTGCTGGCGACCCACGCTACTGTACGATCGACTCAGCTACGGAGGGGGAGTGACCGATGGCACTGTTTGCTTCATCATCACTACTAGTGGCGGCGTACGCTGCGGGTGTCTTGATGTTCTTTGCTCCGTGTAGTGTTGGGCTCCTCCCTGCGTACCTCTCGTACTTTTATACACAAGGCGAAGATGCAGTGCGAGCAGACCAATCGGACGCGTCTGGTCCTGTCCGGATAGCATTCCTGGTTAATGGCATTCTTGTGTTTCTCGTCGGGGCGATTCCGCTCTTCTACATGTCGGTTGCCGGTATTCGGGTTTTGCTCCCCGGCTATGAGTTGATCGTTCCACTCGCGAAACTCGGAACAGGGAGTTACTATCCCCCAGTCGCCGTTGTCGTCGTCGGCACACTCCTCATGCTCTTGGGGCTCGGCCGACGCGCAGTGATTGATGGGCTTCGCGTCGGCGGGTTCGTGACGGCCGGCGTAGTCACCGTCTATCTGCTTATTGGCGGTGTCGTGCTTCTCCTCGGCCAGTGGATCGAACCGTATCTCGTGTCGATGGAACTCCTCGTTGGGCCGCTCTTGATCGGTATCGGTATCATGTACTACTACAACCTTTCTCCGCTGCAGTCGATCCGCCTCCCTGAGCGAGATTCAGCAACGATTCCAGCCTTCTTTGTGTTCGGTATCGTGTACGGAGTTGGCAGCCTAGCGTGTAATCTGCCGGTCTTTCTGGGGATGATTCTCACGTCATTCACGACGGAAGGGCTCGTGCAGGGACTTGCCGTGTTTGGCTCATTCGGAGCGGGTATGGGGACACTCGTTCTCGGTGTCAGTGTGGTCGCACGCGTTACGGGGAGTTCACTCTCGCTTGGCAAATACGGACAGTCCGCTCGCTACGCTGGCAGTCTGGCCTTCGTCGTGATCGGCGTCTACGTGACGTGGTACTCGCTCCGGTCGTTCGGGTATCTCCCTAGCGGAGCGATGTTCGGATAGACCGGACAGTAGTGACTCATCCTCGTCTAGAGGACTCACGTTTCGCAGGATTTGGAGTCTGACCGAAATCGGTATACAAAGCCGAGAACCCCAACTGTTAGTGCCGCCACTAGTATTCGGATGAGTCCGCCTCCGAGGGCCGCCGTTGCACCACCAGCAGCGGTAGCTCCGGCAGCGCCTGTCGCGGCCGGAGCGGCAAAGAGACAACAGAGACTCAGTGCGCCACCGAGTCCGAGCAGTGACCAGCGGCGCCGTGAACCCGTCTCGTCGGTTGTTTCTGTTTGAGTGTCTGGCATTTGACTGGTCTACTGATGTGTGGCCGTCTGCTTCGGTTCTACCTCACAGGACTCACACGGACGTTGTGAGCGAACGTACAGAAGCCCGGCGAAGAGCGCAACACTCACGACTCCCAGAAGCGGCCGGAGCGGGTCGAGGTACGTCATTAGCGCGGAACTGCTAAACAGGGCAAGCAAAAACGCGTTGCAGATCGGGCATCCAAACGCTAGAAATCCGAGAACAGCACCCGCAGTTGCAGTCTTTTCGTCGCCACGCTGCTCCGTTGTTCGCTGTAACACGTAGAAGCCCAGGAATCCAGCAGTGAGAGCAAGAAAGAGATAATCCAACAGCGTTCGGGGAACCATCCGAACGTAGACCGGATTGGGAATCAATCCAGTGACGACCCCGAACAGCACAAACGACCCGACGCTGATGACTGCCGCTTTGAGATGCCGTCTCTGAAACCGTCTCATCAGTACTATCGCTCGGGTTGCTGGGCTGTAAAGGACGCTGTCTGTTTGCACTATTCGCAAAAAGCCTTGTACGACAATACGACTCTCTGAACGGGGAAATCTCAGCCTACGAACCAGAATCGGGGAAACCACCGAATCTTTACGCCCTCCTCACAATGCAGAGATATGGAGAGTCGTGAGGGCAATCCGTCCGCGTCCCTCCTCGAAGTCTTTGCGGACGACTACTCACGCACGATTCTACTTGCAGCTGAGGAGGAGCCACGAACGGCAAAGGATCTTAGCGAGGTCTGTGACGCGTCGCTGGCGACCATTTACCGTCGCATCTCCACATTACGGGGCCATGATCTTATTGCCGTCCATTCGACGATCGGCTCCGGTGGAGAGCACAAACAGCTGTTCGAGACGACGGTCGAGGCGTTCCACGTTTCAATCGCCGACGGTGAGTTCGAACTCTCCGTCGAAACACGTGATGAACTCGCCGATAATTTCGCTTCGCTTTGGGAGAACTTCCGGGAGAGCACATGATCAGCCCGTCAATCGTCGTCGTCAAGCTGATTACGCTGTTTCTCAGCCTTCTGGTCGCGTACCTCGCATTCTACGCATACAAGCGGAGTGAGAGCCATCCGATGCTCTACGTTTCTGTCGGCTTCGTATTCATAGGAGTCGGAGCTATCTGTGAAGGCCTCGTCTACAGTGTGTTGGGAACGTCGTTGTTCTCAGCGGCCCTCATACAGGCAGTACTCGTCTCATTTGGGATGGTGCTGATATTACGTTCGGTGATGTCTAATTCGAATAACGAGGCTATCTAACCCGACAATTGTGTGCTCGTGGCATCCACGGATGGCCCTCGCATCGCTTTACTCTCATTCAATAGCTCTGAGACGAAAGACATACCCGGACTATATTGTATAGTAAGCCCAAGACTATTAACGATCTAGTGCATAGAGTCTGTTAATGGCAACACAAACAGCGAAGACGGACAGCGTGGGTTCACTCGACGATGGCAACCTTGAGACTGCCGTCGAGGACAGCGGCGTCACTCTCGTGGAGTTCTACACGGAGTGGTGTGGGACCTGCAAGCGGATGAAGCCGGTTCTCGAAACACTCGCGGAAGACACTGACGCGGCGATCCTGACGATCGACATCGAATCAAATCTCGAAACAGCAATCGAGTTCGGTGCCCAGAGCACGCCCACGTTCGTCCTGTTCGCCGACGGGCAACCGGTGAAACAGCTTCGTGGCGGCCAGAACGAACAGACCCTCCGCGACCTGATTGCCCAGTACAACGACTAATTCACCGACAACGAGATGAACCCCAGAGAACTTCGCGCCGACACGCCCGCCCTGCACGAGGACGTCTACCTGAACTTCGGCGCTCACGGGCCGAGCCCGCGGTACGTCGTCGAAGCTGCTGACGAGTTCGTGCGGTCACACGAGTACGAGACGAATACTCGAAACGACCCCTACGAGGTGGCATTCGACGAATACGACCGCGTACGGGAGCGCGTCGCCACCTTCGTCGGTGCGGACGACGACGAAATCGCACTCACGGAGAGCACGACCGCGGGCATCAACGCTATCGCGAACGCCATCGACTGGGAGCCCGGCGACACCGTCGTTCGAACCGATCTCGAGCACCCAGCCGGAACGCTTCCGTGGCAACGCTTGGAACAGCAGGGCGTCGACGTTCGAGTAGTCGAGACCAAAAACGGTCGCGTCGACCTCGATGCCTTCGCCGAGGCCGTTGAGGATGCACGACTTGCGTGCTTCAGTGCGGTGACGTGGACACATGGCACCCAGTTGCCCGTCAGCGACCTCGTCGACATCGCCCACGAGGCGGGTGCGTTCGCGCTCGTCGACGCTGTTCAGGTGCCGGGGCAGCTCCCGATGGACGTCGACGAATGGGGTGCTGACGCGGTCGCAGCAGCCGGCCACAAGTGGCTCTTGGGACTCTGGGGCGGTGGCTTCCTCTACGTCGGCGGCGACGTCGCTGAATCGCTCACGCCCAACACGGTCGGCTACCGGAGCGTCGAGACACCGACGGCGGACCCCTACGAGTTTGCGGTCGGTGCCCGACGGTTCGAGGTCGGCTCGTCGAACCCCGCTCCCCACGTCGCCCTAGCCGAGGCGATCGATGCGATCGACGAGATCGGAATTGATCGCATCGCGGAGCGAATCCAGACCCTGGCCGGACGGCTCGTGGACGGCATCCCGGACGGTCAGCTCTACAGTCCCAATCCGCCCGAGTCGGGCCTCGTCACGATCGACGTCGACGATCCCGAATCGACGGTCGAACGACTGGCGACAGAGGGATTCGTCGTGCGCTCGCTCCCGAGCCCGAACGCGATCCGGGTATCCGTCCATGCAGTCAACACTCGGGAGGAGGTCGACGGATTGCTCGACGCGCTCGAATCGGAGTGGAACTGACGTCGAAGTGCGATGGGTTGTCCGCCCCACACGTTCACTATCTCTACAATTGTAGGGGCGAGTGTGAGCCCCGGCAGGACGGGTTCTAGCGCTTACGTGGGTGTTACGCCGGTTTCTATGCCTTGCTTGCTTCATGGCCCCAGACTGCTCTTTGAATTGTGTGGGGTATTGTGGAAATAGAGCAAGACTTAATGGTCGGCAGTCCGTAGGGACAGGTGATGGCAACCGATACTGCAACCGACGCAGGCAGCGCTCCTGCGAACGAACCGATTCACGTCGATAGCGCCGACGACCTCGATGCCGTGGTCAGCGAACACGATGTCGTCCTGACGGACTTCTACGCCGACTGGTGTGGCCCCTGCCAGATGCTCGAGCCGACCGTCGAGACTATCGCCGCCGAGACCGCCGCGACGGTCGCGAAGGTCGACGTCGACGCGAACCAGCAACTCGCAGGCGCCTACGGCGTGCGCGGCGTTCCCACGCTCGTCCTCTTCGCGGACGGCGAGCAAGTCGAGGAAGTCGTCGGCCTCCAGGGCGAAGACCAGCTCCGAACGCTCGTCGACTCCTACACGAACTAGATGAGCACGGACGTACACGACCTCGTCATCGCCGGGTCGGGAATCGCCGGCCTCTCGGCAGCCGTCTACGCTGCGCGGGCCGACCTCGAACCCCTCGTCTTGGAGGGCGACGAGCCGGGCGGCCAGCTCACGCTGACGACCGACGTCGAGAACTATCTCGGCTTTCCCGACGGCGTCGGCGGGATGGAGCTCGTCCAGCGCGGCAAAGAGCAGGCCGAGCAGTTCGGTGCGCAGTTCGAACACGGCCGCATCGAGGATGCGGACCTGGACGGCCAGCCGCTGGAGCTATCGCTGTCGACCGGCGACACGCTCTACACGCGGTCGCTGATCGTCGCCACCGGCGCGAGCGCGCGCTGGGTCGGCGCTGAGAACGAGGACGAACTGATGGGGCAGGGACTGTCGACGTGTGCGACCTGTGACGGTGCGTTCCACCGCGGAGACGACGTCCTCGTCGTCGGTGGCGGCGACAGCGCCATGGAGGAGGCGTTGTTCCTCGCGAAGTTCGCCGACTCCGTGACAGTCGTCCACCGGCGTGAGGAGCTGCGGGCCTCGGAGATCATGGCCGACCGTGCTCGCGACCACGAGGACATTCAATTCCGCTGGAACACGGAGCTCGAAGCCATCCACGGCTCCCAAGCGGACGGCGTTACCGGCGCCACGCTCGTCTCCCACCCCGATGGCTACCCCACGGAGAAGGCCGAGTCCGGGGTCGACGTCGAGCGGGAGACCGTCGATGTTGGCGGCGTGTTCTACGCCGTCGGCCACACGCCGAACACGCGGTTCCTGGATGAGACTGCCGTCGAACGAGACGAAAGCGGCTACATCTTCACGCAGGCAGACGATGTCGGCCGACCGACGGCCCGGACGAGCGTCGATGGCGTGTTCGCCGCCGGCGACGTCGCCGACCCCCGGTACCGCCAGGCGATCACGTCCGCCGGCACCGGGAGTATGGCTGCCCTCGATGCCGAGGAGTTCCTCGAGACGCTACGCAGTGCAGCGGAGTTGACGACTACCGCGACCGCGTGAACTATCCCTATCTACTCGCCGCCTCCTTGAATAAATGCTTCCTGTTTCCACGCCGCATTTGCGTCTCTGTCTGCCTCGAAACCACAGGCGAGACAGGAGTGTTCACGCACCCGAGCGGTTTCCCGGTTGCGACGCCACACTGAGTGCATTCTTTGGTCGTGCCACCTGGTTGAATCTCCACGAAGTGCGTGCCTTCGCGCTTGCAATTGTATTCATCAGAAGGTTCTCATACTTCGTGAGCATGGGAGTTGAGATGGGTATGCCGATCATCGTACGCAGGACAGAGTTCAACCGTCGCGTGATCGACGCCGTGATCTGCTGTGTCACGGTTTCAGCCTCCGTCATCGTCTCAACGGATGTTTCGACATGAGCGGTGGCGATAGTGATTTGACTGCAAATCTGCCACGCATGCCAGTCCTCAACCTGGTCAACGCCATCAACGGCCTCCATGTCGGTTCGGACGCCCTCAGGTTCGAACGGTGTTTTCAGGAAGAAGATAGCCCCGCTGCCACGGAGGACTTTCCCAGCCGACCACAGGACAACGCCGGCGATAAGTGCCGCCGTGACCGGGTCAATTATCCCGATGCCGGTGACTTCATGCAATCCCCCGCTGGCATACGAAGGGCTGACCGAAGAAACCGAACTCGGCGCACTCCTCCCGTGTAACGTCATCGTCTACGAAACCGACGACGGCGAGATCATGGTGAGTGCCGTCGACCCACAACAGCTCGTCGGCATCGCCGACAACGAGGCGCTCGACTCGATCGCGAACGAGGTCCACGACCGGTTCGAACGCGTTCTCGCCAATGTCGCGGACGAACTCGAATCATCGACTGAAATCTGAGCCATGGCATCATCAAACCAACTCGACACCACAACCATCGTCCTTCTCATCCTCGGGGCGATCATCGTCCTCCCCTTGCTCACGATGGGGATGGGATTCGGCGGGATGATGGGATACGGTGGAATGATGGGTGGATACGGGACGACCAGCGGCTGGTGGCCACTCGTCGGGATGCTCGTCCAGCTGGTCTTCCTCCTCCTCCTGCTCGGTGGAGGATATCTCGTCTTCCGTCGGGTGACGGCATCGCAGTCGTCTCGGGATCCCGCGATGGAGGAGCTGCGTATGGCATACGCCCGCGGAGATCTCACCGAGGAAGAGTTCGAGGCGCGTCGGAACAAGCTCCAACGCTCGGAGTGACGGTCCAACCACCAACCTCCGGCGTTACTCACGTCCACCTCCTTGGAATCCGAAAGCTGTGAGGGTCACAGCTTTCGGATGTGAATAGAAATGCGCTAAAGGAACAAGACCATACTAGATACTATGACGGAAGTTATCCTGTTCACGCAGGAGACCTGTGGAGCGTGCGCAACGCAGCGAGAGAAAAACGAGGGCATCGAAGACGCGTATCCGGATGTCGAGTTCCGAGAGGTCGACATCCAGGCCGATCTGGAGACGGCCGAGGAGTACGGTGTCCGAAAGACGCCCACGACGCTTGTGTATGCGAACGGGGAGAGAACTGCCGAATTCATCGGCATCGCCGACCAGGACGAACTGGAGGCAGCCATCGAGAGCGCCGGCCAGCAATCGCCCGGACTCGCGAACTGACTCGCCAGCATCATCCGTGGATAACAGAAGCCAACCAGCTACAATGACAGACTACAGTAGACGCCAGTTCCTAGGAGCGCTCGGTGCCGGCACAGTCGCGAGTGCGGGATTCACCCAGCCAGTCGCCGCACAGGAGACGCCCGTCGTGAAGATGGGCAACAACTACTTCGACCCGATCGGACTCCACGTCGAACCCGGCACGACCGTCCGCTTCGAGATAGCGGCCGGAGCACACTCGGCGACCGCCTACGAGAACCGGATTCCGGCCGACGGCAGCGCATTCGACAGTGGAACCATCTCGTCGGGAGCCTTCGAGTACACGTTCGAGGCGCCCGGCACGTACGACTATTACTGTATCCCGCACAAGACGGTCGGCATGGTCGGTCGTATCGTCGTCGGTAGCCCTGGCGGTCCAGCTGAAGACAGCCCGATCCCGGACGGCGAGGTCCCCGACAGCGAGACGATAGTCCAGAACGGCGCCGTCGCCGTCGGCTCAGATGTCGAGGGCAGCGGAAGTACCGATGGCGGCATGATGGGTCCCGGCGGCGGCATGATGGGCGGATCGAGGGGCGGTCGCGGCGGCGTCCCCTTCATCGGCGGGGCACTCGGAATGCTGGGACTGATTGGTGGACTCCTCTACTGGGCACTGGGTAGAAGTGATGAATCTCCCGAGAGTCAGGATTCCGCGATGGATACCCTCCAGCGTCGGTACGCACAGGGCGAAATCGACGAGGAAGAATTCGAACGCCGGCACGACCAGCTCACGTCGGATCGATGAAGTAGGACGCTAACTAATTTGACGGTATCCGACGATGTCGGTGACTCACCAGCGGACTGATCCCTTTCCTCCGTGGTTGATTCGGTACACTAAGGCCGGCATTTACGCCTTTTCGCCGGAACAATCCTCTGTCTCGTCGCGTTATTCACGAACCCTGTCCCCGATCCCTCGTTCCCCTGGGCAACCTTGCCCGCTTCACTTCGAGCACCAGTCACGCAACCCCGTATCGGACACTGGCCAGTAACCTACACTATCGGGATCTGGCTGTGGATTTTCTGCTTTCCCGCACTCTTCCTCGCTGGATACCGGCGATACGGCGACGGAAATCGTGGGGCAGCGGTGGGGCTCGTCGGGTTGCCGACCGTCGCGATGCTGGGCTGGACCACGTACTGCCGGTTCTTCTGGCCGAAACTCCATCCACCGACCTGGAACGCCCCGGCCTACACGTTCGTTTGCTGGCTGTAATGTTCGACCTACGACGTTATTTGGAGTAACGCAGCGTTCCTGATTGTGCTTCTCGGCGCCGTCGTCACGGTTCTGATACTGCAGCGTATACGCGGAACCAAGTATGCGCTAATCGGGTTCGGCATGCTGGCCCTCCCCCTCGGCCTCCCAGCCCTCTACGAGGGAATGCGACGAGCAAGGACTGGGGGATGACTTCAGTTATTCTGCCCTAGGGCCGTGGTTCGATTTCGTCGAGTGCTTCTGTCGCCACATCACCAAGTTCGCCGGCCTCAATATGAGAGTACCGCTCACGGACCATCTCCTCCGAATTATCAAGATACCGGGCTGCGACCGTGTACCCGAATGCTCGAACGAGGACCTCACCCATCCCGCGTCGACCACCGTGCGGCGCAAGATAATCGTGTTTCGGATGGTCGATGTCAATCTCTGCGGTCTCTGAAAGCCGCTGGAGAATCGACCGTGCGCCGTCCGTCGTGATCGACGGCGGCCGAATGTCCTCATCAGGCGCCAGCAGCAGGTCGCGAGCGTACTCCTCACGCCGCTCAGTAATTGCTTCTGGGCGTTCCCCTCGGTCGGCGAGCTCGTCCGGGACGAGTCCCGCGAGCGTCCGTTGGTCGAACGTCGGAAACACCGGCCAGCGCTCTGTCGGCGGGTTCATCAGCTGGTGGTAGCTCCGTAGCGGCGAGATCACCGGGTCGGGGAGACTGGCGGCGTCCCACTGCTGTTTCTTCCGGTAGACGTCCATACTCCCCTCGTCAAGCGAGAGGTCCTCCCAGCGGACGCCACGTCGACGCGGATCGTTCGGGTCCCGGAGAAGTTCACCGACGCGGACGGCGGTGTACGCGAGGACGAACACCAAAGCCCGGTCACGAGCCGCCTTCAGCGCCGCGTAGCGCCCTCGCTGCTTGTCGAGGGGGTCAGTATCCTCCGGGAGTGTCGTGTACGCCTCGACGGCATCGCGGGCCCGTTCGTCGACGTGGCGGGTGAGGGCGTGGCGCTGTTCGGACGTCCAGGCCTGCTGGTCGCCGGGCTTGCGGCCGTCGTCCTCCGGCAGCGGCGCCATCGCACTCGCCCGCTGCGCGTAGTGCGCTTCGAGATAGCCCTCGTTGACGCACCAGCCACACCACGCCGAGACGTAGGCGTAGTAGGTCTGGATCGTGTTCTGTTTGAGCCCGAGGTCGCCGGCGAGATGGCGGGCGTACTCACGGAAGACGCGTTTGTCGAGGTCTTCGAAGGCCGGGTCGCGGTCGACGTCCTCGGGAACGATCCCGGTCCAGTCCTCGTCGCAGCGCTCGCCAGCGGCCCACTCGACGAACCGCTCGAGTTCGCGTGCAGCGTTTCGTCGATAGTTCCCGCCTCTAGGTCATCTTGTCCGAGAACGAGTTGGTAGGTCAATCTCGTAGTATGAGTCGAGACGATCGCTTGTCGGGCCGTAATAGCGGCATTTCTTTTCGTCATTTGATGCCTCACGGCGTTCAGTGACTTCCGGGTTATCATAGAAGTCGTCACTGGAATACCGCTATTCTCCGCTCTAGCGGCCTAATCGGGGGATGACACACCACCGTTTCTGATGCTCGACAGATATTTAGTGTAAGCTTGTTATAGAAGCTCCTATGCGACTGGAAGCGACCGCAAAGCAGGACGAATACAAGGTCTGGATGACCGACGCCGAACTCGAGGAGCTGCGGCGGGCCGCTGCGAACCATCGCGACGATCTCATCATCCAACTCGGTGGCTACGTCGGCCTCCGAGCCTTCGAAATTCCACAGATCCGCCCCGAGCACGTGAAACGCACACCGGACGGCGATCACTATCGACTCCGGGTTCCGGAGGGCAAGGACACGACCGGGAACGGCGGGAAGCCCCGTGACGCCTACCTCCCCGCGGACGTCGAGGGCGACGTTCACCGCTATCAGAATGCCGAAGATATAGCGCCAGACGATTTATTGATCGATCTCACCGAGCGCGGCGTCCGCGACGTCGTGAAGCGCACGGCCGAGCGTGCGGCCGCCGAAACCGGGGACGACGACTACCAGTACGTGAGTTCTCACGATCTCCGCCGCCGCTTCGCTCAGCGCCTTCTCGTCGACCGACAGATGAATCCCCGGGTTGTGATGGCTGTCGGTGGCTGGGACTCCTTCCAGGCCATCGAACCATATCTCAATGCCCCGACGGCCGAGGTCGTCAACGACGCCTTCGAGGAGGCGGGGCTCGCGTGACCGAGGACGACGTCGATCCCGAGAACCCGCGACCGGCGGGGAACTACCCGCGGTTCAGGGATAACGAGTGGCACTACGTTCCGGACGACCTCGCACAGACGATTTCGCTGGGACCGGGCGGCGACGGCGAAGCGGGCCAAGATTCAGTACCTCACAAAGCATCCACAGCTAGCTGTTTCTGCGGCCTAAGTTCTGTCTCGAAGCGGTTGTACTGATGGTCTCGATGAGATGATTACGGACGGATCGACGGAGAGCTGTCGCTGTCGGCGGCGGTCAGCCGCCGACGCGACAGCGTTGCCACTCACTTTGCTGGCTTGCTCGGTCGGTGGTTAGCGGTGGAACCGGTCGTCAGGTGGCCGATTCGCGGGGACGGCCCGACGCACCGCGAGGGCCGTCCACGCAGCTCGTCGAACCATATTGACGAACTCCTTGTACGGCCACCACCAGAGGCGACGCCCGCCTCGGCGGGGCGTCGCCACATACTCGTAGTGAAGGTACCGCCAGACGTTCTGTAATAGCAGACTCACCACGACGTACAGCAGCCGTACCGTTGGATCTCGTGTGGTTGTTGTCGCTATCGCTTGTTCAAACAATCGATAGCTCGACTCGATACCGAACCGCTTGGTGTAGTGGTATCGAGCGTCGCGTGGTGAGTCGATGAACGGCGCGTCAGCGGCGTAGCCGTGACGCGCCACACCGTTCTCGTCATACTTCCCGTTTAGGTACGTACAGTCGATGTAGACGGGAAACTCGACGGTCCAGCTGTGGCCGTCGAGTTTCCCTGTCAGATCGTGCTGAATGACACGACTCCACCCTTCCGAGAGCTCTTGCTGAATCGTCTCACCCCACCGGATGATTGGGATCACGTACGCGTAGTCGTGCGTCTGAAGCAGCGTGAGGCACTTGCTGTCGTAGAATCCGCGATCAAGGTAGACGGCCTTGATCTCGGTGTCAAGGCCGTCGAGAATACCGAGGAACTCAGCGAGGACGCTGCTGGCGGTGTCGCCGTCTTCGAGACGGCGCACCGCCAGCGTGTAGCGTTTGTTCGTCACACGCGCGTAGAGTGTGGCGTAGGCGTGGAACGCGGTGGTTCCACGCTTCGCTACCGAGTGATAGAGACCGTCTGTGTCGGCTTTGTCACCGTAGTAGGGTCGCAGGTGGAGGTCTGCGCAGACCTCCACCTGCTTGGGGAGCAGTTCATCGATATCCTTCCGAAGGAGCGTGTTAGCGACTCGTTCGAGCCGTTCCGGCTCGAACTTCGTCCGAAGATGGTAGAGGATCGTGTTCGCAGTGGGTGTATTCTGGCTCGACGCACAGAGCGTAGAGACAGAGGTCCCGTCGGCGCAAGCGCCGACGAGGACCTCATAGATGTCCTCAGCAGCGATTTCAGCGTTATTTGCTAAAGAGATTGGAACTTCCTCGTCAAGGCGGTTGACGAGAAAGTTAAGAAGTTGGTCCTCGTGAATCTCACCGTCTGCTTGCTTGTTGGAGTACACATCCTCAGCAAGCAGACGTTCTAACTAACCGGCTTTGTGAAGTACTGAGATTGGGTGCTCACGTACACGCCGGAACAGCGAGATGAGGACGACCGCGAGAAAGTCCTCGTTCGGCTGACGCCACGCGCGCTCCAAGAGCTCTATGTCGAGACAAAGAATCTCTCACCGGACGCCCGGCAAGCGGGCCACACGGCCGAGTGTGACCTATGCGGGGAATCGGTTCCGTTAGAAAAGGCGGTGCCGAACCCGAGGGGCGAGCCGGCACACAGGCGGTGTTACGTCGACGCCTACGGCGGGCCGGAGTGGCTTCGGGACTACTAACCCATGCACCAGAAAGGCCACTACGGCGCGGCGTTGGTCGCCTACGCCCCCGTTGTATTCATCCTGACTGCGCTTGGCTACACCACGCTCGGAGTGCTCGGTGGTGCCGTTGTCGTTGGCGGGGCCATGCTCCCTGATGTCGACCAACGAATCCCCGGCGTGAAACACCGAGGACCGACACATACCGTGTGGTTCGCGCTCGCCGTCGGCGCGGTCGCCGGTGTCGGTGGCCTACTACTGGGGACGTCCCGTGGCGTGCTCGCTGCGCTCGGAACGGGCCTGTTCGGCGCCGTCGTCGGGACGCTCGCCGTGGTGGCGCATATCCTCGCTGACGTGCTCACACCGACTGGCGTTCGGCCGTTCGCGCCCGTGCATGGCGAGAAGTACACGCTCGACGTCGTCACGGCCGCGAACCCAATAGCGAACTACGCCCTGCTTGTGATCGGCGTCGTGGTCGCCGGTGTGGCGGTCGCTGGCGGGCTCGCGCTCAGCGGTTAACCAACACTCGGGGGTAGAGGGCGGTGTCTGTTGGTTAAGACCGTGGCGCAGGGGAAGGGTTACGTCACTCTCGGCGCGTATCTGTGTGTATGGCGACGGTATCGGACCCGCCCTCGGGCGTCGAGTTCATCCACAAGAACGACGGTCGCATGACTGCGCGACACGTCGAGTCGGGGGTGGCGTCCTTTGGCGACACGGAAGCCGAGGCGCTCCGACAACTTGCCGACGCTCTGGATAGCCACGTCGGTCGCGGCGAGGAGATCGATGACCCCGAGGCGTGCCTCGAGGAACTCGGGATCGACGCCGAAATCAGAGAAGACGGCCCGCCGCCGTGGCTCTCGGACGAGTAGTGTGGTTCGAACGGCGTTTTCCTCGGAAGACAGTGTCTCCTTCGTCGAATACGCTCTCGCGGGACTACGCCCACTCGTGATTATCCCACCCCTCGTAGTGCTTCAGCCGACTCTTGATTTCGAACGGTTCCCACCCGCACTCGTGATAGAGACGGTCAGCGAGCGCTCCGAATTCGCCACTGTTCAGTTCGATGCCCCGCTTCCCCCGGTTGATGATGTAGAGAGCGGATCGGAGCTCATCGAAGACCTTGCTCGCGGTGGGATAGTCGTTCGTCTCGATGGCGGAAATGGAGAGGAGATTCTCCTCGACGATCGGTGACCCCCACCGGTGCTCAGCTATCATCGCCGCGAGGAGAGCGCATTTCACCGATGGCTTGCGCATATTCCCCTATCTTCACCCCTCTCTGATAAGTGTGCGTTAACGAGCGTTTACGCCAAAACAAACAACTATGTACGCCGACCGGCACACTAGAAACATGAGCGAGTCAACGCCGAAGCACCCGGCGGAGGAGAAGGACACTAAGGAGGCTCGCCTTGAGAACCCGAGCGGCGTCCTCCATCTCTTTCAGCACGAGAGCGTCCCTATCCTCCTTGACGCCATCCTCACCCTCCCTCCCGGTCGGGAGTTCAACAAGACGGAGTTCGCCGATCACGCCGGCGTCACTCGGCAGACGGTCAGCAACTACATCGATCTCCTACTGGAGACCGATATCGTCGAGGAGGTCCCAAACACGTCGCCTCGTCGCTACCGAGTCGCTAAGAGTGACGTCGTCCAGGAACTCTTCGAACTGAATAGTGCGCTCAACAATGTCGACGAAGCCGATTGACATCCTCCTCCGCGTAAACGCGGAGGAATCCCGAGCGGTGGGAGTTTCAGGTTCGCAGCCCAATCACCGGACTACCAGGCCTTTCGGGCACGGATAGTCCCACAATATCGGACTGGTGGACTGCTGGCAGTGCCAACCCGCCGGTACCCCTATCCTCAACCGTGTTTGGCGTCCCCGTGTTGTTTTGGCCACGGGGACGCCAGCAGGCGTCAACGGAGTCGGGGGTATCGTCTGGTTTGCTTTGAGCAGTCGGCACGTTGGCACACCCGTCGAGGATGTGGCGTTCACCGACTGCTCTTTCGGATACTGCCTCGTTACGTGGGCGGACAGGCCGCCTCCGAAGGACGGTTCGGAATCCGCTCCGTTCCGACCGATTCCTATCCAGTAATAGGGGTGCCTGTCACTTAAACGTCGGTATCCCGAAACTCAGAGTGCTGTCGAACGTGGGTTCTCTCCGAAGTGGCGGGGCGTATCCACGGCCTGAAGGCCGTGGTATTGCGCCTGTTCAGCGGTATAAAAGCAGTACCACGAATCGCTCGACTGGCGATACGAGCGCAAACTGGGTGTCGATGACGTGTGTTAGGAGTTGGACAGCGCTTTGTAGAGTTCGACAATGAGCTAAGTCCGAACGGCCTCGTGAGTGAAATCGGATTCACCAGCAAAGATGACCCTCGTCTCTTCGTCCGACGGCCGACAGTGATACGTAGCTCATCTCTGTCTCAGGAAACGTCAGTCAGTACTTCAGGACAGACTCGAGATCCTCTTTGCTCGCTGTATTCCCTTCGGCGATGTCCTCAATACCGCGAAGAATGCCCTCGGGAACCTCAGGACGACCCCCGTCCTCGGCATCGCTCTTGCGGTCATCGCCAGCAGAGTGGCGACTCATTGATGAAATGTCGGCGCTCGGGTGGAATAAGCTTGTGGACGGCTACGCGGACGTCGACGACTCTGAGGTGTCACCGACCGACGTAGTGAGTTCGACCTCGATCTTCACCGTGTCGTAGGGAACGTGGGGCTGCTTCGCGCTGCCCGCTTCGCGGAAGTGAACGATACGGTACTCGCTCAGGATCTGCAGGTCGTCGTGAACCTGACGGACGTCCCGGTCGAGGCGGTCGGTAAGGGCGCGGATGCTCTCGGCTGGCTCCTCCATCAGACTCCGTACCAGCTCCAGGCGGCGCGGCGTGAGAACGCGCTGGAGCCGGCTGGTGTCCTGGAAGTTGACGACGTGGGCACCGCTTCGCCCTGCTCCCAGCGCTCAGCGCGGTTCAGCACACTCTCCGTGTGCTCCTCGAACGGCGTCGACGTGATTCGGAGCGTCGAGGAATACTCGGCGTCCGCCGGGGATTCGTGCAGGTGGTCAGGCGAATGCTTGCTCATGGATGGGATCGACCTCTTCGAGGATTTTTGACGCCTACATCGGGGCATCTGTATTGTCCATGTAGGACAACGCGCGTATGGTAGAGGGTTGTTGTGGTGAATGAACAACGCTGGTATCCGCCCTCTGCAATTATCCCAAATCCTTGCTTTCCAATCGTTCTGTGACTTCTGTGACTTCCATTCCCGCCAAGCGTTCCAAGCCGAGTTCGACGATCAGCGGGTAGAAGTGGCACATCTTCGTGAGTTCACAGCAAGTGGTTCACCGATCACGCGTAGCGAAAATCGGTGAAATGGGGAATTGGCCGGCTCATCCACCAGGCTTTGCACCAGCTCGAGGCGGCGCAGCATGAAGATGTACTGGAGTCGGCTGGCATCTATCGCACCCCCCATTTGCTGAATGTATCTTGCAGAAGAACCAGAGAGGGGCTTCGCACTAAGGAGAGAAGGACTAGCAAGAATAGCAGTGAGAGACTGTTATGAGATATCTCCTTGACGGTGAACGTGGTCTTCTATACACCTGAGTGAGTACGGGGAGTCAACTAATGACGACTAACGATGATGAGACGCTCCGACTTCTTTGTATGGGAGACAACCACGGGGATGTCGACTCACTGGAGCGGGTCGTCGACGGTACTGAAGGCGAGGAATTCGACTTCGTAATTCACGTCGGCGATATCACGAACGCATGGTTTGATGGCGTCGACGAGGGGCGGGAACAGCTCGATGCGGTCACGCCGTATTTCGAGACGCTCCACGAGCGGGGAGAGCTCCTCTACATCTGGGGGAATCGGGACGGGGCAATCGGCCCGGAACAGCCGTTCCAAGACTACGACCTTCCAGGGACGTACATCCCCGAAGATGACAGTATCACCGTTGCTGGAGAGACATTCACGCAGAATCCCGAACTAGTTGAAGACGAGACAATCCTCGTGAATCACTACTGGCACCCCGAACTGCTGGAACACTTCGCGGGGAAGGCATACTTCTCTGGTCATATACACACCGGTCGCTACAAGAACAAGGCTCTCAATACCGCATTCCTCTACCGAACGGCAGACCATGGTGCAGACGCGCTTCTCGGCGCGTACTTCGTCGTTGAGATCGCCCCTGACGGAACGTGGGAGGTCGAATTCCGAAACATCGGGCAGGTTCGCAAAGGAATCTGTCCCAAACACCAGGCACTCGGTGTGCAGTTCGTCCCCGACTACTGGCGAAACGACTGTCAATTCTGCTACGACGAAGAGGAATTCTACAGTGAGGTCGTCCGCACAGTGCTCTACGGACTGGGAACGATACAAGAGGAAGCCGAGACTGACGAAGTGGTCGAATCTGCAGCGTCAACGTTCGGGGCTACTCCACCGTCTTTCGAATCGAAACTGCGAGAGTTTCTCGAAGAGCGGACAGAGGAGCACTCATAGCGGCCACTATGGGACGAGATCCAGGGTCTATGCCGGTTCGGTCCGGAACCGAGTGATTGGGACGTCGGTGACGTCGTCGTAGTCGTCGTCGGCACCGACCAGGAGCATCCCGTCGACGTGTGCTGCAGTCCCGAGCGCGAAGGCATCACCGAGCGCTGGAGCGTAGCGGAATTTGAAGTCGGCTGCTGACGCCCAGGTCTGTTCGGTATCGACGCGACGGATGCCGCTTTCCTCGAGGACGTCGACGACAGCATCAGCGCGTTCCTCGCCGTCGATTGCACGCACGACGTAGTGGACCTCGGCGAGGTTGATCGCTGAGATGTATCCATCGGCCGCGCCTTCGACGGCGTCGACGTACGTCTCGACGGTGTCGCTCCCTGGTTCGTTGCAGAAATAGGCGATGAGTGGTTCGGCGTCGAAGATAATCGTCTCGGGAATGTCAGTCCCCTCTGTCATGTGTCGGCCTCGTCATCACTGGCGTAGCGCTGCCGCAACTCCTCTTCACTAGCCTTGTCCTGCTCGCGTTCCTCCCGCAGTCGTTCGACTGCTGAACGACCCTGCTCGTCGGTTTTCCCTTCCAAGACTCCACGCAGGTCTGTGACCGAGTGGATGGGACGGACGACGATTTCGCCCTCCTCGGTGCGAACGAACTTCACGCGGCCGGGTGTGTCGATGTCGAGTTCCTCCCGGAACTCTTTGGGAATGGTCGCTTGGCCGCGCGACGATACAGACACTACTTTTTCAGACTCTGCTTTACTCATACTCCCTCAATTCATTACTTCGTCCCAGTCATACATAAGAGTGTCGTGGGAGAGTAATCGAAATCGCCTATGCTGAATCTTCGTCGTCCAATCGTTCTGTGACTTCTGTGACGTCCATTTCCGCCAAGCGTTCTAGACCGAGTTCGACGATCAATGGGTAGAAGTGCCGTGTCTTCTTGAGATTGACCTCGGCGTCAGCCTCCGAAAGCGAGAGATCCAGTCGTTTGAACGCCGTCGTGAGATTACTATCGAGGCCGTCATCGAGGTAGAAACTCCGCACATTCCATTCCTTCTTGATGTTCTGTGCTCTCTGTGAAGCCTGTGACTTCCTCTCGGCCCCTGATTGACTAGAATTCATGTCGTTCTGTGACTTCTCAGAAATGGTCTCGTTCTCGTCGTCCTGGTCGTCGTCAAACCGACGGCTCAGACGTTCGTCGATTTCGTCACTCATCGGCCACCTCCGCAGCTATCTGCGCATACACGTCGGTCATATCGACTTCCTCGGCGTCTTCGGCGAACACCGAACCCTGGTCTTTCACTGCCCGCTTGATTGCTGCCCGGCTTCGAACGGTCCACACCCCGACGCGTCCTTCGAAACGCTCGTTGAACCAGTCAATGGCCGCCTGCTGTTCATTGTCCAGCGGATAGGCCACGTTCGAAACAATGAGACCGAGGACATCGACGTGTGTGTCGTAGTTATCCTCGAGCGTATCCAACTGGCGGAGTAGATGATTGAGCGCGAGCTGGGAACTTTCGTCGGCTTCGACCGGGACGAGCAGTTCCTCGGTGGCAAGAACGACGTTATCATTCAGTGGGCCGAGCGACGGCGGCGCATCGATAAGGACGACGTCCCACGCGGTCGCGTTCTCCAGGACCGTCTTCAACCGCAGCCGGGGACGCATCCCGCTCGCGATGAGGTCCTGCTCAAGATGGAACATATCGATGTTGGCCGGAAGGAGATCGAACTCCTCGTGAGTGACAACGAGATCGTCGACGTCGTGGTCGGCGGGCGACTGAAGCGCATCGTATAGCGACGGTGGGTCCGAAGTGTACTCGTCTTCGAACCCAAGCCGATGCGTGAGGTATCCCTGAGGGTCCATATCGACGGCGAGAACGTCTACACCATCGGCAGCGAGCCCGCCAGCGACGTTGATTGTATTCGTGGTTTTACTCACACCTCCCTTCTGATTCGTGATCCCGATTCTCCGAGTCATGGCTTCCATCCGTTCTGTGCTTTCTGTGACTTCAAATAACTACGTCAGACGCGTTTCGGTCTCTTGCCGTCTGAGTTACCCCACATATTGATACTCAAAGCGAGACGTGGGGTAACTATGGACGAATCTTCAGAGCCGCCCACAACAGAACCGCAAGCGCCAGAGCTACCGAACTATATTCTCGAACCACTGGACAAGCAGTCGCCCGATCGACTCGATGCGATTGCAACGTATGCCACGAAGCTGGCGGCTTGGAAACGCGCCGAACGCGAGCGTATGGCTGACCAAAAACAGGAAGAGGAATCGATCAGCGAAGCCAAACAGAACGAACTCGAGGAACGAGACGTCTCGACTGATCCAGCAGACTACGATGATGTCCCAGCTGGTGGAGCCTACATCACGATCAAAGAGACGAAGCCGGGCTATCACTACTTTTACTGGCAATGGCGTGACGGCGACTCCTGGAAAAACGAGTATATCGCACCGGTGAACGCGAACCGAGAATCTTGATTGCTCCAGATATCCTCGAGTGGTTCTCCCTGTAGTTACCCCACGCATTCAATCATAGATCGCTGGCGTGGGGTAACGTTGAGCAGGAGAGAATATAGCGACTGCTTTGCTGATTGTATTGCTCCCCCTCCCCCCATTTGCGGAATGTATCTTGAGAAAGGGCCGGGGGACATCCTAATATCGAGAATGACCAAAATGTCGAGATCAGCTGTTAGAAGACGTTTAGAGGAGATAAAGACGAAGAACAGTTCCGAAGCCATTCCTCTCCATATAGAAATTATATCTTCCTTTCCATTACGCTCTTACTGTATTACGGATATTGTTACCAGTCCCTTTGCATAAAACCTTCTATCTACAAACCTAGTTGCAGATATTCACCAGATCAGCTATCTCAAAGTCTATAAGCGCGATTTTCCTGGTTTTAGATATTCTTGTCGTGATTCTCCTCTCAACCCCCACCCGCCTTTTGGTGAGATACAATCAGTAAATGGGGGGAGAGGGTGGGTTGCGACTGTTCGCTTGGGAAGATTTCAGTTCTCAACAGCCGATCTGGGCTGTTACGGCTGGTCTATCGAATATTTCCTCGATGAGCAATGCGGGAACGTTCTCTTGCCTCCGATACCACCTCCGACTTCCTCTGGTGTAGCGAGATACAATCAGTAAATGGGGGGATGACGTCTGTCAGACGTTCGTCGATGATGCTCGGACCCCAGATCGAGAGAATACATTCTGCACATGGGGCCTCTCACAGTATACAATCAGCAAACGGGGGGTGGCTACGTACCGCCTCGACCAGTCCCATCTTTTAAACAGTGAAGAATCTCGCCCCAAAGGGCAGGCGTGAATCGCGTCACTCGACTACGCAACCGCCGTTAATCGGCGGAACTGGATTCCATACGTTCGTCGATACACTCTCTGACGAGGCTCGACAGGTTGATATGATTCTCCCGGATCCATTCGTCTTGCTCTTCCCGGATTGTAACGTTTCTTCGGTTCACAGACGGTTCTACAGCATCGGAACCAAAAAGTGTGTAGGATGTGTATCGTGTGGTATGGCAGGGGAGGTGACGAAAACTCTCGAGGCGACACTTGCCCCACCGACGGAGGGGAAGGCGGTGCGTCTCCGTCGCCTTCTCTCCACCTACCGCGAGGCGTTGCACGATGCGTTCGACTCCGGTGCGGATACGATGAACGGCGTGTCCGACGTAGTAACGCCGTTCGACCTGCCTTACCAGGCGAAGGCTGCACTGTGCAGCTACGTCCCGAAGCTCCGAAAAACGTACAACGCCAGCGAGTTAGACGACGAACACCCGATCCGGCTCACAAATCAAGCCGCGAAGTTCGACCGCGATGAATCTCGCCACCACGAGATTTGCTGGAACGTGCCCCTGCCGGGCTACGGGACGAACTTCTGGATTCCGCTGCGAATCAACCCCGAGCAAGAATCGTTGTGGCACGATCTCCTCAATGAGGGTGCCAAGGCCGGACAGATCCGGCTCCAGCAGAACCGGAGTAGCTGGGTGTTGCACATTACCGTCACGTACTCGGTCGAAGAACCCGAGATGGACGGTGACGAGACGTACATCGGGTTCGATATCGGCGAATCTACGTTGATTACGGGCTGTGCCCTCAAGCGGAACACGCCGACGAAGCCGATGCTCGAGAGTGGCAGTCGTGCTCGAGCACTTCGCAAAGAGATGTTCACGACACTCCGGCGGCTCCAAGAGCGCGACGCTGCCGAGTGGCGGATCGGTGAACGATTCAACCACTATCAGAACGCGCTGACAGATATCGTCGAGAAGGCGTCTCGAAAAGCCGTCGAGTACGCCCGACAGTTCGACGATCCCGTGATTGTGATGGAGGACTTGTCCTTCATCCGCGAGAACTTGGACTACGGGGAGTACATGAACCGACGCCTTCACGCATGGGCGTTCGCTCGGCTTCAAGGCCGGGTCGAAGATAAGGCCACCGAGGCCGGTGTCCCGGTCGAGTACGTGAACCCGCGCTATACAAGCCAGACGTGCCATGAATGCGGACACATTGGATCTCGTAATTCACAAGCGGAGTTCGAGTGTACGAACGACGACTGTCACGTAACTGAGTTCCAAGCAGACATCAACGCGGCGGCGAATATCGCCAGTCGCGTAGATCCGTGGGGAGAGAGCGTTCCTTGGGAACCGGAACGCGATGACTCGCCTCGGAACGGGAGCGCCTGTGACAGCGCCACAGTCTACCGGGAGACGAGCGAGAAATACTCGCAGATGACGCTCGCGGCCTACTCGGACTGAAACCTACGGCACAGCCGGAATCCCACTGTCGTGGGAAGCCCCGCCGTTTACGGCGGAGAGGATGTCACGTGCTATTGAATTCGTCGAGCTGGGATTCCACGACAAGCTGGAGGGAATCCTGTTCGATCTCAGTTATCCGGCTGTCCCGCTCAATCGTCTCTTCGACAGTCTCGGGATCGATAGCGAAGGCGTACTCGTTGTGAACACCACGTCCGCGCCCGCGGCCGCTCCGATCCTTCGAGATGATGTTGTACGACGCTAATTCCTTTGCATACCGTCGGAAGGAATCGTCCGATTTCGTGACCGCATCGATGCTCTCGGTCACGTAGCTGTAGACCTCATAGGCGACTGGACCGGGGATCGAATCGAGTGAACGAGTCGCGTGAACAGCGACCGACGTCAAGGCGTACAGAGTGTATTTTTTCTGCGCGGAGAGCCCGTTGATCGTCTTCTGTGCTTGGTCGACGTCGAGTTTCCCCTGTGCAGTTCGAACATGGCGCTCCTCGACGGTCCCGCTTCCTTCGCGGTCGGCCATCTCACCTGCCTTTCTGAGCAAGTCGATTGCCTTCCGAGCGTCACCCTCGTCTTGAGCAGCGAACGCGGCGGCAAGCGGTATCACATCGCCGGAGAGTACGCCATCACGGAACGCATCTTCTCGATGCTCGAGGATGGCTCGAATCTGGGTGGCGTCGTAGTCGGGGAACACGACGTTATCTGGATTGAACGAACTGGCTGTCCGCCCATCCAATTTCTGTATCAACTGGGTGTCGTTGGTGAGTGCAGCGACTGCTGACCGGCCTTCGATGTCGCCCTCGGCGGTAGCGCGTGAGAGTTGATAGAGCAGTCGAGAGTAATCCGGCTCGTCGTCGTTGCTATTCCCGGTGAGATAGTCGATCTCGTCCAGGATGAATAGGATCGCCTCGAAGCGTTCATTGACGATCTCGTAGAGGCGGTCGTACTTGTCTGAGGTTGCCGTTCCCTGTTTTTTGATGCCGACCTCAGCACCGGTCTTCTCAGACACGTCCTGCAGCATCGCGTAGACGGCTTTATCCTCGGAGCTGATCCGCTGGCAGTTGATGCGAATGACGCCGAAGTCGACACCGCGATTCTCACAGAGCGTCGCGACCTCCTCGGCAGTCGCGTTGATGATGAGGGATTTGCCCGTTCCAGAGGGGCCGAATTGGAGAATATTGTCTTGCCGCCCTCCCTTCACTGCGGGGAGGAGTAGTTCGATGATCCGATCTAGCTGCTCGTCGCGACCAACGATGCGATTGGCGTCAATGATCGTATCCGGGTGAACGAGGTCCTTATTGGCAAACACTGACGTCGTCGAATCCTTCTCGTTCAGTTGGCTCTCGACGCGATCACGAATCGTCTCATTCAATCCGCTAGTACTGCTCCCCTCTTCTGTGTCCGAACCAGGGTCAGTCTCGGCAGGTTCGTGATCTGATCCCGTAGTGGTTTCACTGTCAACACCAGATTCGCCGTCTACATCGGGTATTGCACTGTCGTCAGTGATTTCCGCTTGGTCTGGAGTGCTATCCTTCTGCGGCCGGGTCATGAGTCGGACATTTCACCCGAGGGTAAAAGTCGTTGTGTATGCTGAATCTAAATTGCCAGTCCTGGCACTGTACACTCGAAATACCCATCCACTGCACAAATCCGTCTATCCACCGTTTGCAGGTTGTAACGGCTAACGGCGGGTGTCAGTTGCTGAATAGCGTCCTCAGATTTTCTGAGACGTATTAACCAACACGAGTTCTCATTTGCCGCCGAGTGTTGGTTAAGATAGCTGTCTCGGGCCGATCATGGCTGGAAAGACGATGAGATCTACGAGTGCGCATCGAACCGCTACCGCATCACGAATGCCCCCGTCGCTCCGCTCGGGGGCGTGCGCTCGGCTCCGTCAGTCGGGACCCGTGTGAGGGTCCCATCCTTCGGTCGCCTCGCTTGTGGTGGCTGTTAAGCCACTGTACCAATGTGATTCGTTGCGACGATGGTATGCAGATTCTCGCAACTCGTAGCTTATAAGACACTAGCCAAGCACGTATCATTAAGCACGGCTTGCGGATCTGAAAACGGGCGATGATGCCCGTCTAACCGCCCTCCAGTGATAGTAACTTCAAACTAAAGGGTGTCATAGAAGTCTTCTCATAGTGTTGATTACATCCACTTCTACGGTGAATTGGCCGATAAGTAGGTCTGCGTATTGATTAGATGTCGAAGTATGTCTCTGCTCTTTTCAGAATGTGTTCAAGCACGGGCGACCCTCGGATGGCAGTTAATGGCTGCGGTGGTTCCGGATCGGATGGGTGATCTGCCAGCTGTCGATACCACCACTGGATATCGTGCCACTCCCCCTGTTTGTAGCCAACTGCGGGGAACGTACCGACCGGTTCGAACCCCATTCGCTCGTGTAACTTCACGCTTGCAGGGTTCGGGAGCGTCACAACTGCGTACGCGTTATAATATCCTTGCTCCTTCAAAGTCTCCAAGAGGGAAGTGTACAGCGCGGTTCCGATACCCGATTGGTGAGTGTCTTCAGCGACGTATACTGACAGTTCAGCCGTCCATGCATACGGCGGGGTTGATCGCAACGAACTCGCAGTTGCGTATCCGAGAATTTCGCCTTCGTCCGTCTCGCAAACGAACCACGGATACTTGTGGAGAGTCGTCTCAATCCGCTCTGCCATCTCCGTAGTCGTTGGCGGGTCAACTTCAAACGAAATTGGTGACGATTCGACGAAAGGCGCGTAGATAGAACGGATGGCTGGTGCATCTTCCGGAGTGGCTAATCGGAGCTGGTATTTCATGTCTGAGGAATTTCCACGCGACCACTGTATATCCTGTACTTATCGAATCAGGGTACTCACATAGGTTGTGTGAGAGCCGTTCTATGACACCCTCTCAAACTAGGTAGCAAGGCGGATTCCCCGCCCCACCGTGGGCGGGGTGGAAGCCGACGCCCGCTGCCACAAACCTACCAACTATTAAGTACCTTTACTCTCTATTGAAACTCGTGGCAGACGACTACCTGAGACGCACCGCAATCACTCGCCCCATCCTCACCCACGAGCAGAAGCAACTGCTTGATGCCACTATCAACGAGTGGCAAACTGCCTGCAACACCAGCAGCCAGATCGGATGGGAACACGGTGAAACGCGGAAGACGTACCTCCAAGACCTCGCCTACGGCGATGTGCGAGAGGAAACGCGTCTCGGGAGTCAGCACGCAATCCTCGCCACCCACCAGGCCGCAGCCGCACTCTCCGGCGTCGAAGAAATCAACGAACTGGACGAGGAGTACAAGACATCACGTCCGGAGTTCACCGCCGAGACAGTGAAATACGACACCCGGACGATGACGATATTCGACGACGGAACAGTCTCACTCTCAACGGTTGACGACCGTATTCGGTGTGATCTTGCGTTGCCTGACGACGAAGATGGCTACCAACACCAGTACCTCAACGATGAGGACTGGGAGGTCACCGAATCCACGCTTTCTCGGCGTGATGGCGACTACTACCTGCATCTCGGCTTTCGCAAACCGAAGCCCGAGAAACAGGTCGAACAACAGGGCGACGACGAGGACAGGACAGTTCTCGGCGTTGACCTCGGTATCGTCAACATCGCCACCACCAGTACGGCGTACTTCGCGTCCGGCAGGGAACTTCGACACCGCCATCGGGAATTCGAGCGGATACGTGGCAACCTCCAACAGACTGGTACACAATCCGCACATCGGACGATTCAGCAGATGAGCGGTAGGGAATCCCGATACGTTCGAGACGTCCTCCACCGCGTGGCCAACGACATCATCGAGGAAGCACTGGAGCATAACTGCGAGTACATCGCGGTTGAGAACCTGAGACACATCAGGGAACGTGCGCCGCCGGTCAAAGAGTTCCACCAGTGGGCGCACCGCCAGCTCGTTGACCTCGTGGAGTACAAGGCTGACGCGGAAGGCATCAGTGTTGAGTACGTTGATCCGGAGAACACGAGTCGGCGGTGTCCCGAGTGTGGACACACTAGCGAAGGCAATCGCGTCAGGCAGGCGGAGTTCGAGTGCGAGAAGTGTGGTGCGACAGCGAATGCGGACTATGTTGGAGCGAAAAATGTTGGATGGCGGTACGTCCGTCGCGGCCTACAGTCGTCGCGGCGGACGGGCGACAGTCAACTCGCCCTGAAGTCAGGAACAGTGACGCCGAACCGGGGATTCGTCCCGTCCGACTAACTGTCGGGAGAGGCCGAGTTCACTGACAAGCCCTGCGCCACCGTGCGCGGGGCAGTTGACGTACTCGTGCTTGCCCTCGACTGGGATCTCACCCTCCTTGCAGAGTCGGCGGAAGAGATTCCGAACGGTCTCCGTGGTGATCGATGGCGGAGAAATCTCATACCGACGTAGCACTGCCTCTGGACCGTTCGCCTCGAGTTCCGATTCCAAGCCATCTACGCGCTCGCTGAGTTCCGAGTGGGACGGGGAGCCGAACGTACGAACCCTCCGTTGGCTCTTCATACCGAACCGTCTTACCGGTCATGAATGTTCTAATGGTTCAAAGCAACAAACCCTCGGTGACAACGATATACGGAGTTCTCGGAGCCTTCTCAACTTACTGTATCGGGATGCAGCTGCCGAATTAGCCATGAAATTAGTCAGCTTCAGCGGTGGTGTATCTAGCCATACCGGTCTCTGTGGGACGTGTTTCTGAGGAGACGTACTCCTCACTCTCCATTTAGGATTTCTTGGGCGCGCTCGCGAACGCGCTCACCGTCGCGGTCACGGTAGGACTTGTGTGTTGTCTCGATGCTCTGATGACGGAGCGCCTCCTGAGCGGCCTCTGCGTCGTGGGTATAGAGTTCGTCTCCGAGGCCACGTCGGGCGCCGTGTAGTTTCAGATGGTCGCCATCGGAGCCGACCAGCCCTGACGCGTCGGAGTGTTCGCGGAGGATGCGCCGTGCCCCGCCGATGGAGAGCGCCGGCGGCGTACCGTCGTGCTCGCGGTAGACATCTAACACCGTGTCTGGTGTGAGGCGGTCGTCGTCTTCGTTGACGCCGTCGAGCATGCGAGCGCCGGCGTAGAGTGACGGGGGGTGTCGTGTCACCCAGACGGGCCAGTCCTCATCCTTGGGGTTCTGACGCCGATAGTGGTCCGCCAGCCGCGTCCTTCCGGCGTCAAGGAGCGGGGCTTCCTCGATTTCTTGGGACTTCCCGAGGACAGACAGTGTCCCCGCGTCGAGGTCGACATCGCGCCACCGAAGACCGTTGCGTCGGTCGTTGTCCAGGTCACGGAAGAGTTCGGCGCCGCGGGCCCCAGAGTAAGCGACCGTGGCGATAAGGGCCCGCTCGCGGGCAGCATCCGCCGGCGTGACCCATCCCTGCTCGTCGTCGAGGGCGGCGTCGAAGTACCAGTCCGTCCAGCGGACGATCTGCTTGCGCGTCGCCGGACTCCAGAACTGCTGGCCGTCGTCGGTCGTGCCGAGTGACTCATCAGGGAGTTCGTCTTCGACGTGATGGCTCTTTGCAGGGTTTTCCGAGAGGAGGTCGCGTTTGACGAGGTACTCCAGCCACGCACGCACCCGAGCGAAGTACTGGTGGGCGGTGGCTCCGCTGATGCCGTGGGGTTTTCCCTGTTGCTCGCGCGTCTGGACGCGGCGGTCGAGGTGCTGGGCGTAGCCTTCGAGGAGGCGCGTCGAAATCGACTCGACGTCCTCGACGCCACGGTCGGCGGCGAATTCTTCGAAGCGCTCCAGCAGGCGTTTCGAGTCGGTGGCGTACCGTCCAGAGTCGCCGACCTTCCCCTTCGACTGGACGAACTGCTGTATTGCCGCCTCGAAGGTGGTTCTGTCGGCGTCTTCCCTGGGGGTAACGCCGTCCTGAGTGTCGTCCATTCCGTTGACTGACCCGACGGCGGCGACCTCCATAATTCTACCGTCGCTTATTCGATTAAGCACAAGTGGATTAGCGAAAAGGCTAAACCTGCGATATTGGTGTGCACAGAACTCCTATACCCAGAACCCGCCCCCGAATACAGATGATAAATCGTATGCCGCTATATAGAGAATTCGTGGCTGTAGTTGCTAATTCCGGAGATTTGCTGTACGGAATTTCTAGTTTTCACCGAGCTGTCTCCCCCTATCAGGCCGGATCACCGTCTCGATTACCCGGAATTCGAAGTAGTAGGGCTGCGAAGGGGAGAAATCAGCCGAATACACCGGAACTGCGTACTGATGGCTCTATGGGGAAAAGAAGACACGAACGCGGAGACCGGCTATATCAGCCCGACGAGGTTCCGGTCTATAAATTTGATAAAGCGTTGTGCCGTGATTCGTGGTTTCGACCGGACCTCAACGTCTAACCCCACCTGCACGAGGAAGTCAACCATCAACCACGCGTTATACAGGAGGACCGCGAACCCGAAGTGGAACAGCCGTGGTTCGAACTTCCGAGACGTCGTCCACGCTGCGAACTCCTTGATTTTCTTATAAGACGTTTCGATGCCACCCCGCTGGTTGTACTCTTCCACTTTTTCCTTCGCTTGCCGGCGGTCCAGTGCCGTTTCATCGCTCACGTGCAGATTCGTGTAGAACGGCACTGCAGACTGGTCCTCTTCGTCTACCTCTTCCTCGTCGTCATCCGGGACTTCACCGTACCCGTACTGCTCATCATCTGGGTCACCCGGTAATCCGACGAGATTCGTTGTTTTCCGGTGGTTTGACGAGCCGTGCTTCACCTTCCCGCGGACGCCCCAGTCCTGCTTGACCGCGAGAATGCCGCGCTCCATATCCACATTTCGTCGCAGCCATCGTTTCGTCCGGTCGTTACGAGGGGCTGGCATCAGGTACTTCAGATTGTTCTCCTCGAACGCAGCGATCGCGTCTGTGCTAGCGAATCCGCGGTCAGCGTACACGCATCGTGGTGTGACGCTATCAGGGACGATTTCGAGGAGATCCCGAACAACATCGCCGTGGATGACCGTGTATTCGTCGTCACCTGGGTACGCGTCGTTGTCAACGTGGTCTTCGTTTCCAACAGGGAGCATCCCGACGGTGAGATGGACGCCATCACCGACGAGGGTTGCTGTGGCGAACTTGTGACACCAGCTGTAGTCCTTGTGGTCCGGCGTTCCTGTAACCCATTCAAGACCGTCACGACCACCGTAGTAGGCGACGTAGGTAATGTCGATTGCGAGGAAGACTGGTTCTGGGAATTCGGCGTACGGCTTGATGCGTTTGAGCGCACGTTCAGCGCTGCGATTCACCATGTCGGTAATCCGCTTGATGGTCAAGTCGTGAATCGCTTCGAGGAGTGTTTCGCCGGTAGGTCCGTCAACGTAGAACGGGTCGTCGATGTCAATATCTTTCTGAGCAGCAAGTCGGTCACTGTTGATGGTCGCTCCATCGTTTGCGGCGTCACCTTCCATCCCCATGACGGTCATGAGTTCGAGAAGGTCCTCCTCGTCGTAGATGGCGTGTTCCGGGCGGGGAAGGTCAAGTTCAGGGAACACGACGTCTGCCATTTGGTCAAGGACTTCCCGGGTTTTCTCGCGGAGTAACCGTTGTCCCGCGCGTGTTGAGGAGCCGTCGGTTTCGTCAGCTTGCAATCCTGTGTGTCCGCCGATCGGGCTACCGCGTTCCGTGGCGAGTTTGTCGATTGTTTTCGCGGTTGTCTCAATAATGGTCTGCAGGTCTACGTCGGAGTCCTCGTCGTTGAGGCGGTTTCGCCACGCGCGGGCGAACGTGTCACCATGCGGGATGTCGTCCGGGTTGAACCCGAGCGCCGTGGCAATCTCGGGGTTGTCTTCAAGCCGGTCGGCGATCCCGGTGATGGACTTGTCTTCGGTTTTCGCCCAGAGTGCAGCGAGGAACACGGGGTCGAAATCGTTTGTTTCGGCGTGCCACGCTGGGTACGGGTCTTGGCTGCGGTATTTGGAGACGTCAAGTTGCGTGGCGAGCTCTGGCCATTCGGTACCGTATTCGATGATGTCGTCAGCCTGTTGTTCTAGGGTGTTGTATGCGGGGTCCAGATCAAGGTCATCGACGCTTGGCAGGTCGCTCATCGCTGGACACCTCCGGTGATTCGTCTCGTTGACGGGTGGTGCTGGGCTGGCGGTGCGGTTCGTGGGAGCAGCGTCATCATGACCCTGCGTCCCTCAACTCCACTTTTGCTGGTAAGCATCCGCGTGTGCTTTCCGAATATATCCACTAAAACGCGCGTAGAGTGCCTGTTGTTGCCGTTCTGCGTTTTTCTGCGATTTTATTTTATTTCCAAATCAGAGTTAACTCCAGTATGGAGTTAGGCGTGGTTTCGAGTTAGATCGGGGTAGGTACGAAGGGGATTTCGACCGTGTGGTCTGGTGTCTGGTTGTCTCTAATTTGGAGTTAACTTGGGTTTCTATACGTCGTGGTGGTGAGCTGGCCGGTGATGAGCCTCACTGTCCAGGAGTTCCTACAGCGGAAGGGTGCGGTTGAGATGCTGGTGCTGCTGCACGATGGACCGATGACGTATTCGGAAATTGAACCGGAAATCGATGTGACGTCGTCAACGATTATCGAGCGGCGTGATGATGCCGCTAAGTTGGGATTGCTGACGGTGTCGCTTGGGCAAGGTGATGTGGGGACGAAGAAGGTGCACGATTTGACGGATATGGGGGAGCACCTGACGAAGAAGATGGCACGGGAAGGCTTGATCAGTAATTATCGGAAGTTACGGGCGCTGCGGGAGTTGGTGGACGAGCAGACAGAAGAGATCATGGAGTGGGTGGAAGAGAATCCGTCACTGCTCCTGCAGTACCCGGAAGCCGAGGACGGAACGATTATCGAGGACACCAGCCGCGGGTCGGATACGTCAGGCAGCACAGACAGTGCAGATGACGGGGAGGAGTTGACTGATGTTGAGAGTAATCTGGACGACTCATCCCTTGAGCATCCAGAGAACCCATCCAATCAAACGTCCAACGAGGAACAAGACCAACAGACCGAAAACACCGAAGAGGACGAGGATGATGGTGAGGAGCAAAACACCGAAGATGATGATGGTGGGGAGCGGGTGATTCGGCCGTCGGAAGCGACGCCAGATGAGGAAGATGAACGCGATGCAAGCGAACTGAGTCAGGGAAGTCTATCAGATATCGAAGCGAGCGACTCGGATGACATTGAACGTGACGTGAACGAAGAAGAGTAACAGAATCTGCTGGTGAGGTCCTCGCTAAGTACAGAGGGTTTAATGAATGGCGTAGGCTTTTCTTGGCCGAATGGATAAGTCTGGTATGGTCTCTGGCTGGCAGGTAATCCGCGTGGCGTGCATCTTATCTGTGTCTGTCGGCGTGGGCTTACTCGCTATTTCGATCTCTCTCGGCCTAACAGCGGGTACAGCACCGCCAGTACTAGTCGGATTCGGTGGGTCAGTCTGTACGGCGTATCTCTTGCTTCGGAAGCACCCTAATATCGAGACTGGGCCTCTGTGGCGGTTCAGTGGTCTTGTTTTTGTACTGTTCATTCTTGGGAATGCCGTTTCCATAGAGGGTATCTATGCCCCTCAAAGTGAGCAATCGCCGCTCGTAATTGGTGGTGTATGGGCTCTTTCGCTACTGATTTGCTACACGGTGATATTTAAAGTGGAATGGACGAATCGTTCTCCTTCTCAATAACCGTCTGGTAGATTCGCAGTCCCACTGAGCGGTTGTTTCACGCCAAAATCCACTGGTAAGAACCCTCCTCGATGTGGTGCGTATCTTCGCTAAGTATGGTGACTCAACAGACCTGTTTTGGAAGATTTGGAAACAACACGCTTCCATTTATGATGCTGGCGGACTGCGTCGACGCAAGTCATGATTACCGACGCGCGAGTGCTCCAGCCAGAATTCGTCCCGCAGGAGGTGAAACACCGGGACAACGAAGTCAACTACCTGTCCAGCATCCTCGAACCGGTCACGGACGGGAGTCGAATCGACCCCACACTCCTCTACGGCCCCTCGGGCGTCGGGAAAACCTGCATCGCGCAATTCCTCACCGAGGAACTCCGCCGGAACGTCGTAGACCTGAACACACAGTACGTGAACTGCTGGGAGGACTATACCCGCTTCAAAACCCTCTACCAGCTCCTCAACGGTATCGGAGAAACCGTTGACATTCACCGCCAGTCTACCCCGCGCGACGTGCTCTTGGACCGCCTCCGCGCTTACGACGGCCCGCCATACGTCGTCATCCTGGACGAAGTTGATCAACTCCAAGACAAAGACTTGCTCTACGACCTCTACCGCATCCCCACCCTCTCACTCATCCTCATCGCCAACCGGGAAGAAGAACTGTTCACCCCACTAGACGACCGGCTCCAAAGCCGCCTCCGGAACGCCAACCGCATCCACTTCACCGCCTACTCGAATGATGAATTAGTCTCAATCCTCCATGACCGCGTCCAGTGGGGATTAGCCGAGAACACAATCCGGGATGCAGAGCTACGACAAATCGCGGACCGGGCAGCCGGCGATGCCCGTGTCGCAATCGGCATCCTTCGGAAAGCTGCTCGAACCGCGGCCAGTCAAGGTGCGGACCGAATTCACTCCGAGCTTGTGGCGGACGCGGTTTCGGAAGCGAAATTGGAAATCGAACGGAAAACGCTGGATCGCCTCACGCCCCACCAGAAAGTCCTCTACGAGATCGTTACTGAGGCTGGTGAGATTGACCCGTCAGCACTCTACACTGCGTACCAGGACCGCGTTGACGACCCGAAATCCGAGCGCACAGTCCGAAACTACCTCTCGAAACTGGAGCACTACAACCTGATCGTCACTGACGGGAATACGAAGGCACGGACGTATCGGGCTATCCGGTGACGGAGATGTCTTGGCAGATTTGGAACCACCACGCCGCTGCCTATCCCCGCTGCCATTCTCACTGCACGTGTAATGCCAGACGACCAAGCGAATACGCCCACCACCGAATTCCTGACTCCGAATCGCGCGCCGGAGGCCGATCGCCGGAAGCGTCTCCTTGACGCGATTACGAACGAATCATTCAACGACTGGTATCAGGAAGAACAGTTCACAGAGAACATTCTGGAGGGGCGGCCGTACTTCAACGGCGCATCCCCACCACCTGCCGCGGAGAAACATTCCCCGAGTAAGTTGCTACAGTGCCATCGGAAGGTCCGGTACTACGCAGAGAACGCACCAAAGGAAGGTGATGCACCACAAGGGTTGTTCTGGATTGGGTCTGCCTTCGAGGAAGAGATTGTCGTGCCGTACTTGCTGGATGCAGTCACGACCGAGAACACCTATGTGCGGAACTCGATGTGGATAGACACGACTATCGACGACGGTGGCGCGCCAGTCCGCGTGAAGGGTGTGACTGACCCGGTGCTCGTGGATTCCTCTGGGGACCCGATTCTCGTGATGGAAATCAAGACAACATCGTCGGTATCGTATCTGGACAGCCCGAAACCGCATCACAAGGCACAGTTGCACGCGTACATGTATGCGCTGGATGCTGAGTATGACCGGTCGCTGCGTGATGGAGTCCTGCTGTACGGTGGGCGTGACACGCTAGATATCGAAGTGTTCCACGTCCAGTTTGACGAGTCGTTCTGGCAGGACCGCGTTGTTCCGTGGATGCGAGCCCAAACCCAGTATCGGAGCGACGAGGTGTTACCGCCTGCTGATCCGGTGTCTGACTGGGAGTGCGACACCTGTCCGTTCCGGATTCGCTGTGGGCAAGCTAACGAGGGCTACGAAGATGTCGGGTTCACCGGACTGTTGCCCGGGGTGGATGGGTATCGAAAGCACCAGCTCGTGGAGTACTTCGATGCGTATCCTGACGCGAAACTCACACCGACGTTAGCACATCAATTCCCGGCACTCGCAGAGGAACACGGCGTGTACGACTGGCACTGCCCGACATGCGGAGCGACCTACGCGTGGGATGCTATCGACATCGAGGCACAGTCACCGCTCTGTGAACGCTGTGTCGAAGACGACGAACTCTGTACTGTAGCGGTTCCCATGCCAGAATCGCAAAACATCCACTAATTCGAACACCCGTTGAACTACCGCGCCCTGCTCACCCTCTGCTGGAATTGGCTTAGCAGTAGTTGCCAATACGGTTTCTTTATTCAGTGGATGAGGTGAAACGCCCGGTAAGTGCAGTGAATCGATAGAGGGATTGGGTCTAATACCCGGGTTTAGGTAGTATCTGTATTCCGCTCTTTCGCTTGTGTTGAACGCTGTACACCGAGTACGTACGTCGTAACGAGGACAGCGAGGAGTCCGATAGTCCCAAGAATACGGGCTATTGGGAACTCAACTAACGGTGGCATATCGCGGTGCAAGATAAAGGTTTCAGCGGTAAGTCCACCGATAATGAGAGCAAGTACAGTAGCCCATAGCCACATTATCGCGTACCCGAGCTCATCTAGATGGCTCTTTTTCACAGCATGACCAAGCAAACCCAGACCAGCCAAAACTGGGACGATGAGAAAAACACGAACTGGACGTAGTACGAGAAGACTAGCACCGAGAGTGAGCGCCCAAAAGTACACGAGAATCAAGAGTATGAGCTTAATCGAGCGGGGACCACTCATATCCAGTCAATAGTCCCGAGGGCAGTTAAAATATTCTGCAAGGAATACGATTGCTGTCAATTCAATTAACTTGCATTCCCACTTACCGATTCAGCCGCCCCACTTCCAGCACTTGTTCTGAATAAAGAAACCGCGCTAGGCAACTACTGTTAGGAGGACACTGGTTTACGTAGGAGGACTACGAGAAAGACGGAGAACATGAGATCCATCTAGTTCCTGAATACACCTCACTGGCCGTGTTGAATCGCCATAAGGCGTCGGATTTTACTGTTTCACGGCACGCTTGATGTTGTAGACGACACACATCAGAGCGATTTCACGGAACTCACGATACCAGGAACGCGCTCGCACGGCGAAGCCGAGCGAGCGCTTCACTGCCGAATTGACGGTTTCGGTCATTGACCGCTGATTGTAGCGATCTTCGTCAATACGAGCGTTGTGCGCGTGGTCGTACGGAGCAAAGATGCGGTGCTTGATCAGCGGACGAATGTCGAGGTCACGCAACGCGGTGCGGAGCGCGTTCTTGTCGTAACCCTTGTCCGCGGCGAGACTGAGCAGATCGCCCGCGTTCCGGCGGGCGATCTGCGCACAGAGGTCGGCATCACTTCCTTCACGGTTGGTCGAGCAATGCACGTCAAGGATGGCTTGCGTGTCTGTATCGACGAGTTTCGTGACTTTCAGCTTCTGCACACGGTAACTCGTTCGCTGACAGTAGTGGCGGCTCGCGGCGGACCGTTCGTAGAACGTGGCGTCAATAGCGCCGTGTTTCGAGGGGTCGTGCAACTGCGCCGACTGGCGCAGTAGCACTCGACAGACACTCATACTCATCTCATCGAACGCCTTACATAACGTCGATGGGTGTGGGAGATCGGCCGCGCTGAGGCCGATTTCCCCGATTATTTGTGGCATCTCCTTCAGCAGGTCGATGGTCATCCGGTAGGACGTATCGAGGTAAATCCGGAGACAATGGAGGGAAACGAACGCATAGTCGGCGAATCCGCCGCCTCCTTCCGGAGCGGCGGATTCGTCTCCATCGCCAGTAACGCTTTGAGCGACCGGGACAATTTCTCCAGTGAAGCGGGAGATTTGGGTCATAGGCAACCGGAATCTCCCGCTTCAACGCCTTTGATTTAGCGACCTGTACCGACGCCGTCTAGTGATTCAACACAGCCGAGTGAGGTGGTAGGGTCAGTATCGTAGGCGTTCTGGATTCTAGTTCGCGGTTCGGAGCAGTTGCGAATATCGTTGAGTCTGCCGCAGAACGGGGTGGGAACGGCTGCTCCGGTGTTTTAGACCTCTGATTTAGGTCCGGGTGTTGCCCCGATAGCTCCGGAAATAGTGGTGTGTGGGGGTGGGGAAGATTCGGAAGTGGTGGTGTGTGGTTTGGAGGCTGAGGGGATGGTGGTAGGGTCGAAGCATTCTTTCGTTAGCATAGTATACTAACGAGTGTGGCGAACGCCATCAAGAAGTCCGGCGACGGCCTCGCTCTCCAAATTACTCGATCAGCACGAGCAGCGACACTCGTTGCCGAAGACGACAACAACACAGCAACCCGACTAGCCAAGACACGAATTCACGCCTTCGAAGGCCTTCTAGTCGCCGTCGACGTCGACCGTGTTCCTGATGATGTCGAAGCAGACCTTGTTGCGACGGCTGCCACCGATACCAACACGGCGTATCGAGCGGTCACAGCAACCATCCAAATCGCCGGCAACGGCTACCAACTACAACTTCCCAACGCTGTCGACGCTGGTCTCGATGAAGGAGACACTCCAACAGTCACAACCGCACCAGGCGTCCTCATTATCGCGCACAACGAAACGGACACCGGGATAAATTCGGTTCGTGTTGGTGAGGATCTTGCTACGATACGTCGAGAACAACACACTGAGGCAAGTCGGTAGCTGCAAACCCAGGAAGTGGTCTCTAGTTAACGTATATTTTCGTAAAGAGTGTTCGACCCTAGTGATTCGTCCACCTTCCGAGGTGCATGTGGCGCAACATGTATCAGATGAGGGCCTGTACTGGCGAGTATGGCAGCTGAAGAACCACCCGAGGAAACCAAAGTCAGTGACCGAGGAATGGTTACTATCCCAGCGTCGCTCCGTCGGCGTCTCGACATCGAGGCCGGCGACAAGCTCCGCTGGAACGTCACCGAGAAAGGTGACCTCACCGTTGAGGTCGTCCGACAGCGCTACGGCGCGTTCGAAGATGACGATCTGCAGGCTCCGATGGGTGGTGATAGCCTCGAAACGCACGACCTCGCCGGCCACGAAGAAGACCCTGCGTTCACGGAGGACGCCTGAATGGCGGTCGCCGTCGTCGATTCAAATATTCTCATCGACTACAAGGATACGACCCCGAGCGGCCGCCACGAACAGGCCGAGGGCATCATCCACGCCATCGACCGTGGTGACCTCCCGACTGCTCGAATCACGAACTACGTGCTGTTGGAGTCTCTGAACTGGATTCACGAACGCCAGCGTCACGATATAGCGGTAGACCTCCGGGATCGACTCTCAGAGTCAGCAGGCTTCGAACTGGTTCACTCCGCTCAGAAGGACTTTCACCGTGCGGTGGAGCTCTTCGAGACCTACGACGAATTCGCGTTCGGTGATGCGACCCTCACCGCGTACATGGAACGAGAGGGAATCGAGTACCTGTACTCCTTCGATGACGACTTTGACGTCATCGAGGATATCACCCGGCTGGAGACACCCGATAATCCACACAATTGACCTGCTACGAGAGGACGATGTCGACCTGCGTTCGGCCTGGGAATATCACTCTCATCTAGAGTGTTCCCACCCTCTGCGTGCATCACGAGCGATGTAGGCGGGGTTGGTTTTCGTGGTCGGCGTCGTATCTGGCGGCGAACATCTAAGATGGTGGGCTGTCGGTATCTGGAATGATGACAGACGGACAGTTGCAGTTCCGGGATACGCTACTCGTCGAACGTGTTGTGAACGCCTTTCACTTCGATGTGCTTGCGGAACGTATTCCGGGGTTGCAGGTGTATCCGCCGTATCTCTTTTTGGTTGTGTTGTTGGTCTGGGATTTCGGTATTATGAATACGGTTATTCACGTGACTGGTGGGCGTCATATTTTTGCGATGACGCCGACTGCGGTTGCCTCTATTCCCGGGTTGTTGCTTGCGATTGTGGGGATTCGGTATATGGCGGATGGGTATGCGGAGGCGCTGGCTGATCTCCGGCTGCCGGAGCGCCAGGAAATTCCTGATGTTGCATCGTTCGAGCAATTAGTCTCAAATCGCGCGAACGCTCATGTGTAGCATATTGTTGATTTCAGAGAGTCGCTTTGACAGCGTGTTTGAGTGCTTCTCGACCAGATTTTCTGAAGAGTTCGCTGCGTAGCTGAAAGGCGCGGAGATACTGTGTCAACTTGTCCTTCGAGACGCCTCGATGCGGCGAGAGCCAGCGTCGCGCCAGCGACGCGTGGCTCTCGCACGTGTTCACGTGGATGTCTCCATCAGCGTATTCGCCGTCACCGTGGACGACGTATTTGCGGGTGAACTCGTCGTCGTCCTCAAGCGGGTCGTATGCCCGAAATCCGTCGGTGTAGACTGTTAGCGACTCCTCCTCGTGGTCAGCGAGGAGGAGTCGCACCGTCGATTCGTCTGCGGATTTCGCCGGGACGACGTACCGCTGTCCCGTTCCACGGTCAACGATGGTGAAGACGGGTGGTTTGTCTCCCTCGTACGAACCTCGTCCGCGCGTGGACAGGCCACGCGAGCGCGACGGTTGGTCGCGCTCGCGGCCTTTCAACCCCGCAGAGACGTACACTTCGTCGATTTCGACCGGTCCAACGAGGTCGAGTTGAGGCGCGTCGAGCGCTCTGGTGAAGCGCTCGACGCGCCGGTGCATCGTCTTGTAGGTCACATCGATCTCTCGCTGAAGTTGGCGAAGACTCGTATTGAACCGTAAGAACGCGTAAATCGAGAACAACCACTTGCGGAGCGCAACCTTCGAGTGAGCGAAAATTGTGCCCGTCTTATCGTTGAACGTGCGGTCGCAATTCTTACAGAGATAGCGTTGAAACGCCCCATAGCTGCCGTTCTTGACCGTCCGGTCAGAACGGCAGCGAGGGCAGGAAACGCCGTCACGCCAGCGCACCTGTTCCAGCAGGTCCGCTGCGAGCGATTCCGAGCCAAACACATCGAGCGGAATCATTCGTGTCGGACACCGCTAGCGCGGTGTCCTTGCTCTCTTCGATTCCAGAGCGACAGCTGAACTGAATCAACAATCTCCTACAGAAGAGCGTACGCACCAAACGATCTTCGCTGATAAACAAGGCGGCTGAGTTGGTATAGCTCGGGGCAAGGGAATCACTCACCCTCTTTCCCAAGTGGGATTCTCGATATTATTCCCCGGCTATACTCTTCTTTACTCTCGAAGGTAAACCACGTCGTAGCAACGAAAGAGGCAGCGGCGAGCGAATCCGCATCCGCAGTAAGCGCTATAAAGACCCACGACGCAAAGACGATGGCGAGCCCACTCAGCCGTCCATGGTTTTGCTCGTCGCGGTTGAATACCAGTACTGCGCCGACGCCGTTGAGCCCGGCCGCCACTAACGATAGCGGTGGCTCGAATCTTGCAAATCCGAAGAAACTCCCCAGATAAGCCCCCACTCGACGACCTGTTGTTTGATATCTGGCTTCGGCATTCAGTACCCAAACACACTCTCCTTATTTACCGGCGTCGCTTGTCGGTCGTAGGAGAACGACGGATGGACTCAGCCATAGAGACGCATCTCAGTCGTTCCGCCAATTCCGGGCAGATCGTAAACGACTACAGGTATCATCTATTGAGCTACGCACCGGGCTGATCACCTCCGAAACATACGGAGGAAACTCAATTTCCACCGATCCACGGAATCGTTTTAAAAGAAATCTCGCCCCCTCTACTCAGACAGTTTTTCACACTCAGTACATCACAAAGCCGCTTAGTTAGAACGTCTGCTTGCTGAAGGTGTGTCTACGACCCAGCAAGCAGACAGTGAGATTCACGAGGACCAGCTCCTTAACTTCCTCGTCAACTGCCTTGACGAGGAAGTTTCTCTCAACCTCGCCAACAACGCTGAAATCGGTGCAGAGGACATCTACGAGGTCCTCGTCGGCGCGACCGCCGACGGGACCTCGATCTCGACGCTGTGCAACTCCAGTGAAGACTCCCCATCGGCGAACACGATTCTCTATCATCTACGGACGAAGTTCGAGCCGGAACGGCTCGAACGCGTCGCTAACACGCTTCTTCGCCGAGACATCGTCGAACTGCTCCCCGAGCAGGTGGAGGTCTGCGCAGACCTCCACCTGCGGCCCTACTACGGTGATGAAGACGACACGGAGAACCTCTATCACTCGGAAGCCAAGCGTGGAACCACCGCATTCCACGCCTACGCCACACTCTACGCGCGTGTGAAGAACAAACGCTACACGCTGGCGGTGCGCCGTCTCGAAGACGGCGACACCGCCAGCAGCGTCCTCGCTGAGTTCCTTGGTGTACTCGACGGCCTTGACACCGAGGTCAAGGCCGTCTATCTTGATCGCGGATTCTACGACAGCAAGTGTCTCACGCTGTTACAGACGCACAACTACGCCTACGTTGTCCCGATCATCCGGTGGGGTGAAGCGATTCAGCAGGAACTCTCGGAAGGGTGGAGTCGCGTCATCCAACACGATCTGACGGGGAAACTCGACGGTCACAGCTGGACCGTCGAGTTTCCCGTCTACATCGACTGTACGTACCTGAACGGACGGTACGACGAGCACGGCGTGGCGCGTCACGGCTACGCCGCTGACGCGCCGTTCATCGAGAATCCACGCGACGCTCGATACCACTACTCGAAACGGTTCGGTATCGAGTCGAGCTATCGGTTGTCTGAGCAAGCGATAGCGACGACAACGACGCGAGACTCCACGGTGAGACTGCTGTACGTCGTGGTGAGTCTGCTGTTGCAGAACACGTGGCGGTATCTGCACTACGAATACGTGGCGACGCCGCGCCGAGGCGGGCGTCGCCTCTGGTGGTGGCCGTACAAGGAGTTCGTGAATATGGTTCGACGGGCAGCGTGGACGGCCCTCGCGGTGCGTCGGGCCGTCCCCGCGAACCGGCCACCAGACGACCGGTTCCACCGGTAGTCACCCACCGAGTACGGCGTCTCCGCAAGTGGCAACGCTGTCGCGTCGGCGGCTGAGCGCCGCCGACAGCGACAGCTCCGCCTTCGATCAGCGTTGCTCAACCGTGATCGACGACTCACCACAACAGAACAGATGGCTCAAGTCGGATTAGCCGGCGATGCTTTGTGAGGTACTGATTATTCAGGCGGGAATAACGTGGGTAGCCCAACCATTCAGAAGGCTGCAGGGTTGCTTCAGCGCCGTGATATCGATGGTGTAGTTGTTGTCACAACGTCAGGGTTCACGGATGAAGCTCAAACGGTCGCGTCAAATCGTGGTGTACAGCTACTCCATTCTACATCTAACGGGAGGTTGAACAGTTCTGGCATAGCAGGTACAACATATGAGAGTAAGAAAGCAGAAGAAATCGGGCCCGGAATAACGTGGGAAGAGCGGGAAGAACGGGGCGGCAATTAGCCACCAGAAGTTAGGTGTCCACACTGTGGCGAAGTGTTTCGACGTACTGGGCGGCTTGCATATGTTTCCCATTAGGAGAGCTCGGGATGGATGTTCACTGAGACTATTTTATTAGCCTCGTTTCTGGAACGTTGCGAAATAACCGCTGGTGTCGTGGCTACTCAACGTTGACGGGATTCTCAAAGTCCTCACGGTAGCAGAGTCAGGACACCAATAACGTCGTGAAATAATGACCGAGTGCTGTATAGATTTTCTGTACTGATCGAGTTCCAGTTACAGTTCGCCGTCTGACTTGGTGTCGAAAGATGACGCTGACTCGAAGCTAGTGAGGTCGTCTATCCGCTGTTCTAATTCTTGGATTTCTTCCTGTAGGTCTTCGGTGTCCTCGTCGGTGGCAGCTAATCGATCTTTGAGCCCTTGGAGACGCGTCTCTTTGCTTTCCTCATCGACTTCAGCTTTCCGAACATATTCACTCTCCTCGATTTCATAGACGTCTGATTCTGAGAGTTCCGTCACCTCAAGCGCATCATCTACCTTGCTGGGATCTACGCTTGTCACACGTTCACGGTCAATCCCTGCGTCTTCCAGTACGTCCAGTACGTCCGCATCTTCTTTGAGTGACCGATTTCGCCGTGAGGTTCGCTGGACAGACCCGTACTGCCCGGAGACAGGTTGATCGTGATGGAGCTGGTCGAGTAACACACTCCGCACACCCTGACGGAGATCATTCGCGTTTCGCTGTACGTCGGAGAGTAGTGTATAGAGGTTCACCAACGCAGGAGTGTCTACCGATTCAAGATTAGTTGGGTCGTTGCGTTCGAGCGCATCGATAAGCAAGAGTGCGTCGGAGTAGACGGAAATATCGGGCTCCTCGCGGTCGTCTCCATCTCTCTCCACCTCGTGAGCATCGACTAACGGGGAACTCGTCGGGGATTCACTTTCCGAGAGCATTCCCTCGCGGTCGTCAATCTCAAACCGCGGGTGCAAGCTCAGGACAGTGGCGTAGGGTTCGGCATCAGGGGGAAGATTGTCGAGTTCAAAGCTACTCCAACCTTCGGTGACGTGATCGTATAGAGTCTCGAACTGCTCGCGGTGGAGTGGAACGGTACCATCATCTTCTCGATACTCAATGAGAATACGGTGTTCTTGCACGTCTGTGAGTCGGAACGGTTTGCGAGAGAGCGGCGTGAGAAGAGTTGCGTCCGGTGGCAGTTCCTCGGCGTTTTCAAGCAGGTTGTGCCAACTCGCGCTGAATGTCATATCGTGGTATACTCCACCAATAATCAAAAGCTCACGGATGAATTTGTCAGAGATGGCGCAGACAGCTCTCCTGATCGGTAGATAGGCCGTCTGTGCTGAGCGCTCCCTGTCTGGTGTGGAAAGCCTTCTATGACACCCTCCACGACTGGCAGATCCGTATCACTGAGAGTCCCACGAACGGAGCCAGATTCGAAATTCTTGGCGTAGAAACAGTTATTGAATGGAACATCTGTACTTAGCGGCCTATACCCGAATCGATTAGCCGTTGAGGGCCTCACCAGCGCCACACATTTCCACCCGCTATTTAAGTGAGTTGTCCGAGAAATACTCTGTATGAGCACTCTGGCGGACACGATCCATATCGAGAACGTCGTTGCATCCAGCGATATCGGCCAAGAACTCGCCCTCGACCAACTCTCCACAGACCTTCCCGGCGCGGAGTACAACCCCGAGGACTTTCCTGGAATCGTCTACCGCCTCCAGGAGCCGAAGTCAGCCACGCTGATCTTCCGCTCGGGGAAAGTCGTCTGCACCGGCGCGAAAAGCGTCGATGACGTTCACGAAGCCCTCGAGATCGTGTTTGAGGACATCCGCGAGTTAGGCATCGATGTCGCGAGTAATCCGCCGATTGAGGTGCAGAATATCGTCTCCAGTGCCGATCTCAAGCAATCGTTGAACTTGAACGCGATTGCGATCGGTCTGGGGTTGGAGCAAATAGAGTATGAACCCGAACAGTTTCCTGGCCTCGTCTACCGCCTTGAGGACCCCGACGTCGTCGTTCTCCTCTTCGGCAGTGGGAAACTCGTGATTACCGGTGCAAATGAATCTGAGGACGCACAGTCCGCACTGAAACACGTCGAAGACCGCCTCACTGAACTCGGCCTGCTTGAGTGAGTCCACGGAGCTATCAAGCGACTACCACGCGAAGGGGGCAGTGTTGCTGGAGTGAGTGACACCCATGTTGAACGCTGGAGGCGGGCTGTTACTCGCTGATGTTGACGTACTGGGTTTCCCAGTCGCGTCGCGCAGTAAGCTCGCGGCGGCCACGCCGGGTGAGCGCATAGGAGTTTGTGCGCTGGTCTAGCTCGCCTTTCTCAACCAAGCCCTTGTCAACGAGTGTATCAAGATTCGGATAGAGCCGCCCGTGATGGATTTCGGATTCGTAGTACTCCTCCATTTCAGCCTTCACAGCAAGCCCGTGTGGCTCATCTAACCCGCCAATGACGTACAGCAGATCACGCTGAAACCCCGTCAAATCGTGCATACACCCTAGTTCACGGTAGAAAATATAGGCCTTCGGAACACCTCGACCGTAGTACCTTTGCTATGAGCGGCGCAACTAGACAGGAAGACTGCTCAGAGCCCTCGTCTACCTAGATCAGCCACAGACGACACGCCTGTTGGCAGTCGCTGGTACCAGATAGCCTCTTGGGAGATTAGCGACCTGACTCGCCGTCAGATGACTGCCACTTATTCCCACACGCGTGGATGTTTCCTGCCAGCAGCCGGCGGCCCGGAGCACTCTCGTCTCCCCCCAGCTGTACGCATCCACGCCAACGTAGTGGTCGCTGGCTTCCCGTTCTCAGTAGGTACGTGAGGAAGGGGTATCAGGTGGCGGGTGTGGAGCGTGTGACAACCTCCGCGGCCACCAATCACGACCCATCAACCCGCACAGATAAGCGTACTGGGGCAGCTATTACGCCTGATAACACTGGTCGGGGTTCTCACTACTGTCTCGACGGTGGCCCACCTAGGGCTACTCGTTGGTCCGCGCACGCAACCGCTCGTCGAGGACGGTCGTCGCCAACGACTGCTCAATCGGCGACAACGCCTCACCGCTAGCCAACGCCTCTAGATAGCGTTCTGAGGGTCCAGAGACTTCCCCGAGGCGTTTGATAGCGGCTTCCCGTCGGTACGGGTCGACGGACTCGTCAGTTGCCACCGCTAGCAGGTCCCTCGGGTCCACTGGCAACGCTCCACTGTCCGCGGTGTCTGCCTCTCGCTCTGCCATCGTGTCTCCTGTTTCCCGTCGCCAGTCAAATCTGTTTCCACCCCCGCTCTTGTGGCGGAGTTTGTTGGTAGCGAACTCTCGTCTCGGTCTGGGTCAATCGAACCTTCGGTAGAAACGGTGACACCCCTGTTCGGTCCCGTCCACCAGTGAGACACAACGACAGCGAAATCGCCGGAAGGCTCTCCACCAACAATCCTCTACAAAAAGCGTTTTACAAATCTGGGTGTTGCAATGCGATTGCCGGCTACTGTCGAATGAGAGCTGTAAGTCTCCGTTCGACAATATCAGCCGGCCAAGATGGGTCGATCGTGTCACGCGCAACTCCGAAGGTTTCCACTGTCCCGTCTACGGGGGTTGTCGAGTGTTCTTGCTGCTCAAACAGGTACGAGTAGGCCGTTACTTGAAGTTTGTACCGCCGTTGGGTCTCTGCCGTTGGCTTCGTCAGTGTGATCTTCACGTCGGACACATGCTGCTCGCCTGAGGGTGACTCGACGACGAAATCGCTCGTTCCGTGGACCTCAATCTCAACGTCGTTGTTCGTCACGAGGCCATCGATTGGTCTCTCCACGGTAACTCGCTCGGCCCGCTGGATTCGCGCCCATAGATCTGACGCGAGGAAGTCGTCCAGTACCTCCTCTTCGAAGAAGGTGAACAGTTCGTCGCGTTCATCGTCGCCGATCCGTTTAGCATGGTCGTTCAGGATGTCGTCGAACACGTGTCGAACCTCGTCGCCGGCGTTGCGGAGTGTGGGTTCCGGTACGTCACGGTCGACGAGTGTGGTCAGTACCTTGTGTAAGCAGGAGCCGATGTCGTCTGGGCCGAGGGTGTCGAACCGGAGGGGGACGTGGTCCGGAACGTCGTTCGCGTCTGTATGTAGGGCGTTCCCGAGGAGGTGGTTGAGTACGTGTGTGTCGGGGGCTTCGGTGAGTGGGTACATCGTACTCGGGTTGACGAACCGTGGCACCCAGGGAGCGAGATCCGCGCGGCACGGGGGGTTCACGGCGACGTCGTCATCCCGGGAACGGGACGTATTCCGCCATGTTGCATCCAGGGCGACGTCGTTGACGCCGACGTCGAAGGAATGCGGTTCTGTATCAACCGTGTACGTCCCTGTCTGATCGCCGGTGAAGTTGAGGGCGTCTCGAATCGTGTCGAGCCACCGGTCACGTGGCCGTGGTTCATAGGGGCGTGACCGTGGGAGTGGGACAACGAGGTGGTCTTGTGCCCGTGTGAGAGCGACGTACAGCAGTCGCCATGCTTCTGCTCGCTTGTTCGCCGCCGCTCGGACGAGTCGGTCGGGACCGAGCAACGATGTCGGGTCTGCAGCGTCCTCGATATTATTACACCAGTGACTTGTCGTCCATCGTAATCCGACGTCGCGGTCCCACTGGTTTTCTGGCTCGTACAGTCCGTTGGTGAACGGTGGGAGCGACACGTCTTCGGGGGTGTCGGTGTTTGTTGGTGGCCTGAGGGCGTTGATACTGCCTTGAGAAATGAAGCGTTGCGCTTGTGGCCCGTGCTTCCAGAGGTCGAAGCCAGGATTCGCTACGACTATGACGTCGTCTTGGTCGCCTTTTGCGTCGTGGATTGTCCGAAATTCCACATCGTGGCTTGTGTCAGCGGTGCTTGGCTGGTTCGGGCCCAAGTGGGCCTGTTGGCGGAACGGGTCGATCAGCTCGGAAAGTTCGCGTAGGTCTATGTGGTCGTCCGTTTCCCACTCTTGGAGGGTATCAACGAGTGCATCGAGGTTGGCGACTCGCTGTGCCGGGGTGATGTCGAAGCGTTCGTGGGGGTCTGCCCGGAGAGCAAGCGCCTTGATGATGTCCTCGACGTATGTTCCAGCAGGCTGCGAGAAGAACCGTTCACGCCGGTTGCGGAGCTCGATGAGACTGTTAAGGATGTCTTGGTGGGCGTCCGTGAGTTCGCAGTCGCTGAGCACCGCATCAAGGCTCCAACAATGTGTTTCGAAGGCAGGTTTGAGCGACTCAAGTCCGAGACTCGACTCCGTGACAAGCTGGCGAGTCTGTTCAGGGTCAGCCGGCTCGACTAACCATTCACACACATCGAGTACCGTATTCACGACCGGACATTCGAAGAGGTTCTCACTCGCTGTCCGCACGCTCACATCTTCCTCGTCAAACGCGTCCTCGTACTCGTCCATTTTCGCCGACCACCGGAACAACACGGTGATTCCGAGAGGGGCATCGTTGTCGTCAGTGAACGTTCCGTCTGCGAGCCCATTGGCAATAAGCGTTGCCAGCTTCGCCGCTTCCCCGCTCTCCTCGTCAGGATTGACCCAGGTAGTTGAATCAGGATGTGCCGGAATTGGGTCGAAGGCCGCGATATGAATACTCGAACCAGTCGTTGAGTCCCGACTCGCTTCGAGCCCCGGATATCGGACATTTACGTCGCCGAGGTTTCCACGGGCAGGATCTGTGAGTGTCGCCTCGGAGATTTCGTTGATCGCACTAGCGATGTCCGGAACACATCGGTACGTTGTTGTCGCAGTCCGATGCTCGTGAATATCCCAATCAACTCCTAAATACTCGCCTTCGTCTGCCGCGGTCTCGAAGAGAGTTGGGTCAGCGTGCCGCCAGCGGTAGATGCTCTGGAGGAGATCTCCAGCGCAAAACACCCGCGTATTGGATGTCACTAGGTGCGAGAGTGCCGCGTGCTGGATCGCAGAGACGTCCTGCGCTTCGTCGATAATCAGGCTCCGAATCCGCGTGTGATACCGCTGTTGGATGCGGGATCGCTGAGCGTCATCAATGTCATCGAGTCGGCCAGCAAAGTACGCGTCGACGAGGTACGCAACATCCGTGTGTGACACAACCTCCTCGTCACGGATGGCATGCCGGTACGTTCGCCGGTACGTCTCAAGGACCGCGCAGAAGTCGTCGACTCTAGCACGCCAGGCGTCGTAGAGACGCGCATCTGCGTCACAGATCGCGTCGAGCTCCTCATCGCCAATATCGTCGTAGGCATTCTTGTCAACGTCTGCGCCGACATAGCGTTCGATTGCGGTGATGATGTCACCGAACGAGTCTGGAGCGCCGTCCGGGTAGGTGTCGTCAACGGTCTGTTCGAGACCAGTCCGGAACTCATCGGTTGAGAGTCGGCGGTTTCGGCAGTACCTGACCGCAGTCTCAAGCATCTCGGTCATGTCGTCACCGTGCTCACCAGCGGGGTACGCAGCCTCCAGCCGCGCCAGTCGCTGTACGATGTCGGAGTCCTCCTGAATACGGCGGTAACAGGTGGTATGCAGCTGTTTCTGTCGAGCGGGGTTTCCGACGGTTGGCATCTCCTCGAAACCGATGTCGGGAGCGATATCACTCAGCACGTCCCGAAGGACACCGTCAATCGTTCCGACGAAAGGAGCGTGTCTGATTCGCTGAATCAGGTATTCCAGTTCCTCGTCAGATACATCGTTCGCGGCGGGGATCAGATCGTGTTCGACGAGTTCTCGAAGCCGGGTACAGATGTCCGGGATGAGATTCTCCGCCTCGCTGCGGTTGAATGAGATGACTGCGACTCGCTGCTCGGGTGTTGGATCCCCCGCGACATACCGACGAAGGATGTCCTCTGCACCGATGTGGTCGGAGACCTCAGACTTCCCTGCGCCCGGAACGCAGTTGAGCGTGAACAATCCAGACTCATGTTGGAAGTACGCATCACGAATGGTTCGTTGTGCGTTCCGCAGTCGAATCGGCTCGTCACTTGGCATTGGTCTCCTCCTCGTTGAGCATCGCTTCGACAGCGTCTGGGAGGTCTCGGCTGGGACTCACCAGTCGTCGTCGCTCATCGGCTGGCACGACCTTGGTGTTCAACTGGTCCAGTAACGGAGATGGTCGTCGCTCGTCACCAGACGTGGATTCGGTGTGGCGAGTCACGACCAACCCGTCTCCAGCGGCCTGCACGGTGTCAGCAAACTGGTCACGGTCTCGGCCAGTCGTCCACGCCGTCCGCGGTGCAAGCGCTCCTGTACGCCCTTCTCCCCGAAGGATTTCTTCCTGAAGTTCTGCGGGAACAACGCTCTCCGGTTGGGTCGGCCACTCACCGTCCACTAATCCAACGGCGATGACGTACGGGATGTCCAACAGCCAGATGTCGTTCGCTTCGAAGACATCCACGGCATGTGCGTTCGAGTGTTCTCGTCGACCGGGTCGCTGGGTTGCGATCAACTGACTCAACTCCGCGACGCTACTCCATGACTGGTCAAGCGATCCTTCATCGAGGCGGTCAGCGTACTTATAACGAAGTTGCTGGATGAGCGTTTTCACGCGAATGATTGCTCGCGCGTCCCGTTCTGTCTCAATAAGCGCCGGGCAATCACGCGTTTTCGTCACCGGCAGCCCGAGCTCCTCATACCGGTCAACAACACTGAGGAGGCGATCTGTGACTACAGTCGGCGTTGGCTCTGGACAGTCGGTGAGCCACGTAATGTACGTCATGAGACAGTCATCTCTCTCCTGAGTTGTGGCAAGATCGTCCCGCCACGCTTCGAGTGTTCGTGGTTCATCTGGTAGCTCCTGCATCAACCGCTGGACTGTCTGTGAATCAAGTGGCCACGATGATGACGGCGATGTTTCCGATGGGGGACACCAGCGATGTTCGAGTGGGCGACATAGGACCTCCCGAGACACCTCCTCCGCGCCCAGTACGTCGCAGACTGACTCAATGAGTGCGTATGGCCGCGTCTGGGTTACTCTGAGCTGCACCCAGAACACGGGCGCAATCCCGTACTGGATCGCAGCCCGATACAGTGGCTCCTCGTACTGGTCCATGTCGCGTGCAACCACAGCGATGTCACGGACCGGCACGCCAACATCACGTAACGTGGCTACAGTCGCCATCACGGTTCGCGCCTCCTCACGGCGTGTCGTCGTCACCACCTCCGCAACTGGGACATCAGCGCCATCGAGTGGCTCAGCAAGGGCGAGCCGACCGGACGCGGTCACGACTCGAACACCACCATTCCTGGGCTGGCGACGTCGAACAACTCCGAGGCCCGCTGAGTGAGGTATGAGCCAGTCCCACGCCGGAAATGGACGTGCACCGGCACGGCCACCGACGCCAGGACGGCGTGCAGGAGGTCAATGTAGGCAGCGGGAACACTGCTCACACCAACTAGTGATACACGCTCGACGTCTGGAAACGCGTCTTCCCAAATCGCACCATCAGTCGCAAGGAGCTCTCGCGCCGCGCGGCGAACGAACGCCACGTCAGAGACCGACGTCGATGTCGATGTCACCTGGCGGAGTGCCTGTTCGATACTGACTGCGGCGTCAAGCAGCTCAGCGCCATCCGCATTGATCGGCGCTTGAAGCCCACCAACGACATCTTGGACGATGTTGAGTCGCCCCGGATGGAAGCCGGTCACAGCCTCAATCTCCGTCCGAATCTGCTCAACACTCTGTGGCTCCGACGGCACAACCGGTGACGCGATCGACACATCCTCGTCCGACAGTATGGAGCGAATCATCGATAAACGATCGATGCGGTCGACCGTCGTTGTCGGCAGGCCAGCGACGTCAAGGAGCTGTTTCCCAACTGTTGTCGGGTCGCTGAATTGGAAACTTGTTTTTGGGGTCTGGGATTCTCGCAGTCTGCGTTGGATGTTTCGACGGTGTAGCTCCACGGGAGCCAACACCAACTCCGTCTGTTGGGTTGAGTGGTCTGGACGTTCTAAGAGAGATGCTTCGTTTCCTACGTGGAGAGTCAGATTCTTCGGAAGTTGTTCTTGCTGTGTCTGAGTCATTGAGGTGGGAGAGTGATGTCCAAGAGGGACTAGCTCGCTACTCACCGAATCCTTGCCACGTATTGTGATTGGAGGATGGTGATCTGTATTATAATATTTTCAAAGCCCGCTAGTAATATTGTTTCGCTGGACCACCTCCAGTCTAACATTTCACTTCCGAGTTGTCTGATAACTCGGAAACAATCCTCTGATTTATCCGGTAAGCGGTCCGCTTACTCCCCTGACCAGCACCATTTAGTGCGAGGTTCTTTTAGGAGTCTGCATGAGAACACACACCGAGGTAACTACTCTCAAGGTGGCGGACGCTGTCGGCCGCAGGTACCGAACAGCGTACGCTCAGATGAATGACCCAGAAGAAAGCGGCGATAGGACGTTACGGAAAGTCTGTAATAGCTCCTGGCTCCCCGCCAATACTCCAGAAACGAGCGAGTGCCCAGATAGCGACGACCACGAGATAGGTGAAATCGATGACTAACACGAAAGCGTTCGTCGTGTATACAGACGGTCCGTCGGGATCCTATCCATACGGTGTCTTTACCAACCGTGAGGCCGCCAACGACGCCCGAGAAGCCATCATCAAGAAACTTGATTCCGGAATGAGCGACGTCCTTGATGACGAATCAAGAACACTAGCACACCAACTGGCGGGAACACTCGATGCACAGGTAAAAATCAAGGAGTGCGAGCTTCGCGATGAATTCATCGAATCTGCGATTGACGACCTCTTCGAGGACTATGACTAACGATGATCCAAACGAAGAGGCGGCGGGACATCACAAAGTCGTAATCCGAGAGAACTCCCAGGGAGAGCGTGACCTCGGCTACACTACTGGTTCAGATCCGCCAACGTCCCGAAGTCCGGCGGATTACGGATGGGGAACCGAGTTGAAAACGCCAGCATTCGACGATGTCCGCGACGTCGTTGACCTGGAGGCACACGAACCCGGGACGCATGTCGCCACGATTCACTACGACCTGGATGCTTGGGAATATACGGTAGAGTTCCTCGTCGAAACGAATCGAGGACCGGACAGCGATGTTACCTCCAAGTAAGCCTTGCAGTAGTATGTCTATCCGCTTCAATATCAGTGCACTTGACGGTAGTTGCGCGTTCTACTCGCCGGCTTCGACTGGGGACTTGTACTTAGATTTGACCTGATCGCCGGCCCGCCACTGATAGTAGTAGTAGCGGTTGTTGTTGATCTCCTTGGTGACGACGCTGGCTTTCGCAGGAACATCGACAGGGCGGTCGTTATCCTCCTGGCTGTCCTCACGCACGACATCTTCTTTGTCCATCTCGGCAGCTGCCTGTGCTGCTTTCCAGTCGGCCAGATCCTCAGCGTGCTCAGCGATCTGGCGAAGCGCCTCGGGACCCTGGCGATCGAGGCCATCGAGGATGTACTGGGCGATGTTGTCCGGTGGATTGGGGCGTGTGTGGGCCATCGTCTTAACCAACATTAGGATGACTAGGTCGTAATAGTGTTGGTTAAGACTGCCGAGAAAGGGAAACTACTGCAGGCGTTTCACAGAGGATACACCGAACGTGGACGAGTAGCCGTCACCGGGCGGTGTCTGATCGGCGCGCCAACCTTAACCAACACTTTGCACGTATCGGTTCAGATTGTTGGTTAACTCTGGCCGAGCCACTCTGAAGAGTCTGCAGAACGCGAGCGAGGGCAGGAGTTGTGGCTGGTTCGAGAAGCCGGTACAGGATAGGAATGTCTCCCCCTCCCCACCGCTTCCGCTGTTCTTTGGATCTTCTAGGTGGCAAGCTTCCCGCCGGTACAACTATCACTAGTTGATATCTGGTGTGGGTATCTCTGTTCACGCTGTTTGTGTCTCTGGCTCGTAGTACTGGATGGCCGATGGATTCAATACGGCACGTAAGAATTCCTTACGTAGAACTATTTAATGAGCACCGACAATCCTGAAGTAACCACCGTAACATCGAAAGGCCAAATCACGATTCCAAGCCGGCTACGGGAGGAATTCGGGCTCAAGAAGGGAACGAAGCTGATGGTCGTCCCAACCGACTACGGGCTCGTCCTAAAGAAACTCGAACTCCCGTCAGTCGAAGAGTTCCAACAGCGGGTCGAAGAGCGAGCCGAAACAGTTGAACTGTCGATGGAGGAAGTTGATGAGTTAGTGCATGAAGCGCGGGGATCTGGTGAATGAAGGCGGTTCTTGATACGAACGTACTCATAGCGGAAGCAGCGCGGAAACCCACCGCTTCAGGGGTGGGAGGCAGCGCGTCCGCTTTACTCAACAGTCCACTGACGATAGCCCGGCTGACTCCCCAATTCGGACTTAAATTTTTAAGTAATTCCAGATACCCATATGAGGTGTGGCGGTCGTTCGGAACATCCAAGTGAAACTCGACGTGCCCGACGGCGCTCACAGCGTCCTCGACGAGACGTTCGAGCAGTTTCGCTACGCCGCCCAGTCCGTCGCGGAGTATGGCTGGGCCGACGACCCAACCGAGATTCAGTACTTCACAAAGCCGGTTAGTTAGAACGTCTGCTTGCTGAGGATGTGTACTCCAACAAGCAAGCAGACGGTGAGATTCACGAGGACCAACTTCTTAACTTTCTCGTCAACCGCCTTGACGAGGAAGTTCCAATCTCTTTAGCAAATAACGCTGAAATCGCTGCTGAGGACATCTATGAGGTCCTCGTCGGCGCTTGCGCCGACGGGACCTCTGTCTCTACGCTCTGTGCGTCGAGCCAGAATACACCCACTGCGAACACGATCCTCTACCATCTTCGGACGAAGTTCGAGCCGGAACGGCTCGAACGAGTCGCTAACACGCTCCTTCGGAAGGATATCGATGAACTGCTCCCCAAGCAGGTGGAGGTCTGCGCAGACCTCCACCTGCGACCCTACTACGGTGACAAAGCCGACACAGACGGTCTCTATCACTCGGTAGCGAAGCGTGGAACCACCGCGTTCCACGCCTACGCCACACTCTACGCGCGTGTGACGAACAAACGCTACACGCTGGCGGTGCGCCGTCTCGAAGACGGCGACACCGCCAGCAGCGTCCTCGCTGAGTTCCTCGGTATTCTCGACGGCCTTGACACCGAGATCAAGGCCGTCTACCTTGATCGCGGATTCTACGACAGCAAGTGCCTCACGCTGCTTCAGACGCACGACTACGCGTACGTGATCCCAATCATCCGGTGGGGTGAGACGATTCAGCAAGAGCTCTCGGAAGGGTGGAGTCGTGTCATTCAGCACGATCTGACAGGGAAACTCGACGGCCACAGCTGGACCGTCGAGTTTCCCGTCTACATCGACTGTACGTACCTAAACGGGAAGTATGACGAGAACGGTGTGGCGCGTCACGGCTACGCCGCTGACGCGCCGTTCATCGACTCACCACGCGACGCTCGATACCACTACACCAAGCGGTTCGGTATCGAGTCGAGCTATCGATTGTTTGAACAAGCGATAGCGACAACAACCACACGAGATCCAACGGTACGGCTGCTGTACGTCGTGGTGAGTCTGCTATTACAGAACGTCTGGCGGTACCTTCACTACGAGTATGTGGCGACGCCCCGCCGAGGCGGGCGTCGCCTCTGGTGGTGGCCGTACAAGGAGTTCGTCAATATGGTTCGACGAGCTGCGTGGACGGCCCTCGCGGTGCGTCGGGCCGTCCCCGCGAATCGGCCACCTGACGACCGGTTCCACCGCTAACCACCGACCGAGCAAGCCAGCAAAGTGAGTGGCAACGCTGTCGCGTCGGCGGCTGACCGCCGCCGACAGCGACAGCTCTCCGTCGATCCGTCCGTAATCATCTCATCGAGACCATCAGTACAACCGCTTCGAGACAGAACTTAGGCCGCAGAAACAGCTAGCTGTGGATGCTTTGTGAGGTACTGAGATTATTACTGACCAGGGTGACCTCAACGCCGCCACCTATGACGACGTGCGCGAGGACACGGAGCTGCACTCCAACCATGTTCAGTCAGCGCGCAGCCTCGCGGCTAACGCTCTTTCGAACTGCCAAGATCGCATCTTCGAGGGCGAACCCGCAAGCAAGCCCACCTTCCGCGGGACGGTCCTCGTGTACAGCGTCCGCACCATTACGTACAACGACGACCACTGTACGCTTGCCACCGTCGATGGCCGCATTCGCGCGGAATACGTGACGCCTGAGGACGACGAAGGCACGCCGTTTGCGGAGTATTGGGATAGTGAGGAGTGGGAACGCAACGAGGCAACTCTCCACAAGCGTGACGGCGAGTACTACCTCCACGTCGCCGTCGAGAAGGAACTAGAGACGGATGCGTCAGCAGTCGAGAACGGAGCGGTTCTCGGCGTTGACCTCAACGTTGATGGCTCGCTTGCTGTCACCAGTACGGGCGCGTTCCTCGGGAATGCGGACTCCCTCAACCACAAGCGCAGCGAGTACGAACGACGGCGTGGTCGTCTGCAACAGACTGGCACTCGGTCCGCCCACCTCACCATCCAGAGTATTGGATCACGGTTCTCACGCTGGAGTGAGGATTATCTCCACCGTGTCTCGAAAGCCATCGTGCAAGAAGCGCGCCGCCATGACTGTTCGGCTATTGCGTTCGAGGATCTCGAGCAGATTCGTGACCGTATTTCGAACGCCAGTAAATTCCAGCAGTGGGCGTTCCGCACGATCCAGGAGTACACCGAGTACAAAGCCGAAGAGCACGGGATACTGGTGGAGTCGGTTGAGCCGGCGTACACGAGTCAGCGGTGCAGCCACGCAGCGTGCGGGTTCACGCATGAGGACAATCGTGATGGTGACGACTTCGAGTGCCTGAACTGTGGGAAGGAACTGCACGCCGACTATAATGCCGCCCGGAATATCGGGTGGCGGCTTCTCCAGCACTGGCTCAAGTCTGGTGCTGGACGCGCAAACTGTCAGGTTGCGCTGAAGTCAGGGACGCTGAACGCGAACGGCGACTATTCGCCTGCCGAGAGTATCGGCCAGAGCGGGAGTCCACTGACAACCCCACCGCTTTAGCGGTGGGTCCCTGACCTCAAGCGTTATCGCGGCCGGCGTCCCACACGACGTCGTCGTCAAAGGCTTTAGCAGTAAGTACCAGATCATCGTCTCCGTCGAGACCCTCACAGAGTTTCGCGAGACGCTCCTCAAGTACCCGGACCGGTTTGGAATGGACGAAGACGAAGTCCAACAGGAGGTCGAAACGATCCGCTATTTCGCGGAATTTGTCGAGCCGGATGAAGAGATCACCGCTGTTGAAGACGATCCTGACGATGACAAGTTCCTCGAAGCCGCTGTTGCTGGCAACGTAGATTATGTTGTCTCTGGTGATCAGCACCTCCTCGATCTAGATTCGTTCCGTAGTATCGAAATTGTCGACCCCCGAACGTTCTACGAGCAGCTCGAAGCAGAGTGAACCGCCTTAGAGCATTCGTCTTTAGCTAAGACTCACACCACGGTTGCGTAGCGGTAGCGAGCGTCTCTTGTAAGATCAGTCGTTGCTGGTGGACTTCTGTGCGTCTTCAATCAGCCGCTCCAGCAACGGCGGTGGCGAGTAACCGAGGTACCATCCGTCTTTAGCTAAGTCAAAACCGCGTGACAGCGACTCGAACTGTCGAACCCACGCGTACACCACAAGAAATCCGTAATCGGCATCATTCGTCCTTGCCACTGCCTACGTTACTCAGTCAATCAAGTTCTCCGTAGCCGTCTTCCTGCATCAACTCGGCGACGAGTTCCGGCCGCTCGTGAGCGAGCACCAGAGCATACTCTCGTGCGTCCGTTTTCGCCACGTCAGTCGTCCCAAGCTCTTCCGCGAGGTTATTGAGGAACTCGGTCTCGGTGTCTGCAACATCGTCGCGAACATGGATTTCCAGTCGCGTGTCGCGCTCATCGCCGACGTTACTCCGCCGCACGAAGTAAGGGTATGTTGGTGACTCTTCGGCCGAATCACTCTCAGTTTCAGACGATGCGTCTGTCACGCTACCAGTGTTGTCGGAGTCGCTGGAGCCGGTCGATGTCGTGTCGGCGTCCTGTTCGGGGGTGGCTGTGGGGGCTTCTCCGGACTGACTCTTGGCGTCAGTTTCCTCGTTGCCCTTAGAGTCATCCTCGAAGCTCAGATCACCAGAGCCCTTCTTCATGCCTCCCATTAGTTAGTCACCTCAGGTTCGTTTCCGAGTGCTGGCTGAAGTGTTACGTCCTCGTGGTCAGTGATATTCAACAGCAGTTCCTCATCGAAGTTCTCGTCGAAGGTTTCGGTCGCGATGAAGGCCGCTAGAGTCCACAGTTTCTCGAGTGTTTCCAGTTCCCGGTCGGAGACGCGACGCGGCCCCGGCTCGGAAACCATCTCGCCGTTGACTTCGTGGGTTTTCCAGCGCTCTTCGACGACCTTGAACGCAGACCCACGCGCTTCCCACATTTCATCCATCATGCTTTCGCGGTCACCGATTGAGACGGGCGTCGCGAATTCCTCCGTGGCGTCGAATTTGCGCTGGTACTGCTGGTGGGCGTTCGTTTGTCCTACGCCACTCGGCACGACGCAGGAAAGCCCGACCTGAATGTCGAGTTTCTCCTCCATTCCAGTGACCAGTTGTTCAAGGCCGTCGAGGCTCAAATTCCCCTTTCCGGCTGGCTTGACAGGCGCAACGAGTGTTCGGAGCGCGAAAATTGAGTTATACGCTGTACCGGCGCAATACCACACGGCCTTCAGGCCGTGGATACGCGCCGTCACTCAGTGGCACGTTCCACAGTCAATAGCAGAGCCGAGTTTCCAATCCTAACATTCAAATTCCAAGGACCGCTATACGTCGGTAAGGTCAGGTCGGAACGGAGCGGATTCCGAACCGTCCTTCGGAGGCGGTCTATCCGCCACTCAATGAGACAGTATCCGAAACGCCGACGCGGTGAACACGAATCCTCGAAGGGTTCGCCGTGTGCCCGTCGGCCTGAGCAAGCCCGACGATACCTCCGGGTCCGTTGACGTGTCAGCGACTCCCTACTGGCAAAAACAACAGCTGGGAGTCACCGACACTGAGGATAGGAGTAACAGCCGCTTGGCACGGCTAGACAGCCACCGACCACGACGACTGGGGTAGATGTGAACTCCCGTAAAGTGGCGGCGTCCGTGGTTGCAAACCTGTCACTCCCACCGCTCGGGATTCCTCCGCCTTCAGCCGGAGGAGGATGTCAAACAGCAGGTCTTCTGCTAGCATTCGGGTCGATCAGAACAGCGCCGTACTTGTTCTGCAGTTGTTCTTCCTTCCAGAGGAGGTCGTGGAGGAGTTCAAACCGGGGGTAGTCTTCTCTGTCCATGCTCTCCATCTGTGCCTCGTAGGTGATCTTCTGCTCGAGATTGCTGGTAAAATCACCAAGCATGTCGTGACTTGGAACGATGTCTACACCCTTGCTGCTGGTCTCGATGAGATCTCCAAATTCACCTTTTGGCCGTTCGAGGATGTGTCGGACGATGTTGTCGGCGTCTGGGTCGCCGCGATGTTCACCGACATCGAAGAGGGTCGTTAGGTTCCCTTCTTGTGGGTCCAGGTCGATGACAAGCGTGTCTAGGCCCGCGCGTTGGAATGCAACTTCCCGCTGGGCGTGGATTGGTTGAGCGTTGTCGGATTCACGTTTCCTGGAGAGAGATTTTCTCTTCAAAGATAGATGGTCTCGGGCACACACCCCAGGTGTCGAGTGTAAATCCATACGAGAAGCAGGAGAGACAGGCTGATACTCGCGTTTTTGTTCTGGAAGAATAGAAAGAAGGAGCTAGCCGCTCCTTTTCTCTTTTACTTTGTTGCAGTACGGTTATTGTTTTACTGCTAATGACTTATACCTTTCCCCTAGTATAGCCTGTTTTGGGAATCCCCACATCATCTGTAATCTGCTACTAATACTGTATAGCGTTGTAAGCGTCTTTACCTGGGTATTTTAGGGACTTACATTCGACACCTGGGGTGTGGGTGTCTCAGAACCGTGCCGTAATTACTGCCACACATGTCACGGTTTACACTCGACGACCGCCCCTCAATCTTCATCCGACGGATGGTGTGGGAGACTTCACTTAAATCCGACTATAGGGCGTAAAAGTCCTGATTTTCGGTGTTTACATTCGACACCTGGGGTGGAGGGACCTGTGGATTTATATGCATTCAACCGGGTGTCGAGTGTATGGCCGATAACACCGGGTCGCAACAATCACTCAACGACATCTGGGCGAGCGAGGACGCCATCTTCGCCAGGAAAGAACTCCTTGACATCGACCATATTCCCGACGAAGACCGAATCATCGGCCGTGACGAAGAAATCGAAGACGTTGCCTCCAGCATCCACCCCGCAGTCCGTGGCAAATCCCCACGAAACACACTCATTTACGGGAAAACCGGGACTGGGAAATCACTCGTAGCGAAACACGTCACACAAAGCGCCAAGCAATTCGCTGAAACCAACGATACAGACATGGGGCGTGTCTACATCGACTGCACGCAATCCACAACGGAAACCCGCGTTGTCATCAATATCGCTCGAAACCTCAACAGCCCAGAGGCAACGAACATCTCGATTCCCGTTACCGGACTCTCAACTGACGTCTACTACCACCGACTCTGGAATATCCTCGACGAACTGTACGATGTTGCCGTTATCATCCTCGACGAGATTGACAAACTCAAAGACAGCGAGATACTAATGCAACTGTCACGCGCCGGGGAAGCTGGGAAAGTCGACTCCTGTAAAGTCGGCATCATCGCCATTAGTAACAAGATCTCGTTCAAAGATACGCTCGATGAACGCGTGCTCAGCAGTCTGCAAGACCGGGAATTCGTATTTCCTCCATACGACGCTAACCAACTCCGAAATATCATGCATAACCGGTCTGACGCGTTCCACGATGGTGTTCTCACAGATGATGTGATTCCATTAAGCGCTGCATTTGCTGCGCAAGAACACGGTGATGCTCGGAAAGCGCTCGATATCCTTCGTAACGCGGGAGAGCTAGCCAAAGATGCTGGAGCGGACCAAGTCCTTGAGGAACACGTTCGAGATGCACGAGAGAAAGCGGACATCGATCGGTTCGCACAACTTCTCGAAGGGCAGCCACCGCAGATTAAAGCCACCGTGTACTCTCTTTCACTCCTCGCAGACAACAATCCTGACGACAGCGAATTTTCGACACGCCAGATATACGACGTATACAAGCAACTTACGGCACTCTTAGATATGGATACACTCTCACATCGGCGGATGGCTGACCGGCTCGGTGAACAAGTGTTCCTTGATATTCTTGGCCGGTCTGAACGCGTCGGTCGTGGCCGCGGGCAAGGTGTTACACATTACTACTTCCTGATGGAAGATCCGGAGGTCGTTAAGCAAGTTATTCACCAGGATGACCGGTTTGCTGACGTCAATAACGTGAGCATTTAACGTGCTAGGAGCAGACAACTGATTTCATTCGACACCTGGTGTGTCCCACCGCACTCTGTAACATTGCCAGCTCCGCGGGGCTTTCTAATACTGTCGTACATACGTCAGACACGTCGTTATGAGGCATTTACATTCGACAGTTGGGGTGGTGAACCACCCAGCCTGCTCGCTCACAGCGATGCGGCTCGCTCGTCTAGAATGTGAATTCTTCCTTGATGATGCACTTTACAGCCACTGAATGGCATGCATCCGCGACCGTCGGGAATACTCTCTCCCAGGCGTATCTTTAGCCATCCTAGCCTACCAACTAAGCCGCGCTGAAGCATGTACACCAGTCAAATTGAGAACTGCTGAATGACGAAGCCTTCGAAATCCGATGAATGTGATGCCGATAACTGTTGAAAGCCGTCTCTCGGAAATCAGATTCGCGTACCGAGTTGCAAGAAATCTCCCGATGATTCCCTCAAGATCTCTGGCACCTAGCGTTACGAATGGAACGGATGATTTGTCACGAATTCCGTCTCCCGGGGTCAGCCGCGTTCGTGGTTCCCGGTCTGGTTGAGCGTTCGAGGCTGACAGCTTCCCGCGTCCGCGCGACCGCCGTCAACACCGGGTACGTCCACGACTCGTTCTCGTATAGGTACGCGCACAGGGAGTGGTCGTCGAAGCGAGGAACTGAGTCTCGTTGCTGAATCGTTCGCTGGCGGCGCTGCGCGACGGCGTCGAGCTGTTCCGTGAACGACTCGCAGTGCCACTCCGGAATTATCGTCGTGTCCAGCGCGGCGAAGATGTCCTTGAGATCCGTCCACGCCGATTCAATTGACCGTGCTTCCTCGTCGATGGTTTCGAGGAAGTTCTCACGTCTTTGCGCGGCTTCCGCTGCTACCTCTATGAGTACGTGCTTGTACGCCGCAGTGAACGACACCGACGACTCGGGTCGAACGCCCTCAGCAATCTTCGGGCCGAACTCGCCGGCGAGGTGTTCGATGAGCGATTCATCGTACGTGTCGTCGTAGTGTGGCATGTTTAGGACAGTTTCGTGGTAGGCAGTACGAACGCGGTCGACTCTGTCGGTCGTAGACGCGTGATTCGAAATTCGTGTCGCCCGGTCCGGCGACGTCGACGGTGCCGGGTCGATGCTGTCCAGGCGCTCGCGGAACGCCTCGAAGGCGTCTCGTTCGACGATTACTTCGGCGTGCTCCCGATTGAGGCGGGACTCGGCCGTCGACAGCGGCGCGAGCACGTGCTGCTGGAGAGAGTCCACGAAGTACTGTGGGTTCCGTTTACTATCTGCGTCGCTCATATGTGTGTTTTACAGTAACATGGTGCAAAAATCTACTGCCGCAAACCATTCGAGTGCCGAATGTTACGTCATTAGCACGATGACCTTGAGATCACCGTCGAGAATACCATCACCATTCTCGCGGAAAGCCATCCATGACTGGCTGGGGGAAATCTGATCTACAGCCCGCCAGCGATGCGAGTCCGGATTAGATTATGGTTGACGAAACGGTGATCCGCATCGACGGCCAGCAGTACTGGCTGTACGCTACCGTCAATCCCAACTCGAACAATCCTGCATGTACGGCTGTTTCCGACGACAACAACGGTATTGACTGAACAGTTCCTGCAGGAGTTACGCGAGAAACACGATAGAAGACGCGGTGTTTCTGGTTGATCACGCCCAGCATCTCAAAACAGCACTCCAGCGATTCGGGCTTCGATTCCAGAACGTTCGTCATGGGAATCGGAATGCTGTCGAACGTGTTTTTCGAGAGATAAAACGACGGACTTCCTCGTTCAATAATATAGTAGACGTTAGAAGTAATTGCTCACTTTTGGAACGGAGACCTGGTTGAGAGCGGTATCGATTGCGGTCGTTAGCTCGTCGAGTGAGTCAAAGAAGCGGTTGCTCAGAGCTGCTTGCAGCTGCCGCCAGCACTCTTCGACAGGATTCAACTCCGGCGAATATGATGGTAACGTCACGAACGCGAGGTCGTCACGGGCCGCCAGGTCCGTGACCGCCGACGCCTGGAAGTACGGCGCTCCATCTAGGACGACGAGCAAGTCATCTTCGAATTCTTCGCATAATGCGAGAATGAAATGTTTCGCGTGTTCGGCGGTGACGTACTCTTCGAAGCGGGAGAAAAAGCGATCACCGTCCTCGGTGATCGCGCCCAATAGACACGTCCAGTCGCGTTGGCCAGAGAGTTCCACGGTGGGCCGCGTGCCGCGCGGAAACCACGCGGCACGCGGCTCAACTTGCACGGATTTCTTCGTTTGATCGATGCAGACTACGGTGGCGTCCATCTCCGCTCGCTTTTTTAAGCTCGTCGTGGAACGCTTCGTGCTCGTCTTCGTCGGCTTCGGCGGCTGAACGGCGTGGTTTTTGATAGGTTAGTCCAGCTTCTTTCAACAGCCGCCGACAACTCGGATAGGAGTACTCGACGCCGTACGTGTCTTCAAGATACTGTTGGACGAGCGCCGGCGTCCACGCCGGCGCGTCGATCCCGACCTCTTCAGGTGGGTCGTGAACCGTGCGTTCGAACTCTTCTTGCTGTGATTCTGAGAGTTTACGCTTTCTCCCAGTTCGTTTATCATCAGCAACGGCTTGCTCAAGCGACTCGTCGGTGTCGAGTCGGTTGAGCCAGCTGTAGATGGTCCGTCGCTGCACGTCGTACCACTCGGCTAGCTCGGTCTGCGTTACACCATTCTTGTACGCGATTGCGGCTAAGAGCCGTTGTGTCGGCTTCTTTCCGTCCACGTTGTCGAGAGCGTCTTGCAATTCCTCGACGGTGATCTCGTCGAGATGATTCACTAGCTACTGCAACTATCTCTGAGTAAAAATTTCTACCGGTTACTATAGTTTGGTTGGGTCCAATTCCACGTCCCACAGTATCGAACATGATTGTATTATTTCACGCTTGTACGGGCCCAATGCCGTGGGAATCTATCTTATCGTGAAAAATCTCGTGGGGAAGTTTAATATGGTGCCACTTAATTGGCAGACTACACAGCCACAGAGTGATGTAAATCACTTCTGCCGGCAGAGATATCCATGAATGACAATACACCGGATGTTCTCGTCCTGCGATCCAATACGCACGGGCTTCACGCACGTGACTACGCCGACTTGCTCGCAAATCGGTTACCGAATCATGATGTCCAGCTTGCGACAACCTCAGTCGAAGAGCGTGAGCTCATCGAACATGCAACGGTCGTCTCCGGCGTCGACATCGACCCGGAATTACTAGAACACGCGAAAGACCTCCAGCTGTTCGCCGGTATTGCAGCGGGATACAACCACCTCCCGTTAGATACCTTCGACGAGATGGGTATCGCAGTAACCAACGCATCCGGTATTCACGCACCCAATATCGCAGAACAGGTTGCTGGATACATACTAACCTTCTCACGCCAGCTCCGCGAGGGCCAGGAACGCGAACAGCGTAATGAATGGCGTCACTATCAGGCGGAGGAATTGATGGGGAGTACAGTCACCGTCGTCGGCCTGGGCTCCATTGGGTCCGCAGTCGCAGAACGGCTGTCGGCATTCAAGGTTGAGACAATCGGGGTCAGATACACACCGGAGAAAGGCGGTCCGACAGATGAAGTGATCGGCTTTGACCAGGCGGACTTTGAGCAGGCTCTCGCTCAAACGGACTACCTCATTATCGCAGCGCCGCTTACCGACACGACACGCGGGTTACTCTCCGAGGAGGAATTCACGACACTTCCGTCGGACGCCCGAGTGATTAACGTCGGTCGTGGGAAGATTATCGACACGGATGCCCTCGTTACCGCAATCCAGCAGAATCAGATCGACGGCGCCGCACTCGACGTTACCGATCCCGAACCGCTCCCGGCCGATCATCCACTATGGGACTTCGAGAACGTCATTATTACACCCCATAATGCTGGCCATAGTCCGAAGCACTGGGACCGCCTGGCAGATATCGTCGCAGAAAACGTTACCCAGCTTTCGGAGACGGATCGGGACAATTCCCTGAAGAACCTCGTACAGTCTTGATTCACTGAGGTCGCCCTCCTTTTCGCGGTCTGGTTTCATTGATTCGTTATTGATGCCAAATTGTCCGTGATGCGGTTCAGGGTATGAGTTCAACAATATTGACCAACTGATTCCGCCGTGACGACGTAGATACAATTAAAGCATTGAAGCAAGGTAGTGTCTATATGGTCGCTGATCCCTCAAATGGCGCGAAAAAGACACTGGGTTCAGTCAATAAAGCGTTCGACATCCTTGAACAGATCAAGTCTGAAGGGAGTGTTGGGCTATCGGAACTGGCCCACAATCTGGATCTCCCAAAAAGCACAGTTCATATCCATCTTCAAACACTGCAGAACAGGAATTTCGTCGTTCAAGATGGTGACGAGTACACCCTGAGCTATCGATTCTTAAACTACGGTGGTGAATTGCGAAATCAGTCAAAATTATTTCGAGCCGCAAGATCTGAGGTGGACAAACTTGAGGAGACAACTGGTGAAGTCGCTAGTCTTGGGATTGAGGAAAACGGACTTCGAGTTCTGATTTACAAGTCCGAAGGTCGTGATTCGATTCACGATAACGCACCGGTTGGAGAGTACACACATATGCACTGGACAGCGCTCGGAAAGGCTATTCTTGCACACTACTCTATCGAACACGTCGAATCTATCGTTGACGAACGTGGGCTTCCGCGTGCGAACGAACACACCATTACGGACCGAGAGGAACTGTTTGAGGAACTAGAGCAAACAAGAGAGCGCGGATACTCCGTAGAGGACCAGGACCGACGGCAGGGTGTGCTCACTATCGGCGCCCCTATTCACAGTCGTAGTACGGACGACATTATCGCCTCTGTCTCGGTTTCCGGTCCAAAGAACCGAATGGAGGAAGACAATCGGTTTAACGAAATAGTCACGGCCGTCAAGAAGGCGGCGAATGTGATCGAACTCAGTTATTCACATTACTGAGTGTTACTGTCGACTCGATAGAGCATCCGATACTATTCAATATAGTTGGATGGGATCAGATATTGCCTCATCCTCTCGAAGGAATTACACAGGTATGCTTGTAATAGTAGGGGTTCGACCCGGCATTATATCCGGTTAGGAGCTCCGATTTACGCGTGTCTTTCCCTGATCTTCGTCATAACCGCCAACTATGCCACACTGGCCAATTCTAAACCCACAGAACCCGGTCAACATCATTGACCAAGAACTGATTCCCCAGCCAACAGATTCACTATAGGGCACTGTCTAGTTGAGTTAGTTTGAGAAGCGAGTAGATCGTTGAGTTTTTGTCCAAAGATGCTCGCAGACCTGCTCAGCGAGCGCTATGAACCGGATTTAGAAGAAACTTAGGAGAATGAGCGGACGGCGACGCCCGTCAGGGTGTTCGCCGTCCGCCTCCACCAGACCGGTTGTTCACTTCGAGAAACAACAACGATCTTAGCTGAATTAGGCGTTGAACGCTCTCATGGCGCGGTTTGGAACTGGGTTCATCGGCTGGCTGACAGCGGATGAGACCCGCCTGAGCGCAGCCGAAGCGGGTCGCGGTTGACGAAACCGCTGTCAAGATTAACGGTGAGTGGTCTTAGTTATACGCTGCAATAGACACCGAGACAAAGTTGATTCTTGACGTCGCATTATTTGGTCGGCATGGGACTGATCCGGCCGCTGCGTTTCTGCATCGGCTCAAGGAGAAACACGATCTCTCCGATGCTGAGTTTCTGGTTGATTAATTCGGCTATCGGACTTCCCTCTCTCGATTAGGATTGAGCGGTCAGGTCAACTATACCGAGCGAAACCTGATCGAAAAGTGGTTTCACACCCTCAAAATGGGGGTCGACCACTTCCATAATTCGTAGGTTGGCAGTCGGTCAAGCGTCCAAGAGTGGCTTGAACAGTTTATGCATTACTACAACCACCACAGACCGCATCAAGCTCTCGATGGAAAGACACCGATCGAGGAGGTCCAGAACAATAGTCAGTACATCACAAAGCCGCTTAGTTAGAACGTCTGCTTGCTGAAGGTGTGTCTACGACCCAGCAAGCAGACAGTGAGATTCACGAGGACCAGCTCCTTAACTTCCTCGTCAACTGCCTTGACGAGGAAGTTTCTCTCAACCTCGCCAACAACGCTGAAATCGGTGCAGAGGACATCTACGAGGTCCTCGTCGGCGCGACCGCCGACGGGACCTCGATCTCGACGCTGTGCAACTCCAGTGAAGACTCCCCATCGGCGAACACGATTCTCTATCATCTACGGACGAAGTTCGAGCCGGAACGGCTCGAACGCGTCGCTAACACGCTTCTTCGCCGAGACATCGTCGAACTGCTCCCCGAGCAGGTGGAGGTCTGCGCAGACCTCCACCTGCGGCCCTACTACGGTGATGAAGACGACACGGAGAACCTCTATCACTCGGAAGCCAAGCGTGGAACCACCGCATTCCACGCCTACGCCACACTCTACGCGCGTGTGAAGAACAAACGCTACACGCTGGCGGTGCGCCGTCTCGAAGACGGCGACACCGCCAGCAGCGTCCTCGCTGAGTTCCTCGGTGTCCTCGACGGCCTTGACACCGACGTCAAGGCCGTCTATCTTGATCGCGGATTCTACGACAGCAAGTGTCTCACGCTGTTACAGACGCACAACTACGCCTACGTTGTCCCGATCATCCGGTGGGGTGAAGCGATTCAGCAGGAACTCTCGGAAGGGTGGAGTCGCGTCATCCAACACGATCTGACGGGGAAACTCGACGGTCACAGCTGGACCGTCGAGTTTCCCGTCTACATCGACTGTACGTACCTGAACGGACGGTACGACGAGCACGGCGTGGCGCGTCACGGCTACGCCGCTGACGCGCCGTTCATCGAGAATCCACGCGACGCTCGATACCACTACTCGAAACGGTTCGGTATCGAGTCGAGCTATCGGTTGTCTGAGCAAGCGATAGCGACGACAACGACGCGAGACTCCACGGTGAGACTGCTGTACGTCGTGGTGAGTCTGCTGTTGCAGAACACGTGGCGGTATCTGCACTACGAATACGTGGCGACGCCGCGCCGAGGCGGGCGTCGCCTCTGGTGGTGGCCGTACAAGGAGTTCGTGAATATGGTTCGACGGGCAGCGTGGACGGCCCTCGCGGTGCGTCGGGCCGTCCCCGCGAACCGGCCACCAGACGACCGGTTCCACCGGTAGTCACCCACCGAGTACGGCGTCTCCGCAAGTGGCAACGCTGTCGCGTCGGCGGCTGAGCGCCGCCGACAGCGACAGCTCCGCCTTCGATCAGCGTTGCTCAACCGTGATCGACGACTCACCACAACAGAACAGATGGCTCAAGTCGGATTAGCCGGCGATGCTTTGTGAGGTACTGATAGTAGGCGTTAGAAGTAATTACTCACTTTTGGAACGGAGACCTGGTTGAGAGCGGTATCGATTGCGGTCGTTAGCTCGTCGAGTGAGTCAAAGAAGCGGTTGCTCAGAGCTGCTTGCAACTGTCTCCAGCACTCTTCGACAGGATTCAACTCCGGCGAGTACGGTGGTAACGTCACGAACGCGAGGTCGTCACAGGCCGCCAGGTCCGTGACCGCCGACGCCTGAAAATACGGCGCTCCATCTAGGACGACGAGCAAGTCATCTTCGAACTCTTCACATAATGCAAGAATGAAATGTTTCGCATGTTCGGCGGTGACGTACTCTTCGAAGCGGGAGAAAAAGCGATCACCGTCCTCGGTGATCGCGCCCAATAGACACGTCCACTCACGCTGTCCGGAGAGTTCGACTGAGGGCCGCGTGCCGCGTGGAAACCACGCGGCACGCGGCTCAACTTGCACAGATTTCTTCGTTTGATCGATGCAGACTACGGTGGCGTCCATCTCCGCTCGCTTTTTTGAGCTCGTCGTGGAATTCTTCTTGTTCATCTTCGTCGGCTTCGGCGGCTGTGCGGCGTGGTTTTTGATAGGTTAGTCCAGCTTCTTTCAACAGCCGCCGGCAACTCGGAGAGGAGTATTCGACGCCGTACGTATCTTCGAGATATTCTTGGACGAGCGCCGGCGTCCACGCCGGCGCGTCAAGCCCGACCTCTTCGGGCGGTTCGTGAACCGTGCGTTCGAACTCTTGTTGCTGTGCTTGTGAGAGTTTTCGCTTTCTCCCAGTTCGCTTAGCATCAGTAACAGCCTGCTCAAGCGACTCGTCGGTGTTGAGTCGGGTGAGCCAACTGTAGATTGTTATCCGATGAACGTCGTACTACTGGGCTAGCTCAGCTTGCGTGACACCGCTCTTGTACGCAATCGCGGCTAACAACCGCTCTGTTGGCTTCTTTCCCTCCACGTTGTCGAGAGCATCTTGTAGCTCTTCGACGGAGCTCTCGTCGAGGTGCTCCACTACCTACTGCAACAATCTTATCGCAAATAATTCTAACGACTACTATAGTATGGCCAGCCACCAGTGGAATGAATCCGTCGCCTCCGACCCGACGATTATCAATCGAGCGCCAACCGGAACAAAAGACGGGACGTGGACGATAACCGGCGGTATCAGTGTCTCGATCGGGACCGACACAAGTGGGAGTGGATCCCTCTCGGCATCGTACTCACAGCCCGACCTCTACTTCTCCTCCACTGGAAGCTCAGAAGTCACGGAGCTAAACTGGAGTTATAACTCTTCCTCCGATGATATCACCTGGCAGAAGGACTATCTCTCCATCTGCGACCTCGGGACGAGTATCGACTACAGAGAGACAATTACGGCCGATCACTACGAAGCCGACTTCGACAACGGCCCAGACGCGTCCAACACGCAGTACTGGTATGGAGTTCCCGGCGGAGAAATATAGGGGTCTTTAGGCCTGTTGAATCCCTTCTTTGGTGATACTCGGAGAGGGGTCAATATGAGAGGTAGTGTATTGAGTTGAGGCGTCCGGAGTAGTGTCGTCTGGTGAGTGGTTTGTAGAAATCCAAACGCCGAATCTCTCGAACGTCACGCCCAGAATTTGATATAGCAGAATATACTTTATACTAGTATGGGTATCGACTACTCAACGGATAGGGACCTGGAAACCGTCGAAACCGACGCATTTCGGATCTAACCCTGATGGTCCTGATTATGCCAATAATCACGACCACTTTGAAGTACCCTGCCGCCGTCGGTGAAGCACGAATGCTGCAACCGCCTCACGACGACGCTTCCCCCGGGTGGAGACACCGAGACCGGGCCCGCAGGACGGTGGAGGGCCGGTGAATGCCTGACCGAGCACTTTCGACGCCGCTCGACGACAGCTTCGAGCGCTACCTCCAGGACAAGGGGAAGGGCCGCGGTGGCGATGGTGGGAACTATCGACGTAACGCTGCTCGCGAGCTCGAGCGGTTCGCCGAGTGGGCCGCCGGCGACCGCGGCGACGACGACTGGACCGGAATCGTCTCCGACAACGTCGACCGGGAGCCGACCTTCGACGATCTAGACGAACGAGTGTTCCGGGAGTATGCCCGGCATCTCGGTGGAGATCGGGGACTCAAACAGAATACGGTACAAACCTATTACCGCTATATCTCTGCGTGGTGCGGGTGGTGTGTCAACGAGGGGTATCTCGAAGCGCATTACGCGCAGCGAGCGAGTGCGATGGCGCCGCTGCCAGAGGACGACGGCCGCAAGCCCGGCGACCAGCAGGCCTGGACGTCCGAACAGCGCCACGCCCTCACCCAGAACGTCGACGAACGGGCCCGCGACGCTGTCGAGGCGTACACGACACTCTCGGAGGATACTGATCCCGTCGACAAGCAGCGAGCGCGCTACGCGGCGTTGAAGGCGGGTCGTGACCGGGCTCTGGTGTTCGTCCTCGCGTACACAGCTGTCCGCGTCGGGGAACTCCTCCGGGACCCGAACGACCCGCGCCGGCGCGGCGTTCGCTGGGAGGACCTTTCGTTCGACGAGGGGAGTATGGACGTCTACCGGAAGAAACAGCAGTGGGACGCCGCCAGTCTCCCCGACCCGGTGATCTCGCCGCTGCGGAGCTACCGCCAGCTGATGGACCCACCGACGGAACGCTGGCCCGTGTTTCCGACGTTCGACCAACGGACGCTCGCAGAGCTGGTCCAGGAAGAGCTAGCCGAACGAGGGGAACGTCCAGAATCAATCGCCGAACGCCGTGCGGGGTACGCTCGCGATCTCCTGTTGGCGTTCGATGAGGACATTCGGCCGCCGTCGATCACGGCGGACGGCGCACGATCGATTCTCCAACGGCTCTCAGAGCCCGCAGAGATCAATATCGACCATCCGAAACACGATTACCTTGCTCCGCATGGTGGCCGTCGTGGGATGGGCGAGGTGCTAGTCCGCGCGTTCGGGTATACGGTGGCGGCCCGATATCTCGACAACTCCGAAGAGATGGTCCGAGAGCGCTACTCACACATTGAGGCCGGTGAACTCGGTGATGTTGCCACCGAGGCCCTTGAAGAGATCGACGGCTAGCGCTGCTAGTCAACTCCTAGGACTACTGGATGACGGTACCGTTCAGGGGCTGTGTTGAATCGCCAGACAGAAGCGAGGTAGGCCGCTAAATCAAAGGAGTTGAAGCGGGAGACTTCAGTTGTTCATGACCCAAATCTCCCGCTTCATTGGGGAAGTTGTGCCGGTTGCTCAAAGAGTTACTGGCGATGGAGGCGAATCCGCCGCCCCAGATGGTGGCGACGGATTCGCCGACTACGCACTAGTTTCGCTTCACTGTCTCCGGATTTACCTCGATACGTCCTACCGCATGACGATCGACTTGCTCAAAGAGATACCACAAATAACCGGGGAGATCGGCCTCAATGCGGCCCGTTCAGGCGTCGGTCTTCGAAGCCTTCAAGTGAGACGGTTCGAGGGATACAGTCTCCCGCATCCGGGCAACTGCGGTGAGTACCGGGTACGTCCAGGATTCGTCGGCGTAGAGGTACGCACACAGAGAATGGACGTCGATGTGATCGATGCTGTCGCGAGTTCGGAGGACCTTCTGTCGTTGTTTCGACACAGTGTTGAGCTTGGTGGTGAACGACTCGGTGTGCCACTCCGGGATGATAGTTGTCTGGAGAGGCATCGAGATATCCTTGAGTGAGGTACAGGCGTCCGAGATTGCCTGGGATTCTTCTCTAAGTGTTCCGAGCATGTCCTTGCGGCGTTCAATGGCCTGTCTCACTTGCTGTCGAAGTGCGCGCTTGTACTCGGCCGTGAAGGGGATGGAAGTGGTGTGCTTGAACCCGCTGGCGAATTTGGCGTGAAACTCCCGTGAGACATGCTCGACGAGCGGCTCGCCGTAGACTCGCTCGTAGTGTGAAATATCCATCACAGTCTCTTCGTAGGTGGTTCGGAGGCGGTCTGTCTTTCCGACCTGCTGTTTGTGCCGGGAGATACTTGCAGCAGGGCGCTGCCTGGGTGGAGGGGCTTCAGAAGTGATTGACTGGAGGCAGTCGTCGAACGCCTCGTACGCGTTCCGCTCTGCAGTGAGTTCGGTCTGCTCGCGGTCGACGCGACGCGCTGCTGTCGAGAGCGGCGCAAAGACGTACTGCCGCAGGGAGGCCACGAAGTATTGGGGGTTACGGTCGCGTGCTACCTCTCTCATTGGATTGGTGTGTGATAACACATTCTGTACCTTCTCGATGGTGTTTGTCGTCGAGAGTTGAATGTGGCCTCCGGCGGTTATAGTAGTGTATGAACGACCTTGTTGAAATCGTGCTCAATGAGATTACGAAGATACTCCACGAATTCGTTCACCGTCGGACCACGAACGGCGTTTGATCGATCTCGACGCATCGTTATCGGATCTCCCGGAGAGCGAAGGTTGCAAGTCGAATAGCGTGTGGCCAGCCCAGCGGCGTCGCGCTGTCCGGTTGTCCCGTATCGAAGAACTGTTCCGGCAGGTACCCCGACGACAGACATAGGGAGCCACCGTAATCAATCTCTTGGAACAGGCGATCAGACCACTCGTACGGGTCGTATTCATTTTCTGATCCGTTGAGGAGCGAGATCGATTTTTCCGCCGCGTACGCTCCCCATCCGGTCGCCACGGTCCACACCTTCTCGCTTTCTTGGGAGCGGCGCCGCCATGTGTCTCCTTCAAATCGAATCAGTCCTCGCACTTCGCCGGTGTCCTTCCAGAGACGATCGAAAACGGTCACAAGGTGTTCCCGTAGCTGCTCAGTCCGTTTGTTCTCAACGTCGTTGATCTCGCGAAACGCGAGATGGGCATCGATCAGACTTACAGTACTGACGTCGATTCGGGGGTCCAGGTTACCGTCGGTCATTCGCATGGCGAAATATCTCTCGTTGTCCACCCACAGTTGGTGTAGCGAGTTGTACACGCTCTTTGCCTGAGTTCGGGCATGTTCCCGAAGACGTGTGTCAATCGGAGCGGCAGCGATAGCGCTGTAAGCCCGGAGGAAACAGGCGGCAGTGTGCGTAAACCGGCCGTTCATGTTTTCCCAAGCGTTCTCGCACGTCGTAGGTAATCCATCTGGGGCGAGAGACTCGTCCAGACCGTCCAGTCCCGTGGCCAATGAACCCCGGATGTCCGCTTTTAAACCGGTTGGGAGTCGGTCACGGTACCGCGTCAGGTAGTTCGCCAGGTAAACGAGTACGCTTGCGGTCTGGTCAGCTTGATAGCTTCTGTCGTTCCCCTCGATGTGGCCGTTCGCCCATCCTGGCGCCAGGCGAGCGTTCCTGGGCCAGACTCGGTGGGGCCAGCGGCCGTCATCCAGTTGCGTCTCGACATAGAACTTCGCGCTTCGCCTGTGCGTTTCCTCGAGATCGAGTTTTAGTGCTCGGTCGGCTTCAAGGAGAAACATAGCGATCTCGCTATCGTCCCGGAACCACGTGTAGCCGTACCCGCCGGAGTTTTGGTAAAATGGGTCAAAATCGGGCCCAGCGATCCTCGCACCGGTGTCCGCTGAGAGGAAATCTACTACGCGGAGGTCTGTTTTAACCGAGTCTGAATGCTCCGGGAGCGGGACTGATTCGCTACACGCCTTGGCTTTGATCTCCGAAGGAGAGGCATGCGAAGCGGCGACGTCTCTAATCTCGGAGAGAGATTCTCGTCGATCGGTCACGGAGATATCAGTCACCGCGTTCGTTATCGTCACTGTACCTTCCTCTATTGGTGCGATGACACAGGTACTCCCCGTTAGTCGACTCTCCTCGTAGTCGTCTCGTTCAAGCGACCGCGGAAGTGACTGGGCATCTTCCGAGAGTATCTTGTCGAACCGTGCCGGGACCTGAGGGATGACGTCTGTGAAACCATTCGAGGAGGTGAGATAGTCATGTTCTGCGTCGTGATATATCTCGACGACATCGCCGTGGACCAGTTGACCGACGCGTCCTTCCTGTCCCTCTGGAGAGAAGCTGAATACCCCGATTAGCTCGCTCGCTGACGTGTATCCGCCTTGTAGTTTGAATGAGGTATTGTGGAAAATTCCCGTCGTGAAGTCACGCTGAATCAGCCGGAACGCGCCGAAATCGTACGTTGTTTGGACTAGCGCACTGTCGTCGAGGTACTCCTGCGAGACCACCTCGGCCTCGTCGAGCCACTGCATTGATTCCTGATCCCGTATCCCGATGCGTGTTTCAGTGATTCCGTATTGACCCGACAGAGGATACGAGTAGTCTTGGAGACCGCCCGTTCTATCGACGTATAGGAGTCGGGAGTCAGAACTGCAGAACAACCCGTTCAGCGACCGTCGCTCGCCGGGGAACAATCCGCTCGTGCCGCTGTTCATTTTATAATCCCTCAGTGACGATCGGAGCATCATAGGGGGAAATCACCCGGTATGCTAATAAGGTTTTTGAGAAAATACAATATACTTCATAGATATTGTCGAGAAAGCGACTGGGATTTTGATAATAGAAAAACCTTCGCAGTTCTTTTACTTGTCTGCCGCCTACCTACTAGTAATGACAAACGCCGCATTTATCGACGAACTAACTCGGTTCGGTCTCTCGGAGAAGGAGGTCCTCGCGTATCTGACCATCCTAAGAAATGGGAGCACGAAGGTAAGTGAGATTTCGACGGAAGCAGACATTTCAAAAAGCTACGCGTACGACATCATCGACGAACTCGAAAATCGCGGGCTAGTCGAAATACACGACCACCAGGTTCCGACACAGATAGAAGCGATACAGCCTCAGGAAGGTATCGAAGATCTCGTCTCACAACTGTACACAATCGGGGAACGTCTGGAGCAACTGTACGACTCCAGCGGCCGTACGGAACAGGAGTTCAAAGTACTCAAAGCTCGTAAAACCCTCTTGAATCAGATAAACGAGTTAATCAGTTCCGCCGAGGAAGAAGTGGTACTCTCGATACCCGGGCCGCTGTTTGACCACGTGAACACCTCAATCAAGGGAGCATATCGAGACAACGTTTTCTCCGTTCTCATGCTCTCGGACTACGATGGCCAGACGGTTGACGAGTGTGCCCATGTTGTCCGCAGCTGGGACGCCGCTGCCCCGCTCATCCTGACCGTGGACCGATCCTACGGTATCGTCGCGCCCGCCGAAATGTTGGTGCAGTCAAATTCAGATAAACGTGCCATCTTCCACGCGGAGGCACAGATCGTGTCCACGTTTTTCGATTCGTTCATCGCAAATTACTGGCCAATGGCCACCCAGGAATGGATCTCTCAAATCCACGAATTTCCGCAGACATACTCCAGTTTCCGACACGCGGTGTTCGATGCGACCCTGGAACTGTTCGATCATCAAACTATTCGAGCCGAAATAGCTATGCGACCGGCCCAAACAAGCGACGAGTTCGAGACCGCCGAGGTGACGGTTGTTGACGTCAAACAGAGCCTTATTCGCCCGGTTACAAACCAGTTTCCGACCCAGGAGACGCTTATTGTAAAAAGAGACGACATTCAGTTTTCCGTCGGCGGTTCACAGGCGTTTACGGAAGATTTTGAGGCGACGCAGATCACACTCTCCGCTGGCGAGTAAGTATAAATTCTTCGCGTTTGACCTACTGTCCTAACAAACTCCGTGACGGGGCAAATATCTGGGAAGCATGAGCGACTCGACGGCCTGATGCAGAATGATTGGCGTTGTGGTACTCACACCAATTTATTGAACCGCGCTCAACTACTCCCCACGGACGAACGTTACTGGGCAGGGAGCGGAGAGCATGACTTCTTGCGCGGTCGACCCGAACACGGCTTTCCCCGTCGGTGAGCGTTTTCGCCCCCCAACGACAACGAGGCCCGAGTTGTCCTCTGTGGCTAGCCGAATAATTTCCTCACCATGCGGGCCGACGGCTCCTCGAATCTCGTAGGATATCCCAGCCTCGTCTAGCGTTTTCGAGATGGACCGAGTTGTTTCGTGGCGCTGAGCGACCTCATCCGGTGCTATCTCTGTGGGGCTCTCGATTCCTAATCTTTCAGTCACAGAGGTATACTCATCTTGCGTGAAAACGTGCAAGAGGACCACTGTAGTATCAGCTGGTCCAGCGACGTCTGCGACGAATTCTGCGAGTTTCTCTGCGCGTTCTTTATCTCCTGGACCGACTGCAAGGAGGATGCTGTCTAATGCCACATACTGTATGTCATCCCACCCCATCTTAAAATTTGCATCACTTCTCGAGGTGGTGTTCAGATAAGGACTGAAACCGGCTAGCCGCGCTCGGCGCTTCAACTGGCATTCCTGATGGATTGAAAGGGCGAGGCGTCTCGGCGAAGTAAGCACGTGAGCGAGCGAACGCGCGCAGCGAGTCGCGGGAGCAGAGATATTCGAGGGCTTTCAGCTGTTCCCACCAACTCCCCCTCTGAAAACTGCTTATCTGAACACTACCAGAATCGGAACGCCAACTTATTTACACCCACCCTGAGACCCGTCGTTCGTGTACGAAATCGTACTCCGAGCAACACGCAATTCGCGGGCTACGGTGGGTTACTGATGGTCAGCGTCACCATCTGGAACGAGCACCGACACGAACGCGAGAGAGACGACGTTGCTGAGGTGTACCCTGACGGCATCCACGCTGTCATCGCCGAATTCCTCGACGAGGAGGGCCATGACGTGCGGACGACAACTCTCGACGAGGGCCCCGAGCACGGCCTAACGCGGGACGTTATCAATGATACGGATGTCCTCCTCTGGTGGGGCCACATGGCCCACGACGAGGTGTCCGACGAGGTGGTGGATCGTGTACAAGAGGCTATCCTCGCCGGCATGGGATTCGTCCCTCTCCACTCTGCGCACTACTCGAAGCCGTTCAAGCGCTTGATGGGTACGTCCTGCTCGCTGAAGTGGCGTGAGGTCGGCGAACGCGAACGCCTCTGGGTCGTCGAACCAGGCCATCCAGTTGCAAAGGGCCTTCCCGAGTCGTTTGAACTCGACCGCGAGGAGATGTATGGCGAACGCTTCGACATTCCGCAACCAGACGCGCTCGTCTTCTCGTCGTGGTTCGAGGGCGGTGAGGTGTTCCGATCGGGATGCGCGTACCGTCGCGGAGCCGGTCGAATCTTCTACTTCCGTCCTGGTCACGAGACGTACCCAACCTACTACGACGAGATGGTCCAACAGGTCATTAAAAATGCTGTCGAATGGGCGGCTCCAGAGGGTGTCGTTGATGAGACATTCGGGAACGTTGACCCGATTGAGGACATCTGAACGCCTAGTACTGATACCCAGTACCTCACAAAGCTCGCAAGTTGAAGGAGTCCGCTTGCTGAGTTGTGTCCAAGCAAGCAAAGCAAGCGGACAATGAAATCCACGAGGACCAGCTCCTTAACTTCCTCGTCAACTGCCTTGACGAGGAAGTTTCTCTGAATCTCGCCAACAACGCTGAAATCGATGCAGAGGACATCTACGAGGTCCTCGTCGGCGCGACCGCCGACGGGACCTCGATCTCGACGCTGTGCAACTCCAGTGAAGACTCCCCATCGGCGAACACGATTCTCTATCATCTACGGACGAAGTTCGAGCCGGAGCGGCTCGAACGAGTCGCTAACACGCTTCTTCGACGAGACATCGTTGAGCTGCTTCCCGAGCAGGTGGAGGTCTGCGCAGACCTCCACCTGCGACCCTACTACGGTGATGAAGACGACACAGACGCTCTCTACCACTCCGAAGCGAAGCGAGGAACCACTTCGTTCCACGCCTACGCCACACTCTACGCGCGTGTGAAGAACAAACGCTACACGCTGGCGGTGCGCCGTCTCGAAGACGGCGACACCGCCAGCAGCGTCCTCGCTGAGTTCCTTGGTGTTCTCGACGGCCTTGACACCGAGGTCAAGGCCGTCTACCTTGATCGTGGATTCTACGACAGCAAGTGTCTCACGCTGCTTCAGGCGCACAACTACGCCTACGTTGTCCCGATCATCCGGTGGGGTGAGGCGATTCAGCAGGAACTCTCGGAAGGGTGGAGTCGCATTATTCAACACAACCTGACAGGGAAACTCGACGGTCACAGCTGGACCGTCGAGTTTCCCGTCTACATCGACTGTACGTACCTGAACGGACGATATGACGAGAACGGTGTAGCGCGTCACGGCTACGCCGCTGACGCGCCGTTCATCGAGACACCACGCGACGCTCGATACCACTACAGCAAACGCTTCGGTATCGAATCGAGCTATCGCTTGTCCGAGCAAGCGATAGCGACGACAACGACACGAGACGCGACGGTGAGACTGCTGTACGTCGTAGTGAGTCTGCTGCTACAGAATGTTTGGCGGTATCTCCACTATGAATACGTGGCGACGCCGCGCCGAGGCGGGCGTCGCCTCTGGTGGTGGCCGTACAAGGAGTTCGTGAATATGGTTCGACGGGCTGCGTGGACGGCCCTCGCGGTGCGTCGGGCCGTCCCCGCGAACCGACCACCTGACGACCGATTCCACCGCTAACCACTGACCGGGACAGCCCCGGCACTGAGTGGCGACGCTGTCGCGTCGGCGGCTGAGCGCCGCCGACAGCGACAGCTTCCCGTCGATCTGTGAGGAGATCGCGGTCGGTCACTGCACTCCGCAACAGAAATCAGACCTCAGACTGACTCAACTGAGGACGCTTTGTGAGGTACTGATACCGGGCTTCCCAAAACTGGACGTACTTGTCATCCAGTAGCGATACTTTGCGCGCTTGTAGAGGCGAGCACTGTCGACGCTGACAGACGCATTCTTCTGTGTGAGAACCGTCTCCAAGTCCGTCGATTTGAGTATCTGCTGGATGACCCGGAACGCCTTGCCCCCGTTGACGGGTTCGTAGTCGGTGTTGACATCCTCCTCCGCCTGAAGGCGGAGGAATCCCGAGCGTTGGGATATTACGGTTTGTAGTCTCCCTGTTCTCTCGGTGTGAACCGTCCGCTCTCGCGGTCGAACAGGAAGACTCCGGGCTGTGCCAACCAGCCGTTACTCATATCCCCTGTCGGGGGACTCTGAGTTATCTTTCTCCGGATATTTACTGCACCATTGACGTCCGCGTTCATCGTCGTCTCGCACGACGAACAGACGTACAGCCCACGCTCCACACGGTTCGTATCCCGAATCTGCCCGCAACACGAACACGTCTTCGACGTATTCTCCTCGTCCACACGGTCAACGAGGATGCCGTATTCCTCGGCCTTGTATTCAAGGAGACGGACGAAGCGGTCGAACTCCCACCCGTGGAGTTTCTTGTTCCCCGACGCACCCCAGTTCCGCGAATCGCCATTCTCGTCTTCGCGGATGTCGCTAAGGTCACCTACCGCGATCTTCTCCACGCCTTCTTCGACACACCGTTGAATAATGTTTTTCGAGAGCGTATGGAGGAAGTGGTCTTTGCGCCGGGAGAGTTTCCGACGGGTCTTCAACGCCCGCTTCGACGGCCCGTTCTCGCCTTCAGTCTGGTACTCCTCGCGGGTGAAGTAGTGCTTGTCTTCTTTCAGCGTGTTCCCCGGATACAACTCTGAAGGGCCGTCCTCGTAGTCGATGGCAAGGTAGTTGCTGATACCGAGGTCAATCCCCGCCGTCTTGTCGTCGGGTGCGTCCTCGACTGGGATTTCTTTCTTGCAGACGAGGTGGAGTTCCCAGCGGTCGCCGTTGTAGACGGCACGCACCTGCTGGATGTTCTCCACCTGTACGTCGGGTCGGGTTTCGTATTCCGCGAGGATGAAGTCCGACCGTCCGTCTTTCAGGTTCCATCCTTTCGAGAGGCGGAGTTGACTGTGTTTATCGTCGTGTTTGATGCCTTTCTGTTTCCACGTCACGGTGGAGCGTGGGTGTCGGTCGCCACGTTTCCGGTATCCCGGTGGGTTGTTGCCGTCGTCGGAGTTGTACCAGCCGGTGAACGATTCAGCAAGCTCTTCGAGAACTCGCTGACTTGACTGCGAATGCAGGTCACTATAGCGTTCGTGGTCTTTCAACTCCGATTTCAGTTCGGCTTCATCGGGTATCTCACCGTCTTCATCCCACCGTTGTTGGATGTAGTAGCGTCCGACATTCCACAGTTTCGAGGCTGAGAACCCGCACTGGTCGAGATCGTCACGAACCTGACTGTGGTTCGTGATGCGTGCGACGTAGGTGCGGGTTGTCTCCAGCATCGTACTGTGTTCATAACTAGTTATGGAATAGAGTATATTAAAGGCTGTGTTTGGCGTGGAATATCCAGCCCTGTCGGTATCGGTGGAAGGTGTCACTGAGTGACGGCGCGTATCCACGGCCTGAACGCCGTGGTATTGCGCCTGCTCCGCGTATAAGCCTCATCCAGAGTGGCACGTGCCTCTCGCTCTCTTGGTACCCTGCTTGGAAGGGAAAGGATTACAACCCGGTTCGAAGTTAATCTAGAATATGAGTAGTCAACTACAGAACCCAGTCCGCGTCGGTATTGTGGGTCTTGGTGGCATTGGACATCATCATGCAGAGCGTATCACAGACCTCGGGGAAACTCTCGTTGGCGGCGTTGACGTCGCTGATGAGGCGCGTCAGCGCTTCGAGGATGAGTACAATGTCCCGACGTTCGGCACCTACGAGGAATTGTACGAAGCAGGTATCGACGCTGTCCTCATCACAACACCGAATAAGTTCCACGAACAGTATGCCATTGAGGCTCTAGAGTCAGGTGTCGACGTGCTGCTGGAGAAGCCGCTCGCAAACACGCTGGAGAGCGCTGAACGCATCGTAGATGCGGCGCACAAAGCCGATAGCTTCTGTGTGGTTGGGTTCAACAACCGCTTCAACCCTGGTGCCGAGGTATTCAAGACCTACCAAGAGGACGGCCGCTTCGGCAACATCACGCACGTCGAAGCAAACTACGTCCGACAGCGAGGCATCCCCGGTCGTGGCGGTTGGTTCACGACGAAGGAGATCTCCGGTGGCGGTGCCCTTCTCGACATCGGTGTCCACGCTATCGACCTCGCACTCCACTTCCTCGACTTCCCCGAGATCACCGAGGTCTCCGGCGAGACACGCTCAGAGTTTGGCGGCCGCGAGGACTACACCTACCTCGAGATGTGGGGAGAGGACGAAGAGAAGATTGAGTTCACTGTCGACGACCATGCGACAGCGTTCATCCGCACCGCTGCAGGCCAGTCGGTATCCATCGAAGTGGCGTGGGCGAGCAACCGCCCCCCGAACAACGACTTCGTCATCCAGGGCACCGAGGGGGGTGCCACTTTCGACCGCGAGAGCGGTGACCTCACCATCCATGAGGTAAACGATATCGGTGCGAACCACTTCAGCAACACCGACATCCAGACCCGTGAGGAGGACACACACGAGCGCGAGCAGGAGTACTTCTTCGATATCGTACGGTCTGGCGAAGTTCCCAAGCGAAACACAGTCGACCAAGCACTGGAAGTACAGCGCGTCATCGACGCTATCTACCGCTCCGACGAGAAGGGGCACGCGATTCAACTGTAACCATGGACGTCGGCGTACTCACCGTTCCGCTCGGCGATGAACCGCTCGATGATGCCCTCGACTACCTCTCTAGCCAGGGAGTGGGCACTGTTGAACTAGGCTGTGGCGGCTTCCCCGGTGACGACCACCTCCCACGCGAGGACTACCTCAACGACGAGGCCGCCCAGCAGAACCTCCACGACCTGCTCGAAGAGCACGACTTCCGCATTTCGGCACTCGCGACACACAACAACCCGCTTCACCCCAACGAGGAGCGCGCGAGCCAGGCCGATACGGAACTTCGTGAGGCCATCGAACTCGCAGCGCAACTCGAGGTAAACACAGTCACCTGTTTTTCGGGTCTGCCCGCCGGCGGTCCCGACGATGAGGTGCCAAACTGGATTACCGCACCCTGGCCAAGCGAACACGCCGACGCTCACGAGTACCAATGGGACGTAGCGACAGAGTACTGGACCGATCTCGCTGACCACGCGGCGGCCCACGACGTGAATGTCGCTATCGAGATGCACCCCAACATGCTCGTCTACGAGCCTCACGGTATGCTCCGCCTCCGGGAGGCGACCAACGACCATATTGGGGCCAACTTCGACCCCTCCCACCTCTACTGGCAGGGAATCGATATTACGACCGCTATCCGCCTCCTTGGCGAGACAGACGCCATCCACCACGTCCACGCTAAGGACACCAAAATCTACGACGCTAACACCCGCGAGAAGGGTGTTCTCGATACTACCGACTACACCGACGAACCCAATCGGGCGTGGTTGTTCCGTTCCATCGGTTACGGCCACGATGAGAGCCATTGGAAGGATGTCGTCTCCACGTTGCGTATGGTCGGCTACGACGGCGCCCTCTCTATTGAACATGAGGATTCACTCACCAGCGCTCGCGAAGGCCTCGAAAAGGCCATCGATGTCCTTTCTCGTGCCGTTTTTGAAACCAAACCCGGCGACGCCTATTGGGCCGAATAGAACAAATCACCAAGACACAGACACCACACACCATGAGGCACTGTCTAGTTAAGTCAGTTTGAGAAGTGAGCAGGTCGTTGAGTTAGTTGGTTCAGATGCTCGCAGACCTGCTCAGCAAGTGCTTTGCGGCGGATTTAGAAGAAACTTGGGAGCGTGAGCGGACAGCAACGCCCGTCAGGACGTTTGCTGTCCGGCTTCATGCGACCGGTTGTTCGCTCAGAGAGACAACAACGATTCTCGCGGAATCAGGCGTTGAACGCTCTCACCAAGCTGTTTGGCAGTGGGTACATCGGCTGGCTGACAGCGTTCCCGACCCGCCGACGGCTTCGCCGTCGCGGGTCGCGGTTGACGAAACCGCTGTCAAAATCAACGGCGAGTGGTCTTGGTTGTACGCTGCAATAGACCTTGATACGAAGCTCATTCTTGACGTTGCGTTGTTCGGACGCCATGGCACGGATCCGGCGGCTGCGTTCCTGTCTGGGCTGGCGGAGAAACACGATCTTTCGGACACCACGTTTCTCGTCGATCAGTTCGGCTATCGGACTGCCATTGCTCGATTAGGATTGAACGGTCGGGTTTACTATACCGACCGAAACCTCATCGAAAAATGGTTTCACACACTCAAGATGCGACTTGACCGTTTCCACAACTCGTGGGTGGGCAGTCGGCAGAGCGTTCGCCAATGGCTTGCGTTATTTTCGCATTACTACAACCGCCTCAGACCGCATCAATCGCTTGGTAATCGAACGCCAGATGACAAGGTGCTAAACTAGACAGTGCCTTCTAGTTCGTAAATCAAAATCAGGGGGAGGTGCAAATAGGGATTCGTTAGTAGAGAGTCCACGGAGACTTCTACCCACCTCCCGTGGTATTTATGTGGTAATGCTGTAACCTTCTAATATGGAGTACACGACACTGAAATCAACCGGTATGGAGGTCTCGAAGATCTGTCTTGGGTGTATGAGCTTCGGGAGCGGTCACGAGTGGATGCTCAACCGTGAGGAATCGGCGGAACTAATCGAACGAGCCATCGAACTGGGAGTGAACTTCTTCGACACGGCTAACGTCTACTCGGCGGGCGAAAGCGAGGAGATCCTTGGGGATGTGCTTGCCGAGTACGATCGTGACGAGCAGGTCGTCGCCACAAAGGTCTTCGGCGAGATGGGCGACAGTCCCAACAGGCAGGGCCTCTCCCGAAAGGCCATCGAGCAGGAACTGGCGCACTCGCTGGACCGACTGGGGATGGAGACGGTGGACCTCTACCAAGTCCACCGATGGGACTACGATACGCCCATCGAGACGACGCTACGAGCCTTAGATGACGCTGTCCGGCGCGGCAAAGTCCGCCATATCGGGGCCTCATCTATGTGGGCCCACCAGTTCCAGCGCGCGCTGCAGATCAGCGAGCGTGAGGGGCTAGCCCGCTTCGAGACAATGCAGGATCTCTACAATCTCGCCTACCGAGAAGAGGAACGCGAGATGTACCCCGTCTGCGAGCGGTGGAACGTGGGCGTCATCCCCTGGAGCCCGCTAGGCGCCGGCTACCTCACGCGGCAACACGAGGAGATCTCAGAGACGATTCGCGGTGAACATGAGGCCGAAGTCGGCCGGCCGTACATGGAGGGTAACGGAATCGAGATCAACGAACGCGTCCAGGAACTCGCCGAAGAGTACGGCGTGACGATGGCCCAGATCGCGTTGGCCTGGCACTTCGAGAATGAGTACACCGACGCCCCTATTGTCGGGACCTCCAGCATCGAACACCTCGAAGACGCGGTCGAAGCCCTCGATATCAACCTCTCTAAATCCGATATCGAGTACCTCGAAGAGCCTTACGAGACGGTGCGTATTTCGGGCCACGAGTAGCCCCTTAGCGCATTCAACGCCCTTTCAGCAATTTATTCAGGCGCGTTTCAAAACGGTTAAAATAGCCATCAACGAATCAATTAAGGATGCTTGCTTGACGAGAATTCATCGAAGGAGGAACGTAGTTCGAGTTCGATCTAATCATCTCGTATGAAAGAAAGTAACCGCCACGCAACCGCGCATCGCGCCCGACTGCTCGCAACGCTCCGGGTACAGTATCCAGACGTACTCGCAGAACGGGGATTCCGGTTGTTACACCCAACATCTGGGGAGCCATATACGGACCACCGCAGACACCTCGTAGCAACGTGTCGCTCAGTCGCGAACTTCGCAGTCGGTGCAATCGTTGGCGGCCCGGACTGGTGCCTCGACGTTGCCAAACACGGGCTGGCATTCCTTGAGAAAGAACACCGTGACAACGGAGGGGGCTATCACTTGCTCGTCGACGCCGATGGAACGCCACTCGACCGAACCCGCTCGGCGTACGGCCATGCCTTTGTTCTCCTTGCGTACGCACGTGCTACCGAGGCTGGGATTGATGGCGCCGAGGACGGCCTTGCAGCTATCCACGAGCTGATCGAGGAACGGTTCCACGACGATACCGGCCTGCTCCGAAGTGACTGTAACCCGGACTGGACCGAGCAGGAGGCCTACCGTGGCCAGAACGCGAACATGCACGCCTGCGAGGCGTATCTCGCCGCCTACGAGGCGACCGACGAAAACGAGTATTTAAATCGAGCACGTCATATCGCACGTACAATTACAGTCGACCTCGCAGCGGAGACGGATGGGTTGCTGTGGGAACACTATACCGACGACTGGACCCACGACTTCGAATACAACGGCGACGAACCCCATCACCAGTTTCGGCCCCCAGGATACCAGCCCGGCCACCACGTCGAGTGGGCAAAATTCCTTGCGCTACTCGATCGATACGACGGCATGACCGAGGCCGATACTAATGGCGACGAAAACGCACCTGAGGGCGGCTGGTATTCCCGTGCGCTAGAACTATTCGAGGTAGCTGTCAATAACGGCTGGACTGGGGATGGCTTCGTCTATACACACAAAGCCGATGGAACACCTATTGTTACCGACCAATACGGATGGGTGCTGGCAGAAGCCCTTGGTGCCTCCGCAGCAATTGCTGAGCGAGCGGCTGCGCACGACAACGACAAGGAGGCCAACCGTCTTGATGAGTGGAACAGTCGAGTCCTTGCGTGTACTGACAGCTACCGCGGCCCTGCCAGTCTTTGGTACGAGAAACGTCTCCCAGCCGATGATGGTAACGACCTCGTCGCCCCCGGTCCACCGGGTGTCGAGCCGGACTACCATCCCGTAAGCGCCTTCTATGAGTGCTGGCGCTCTACACAGGAACGCGCAGACCGATAACTGAACCTCACGACATTAAATACAAATGACTGACCAATACGAGATGAAGCCAACCGTCATGCTGCCGCCGCGGCCCGACCGCCGGTGGAAGATCGCGAAACAACTCGGTGTAGACACGGCTGTCGTCCGCTTCTGGGGCGTCGACAACTGGTGGGAGTACGACACGCTCCAGCGCACCGTCACTCGGTTCTCGGACCACGGGTTCTCGCTCGACGTCGTTGAAGATCGTCCCCCAATGGGGAAGACTGTCCTCGGAAAGGAGGGTCGCGACGCGGAGATTGAGACCGTCAAGACACTCATCGAGAATATGGGGCGGCTCGGGATTGACACGTACTGCTGGGTGTGGACCGAGAACCCGCTCGGTGTGATTCGCACCTCGGACTCGCTGCCGGGGCGTGGAGGCTCCCAGCGGATCGGCTACGACCACGAGTGGATGGAGCGTGCCCCCGACCACGAGGCCGCTGACATTACCGAGGCGGAACTCTGGGAAAACCTAGAGTACTTTCTTGACGAGATTATCCCCGTCGCAGAGGAGTACAACGTGAATCTCGCGCTCCATCCCGACGACCCGCCAACATCGCCCGTGCGGGGGGTTCCTCGAATCGTCAAGTCCTACGACGACTACCGACGCATCCTCAATCTCCATGACAGCAATCGACACGGAGTTACATTCTGTCAGGGGAACTTCTCGGCGATGGAAGGAGACACAATTGAGGCAATCCGCGAGTTCGGTGACCGGATCCACTTCGTTCACTTCCGTGATGTTGAGGGCGACGAGCAGAACTTCGTGGAGACGTGGCATGATGGGGGGCCAACGGATATGAAGGAAGCTATCGAGGCGTACCAGGAGGTTGGCTTCGATGGGGCGATTCGTCCCGACCATGTCCCACGGATGGTAGGCGAACAAGACCGTGACGACGCAATGGCTGGCTACACAGATATGGGTCGGCTGTTCGCGATTGGTTACATCAAAGGATTGCTAGAGTAGTTCAACTGACGACCACAGAGATTACAGAGAACATGACGCTCAACACGATAGCTGTGACAGGCGGTAACGGCAAAATCGGGTCAGCAATCCTCGAACACCTCGGCGAACAGGGATACGAGACAGTGAACATCTCACGCGGGAAACGCCGCGAGGAAGTCTCGGACCGCTACGTCACGGCGGACCTCTTGGATGCAGGCGAGACGTACGGTGCGCTCGCAAAGTACGACGCGGACGCAGTTGTTCACATGGGGACGATTCCGAACCCGTACAGCAATCCCGATTTCCGGGTGTACGAAAGCAACGTTCTGTCCGCTGCGCACGTACTTGAAGCCGCGGATTCGCTCGGGCTAGAGGCGGTCTGTCTCGCATCAAGTATTAACGCGATAGGCAGCGAACATCAAGAACGCCCGGCCGATGTACGCTACATCCCGGTTGATGAAGATCACTCGCGGGCGCCGGACGACCCGTACGGAATCGCGAAACACGCAATGGAAGTGACTGCGGATGGATTCGGACGGCGTCCTTCGATAGATTTGACGATTTCGTCGCTCCGGTATCCGTGGGTGGTGACCGACGAGGAGATGCAGGAGTCATTCGTTGAACCTGATCGGTCGCTTGACATTCTGGATGACGTACACCCGGCCACCGGCCGGGAAGTACTCTTCTCGTACCTCGCGATGGCGGACGCTACATCGATTGCTAGGAAGGCGGTTGAAGCTGAATTTGAAGGACACGAGACGTTCTGGGCGGTCGCGGGCGACACGACTGCGAACGCGACAACAAGTGAGCTTGTCGAAGAATTCTACCCAGATGCAGCAGTACGTGACACACCCGAAGGCCACGAAACACTCTTTGATCTTTCGAAGGCCGAAGAGCTGCTCGGATGGGAGCCACAGCACTCTTGGCGTGATCTGTAACCACATGGCTGATAGGTCAGACAGCGACTTCGCGGTCGTCGGCTCGTACACCGAAGCTAGTGAGGGCGGGCTCACATCGTTCCGAGTCGAGGATGGGTCGCTTGAACAGTGCGACGTGGTCAACGAGAACAATCCATCATTCCTCGATGTTTATCCGTCCGAACCGGTTTTCGTAGCCATCAATGAGTGTGAAGCGGGGTCAGCAGTAAGCTACCGAGTTGACCCTACGAATGGCCGATTCGACCGTCTCGATCGAACGGAGACGGGCGACGCCAGCCCTTGTCACGTCGAGATTGGGCCACGTGGCGAGTACGCAGTCGTTGCTCACTATGCGGGTGGTTCCGTTGCGTTGCTATCCCTGAAGGCGGATGGAACCCTCAACGGACCGTTGGAGTTGGTGCGTCACGAGGGATCTGGCCCGGACGACGACCGTCAGGCCTCGCCACATCCGCACTCGACCCGATTTATAACCGATTCGATCGTCTACGTTCCAGACTTAGGAACTGACCAGGTCGTTGTATACGAACTCGATCGAGCCGACGACCGGCTCCGTCCAATCCCGAACGCAGAGATCGATTGTCGGCCGGGGTCCGGTCCGCGTCACTTTGACGTGCATCCAACGGAGTCTGTTGGATACCTAGTGAACGAACTTACCTCGACTCTTTCGGTTGTCGATATCAGCGACCCTCGGCAGCCGACAATTATACAAATTCAGTCTACGCTTCCGGACGGGATCGACGCGTCAGACACCATCGCCGCCGACGTACACGTCCACCCGTCCGGCAACTACCTATTCGCATCGAACCGCGGCCACGATTCTATTGCGACGTTCAAGGTCCGAGCAGCCCCACGCGAAGTAGTCCGACTGGCAGTCACGCCGACTACCGGACGGTGGCCTCGGAACTTCGCAGTCCATCCGGACGGCGATTGGATTTTCATTTGCCACCAGCACAGCAATGACGTGGTGCCGTTCGTGTTCGACGATAGAGCCGAGGAATTGCGACGAGAAAATCCTCGAACAAAAACGGGCACACCGACGTGTCTGCGGTTCGTCTAAGATTTGCTCGGTAAGCACGTCAATCTCGTTGATCGTAAGGAGAGCGCCCAGAATTGCTAATGCGGTAGCATTCAGATATAAATGGCGAACAGACGGTTCTGTTGTGAGTGACCGATTACCCGAAACCGATCGCTTTACATCCAATAGGGTGTTCGCCGCCCATCTCTACGAGACTTGTCACCCGCTTAGTTAAGCAACAATGAATCCCTCGTGGTTAGGTGGTACACAGATTCAGGGCGCTGTATGAATCAGCTATCTATCGTGCCAGGTTTACGGATCGGACGTAGGTTCGAGCGTGACAATGTTGGCCTCGTATTCCTCAATAAAGGCGCCCGGACCACCCACCGTGAGACGTTCGTTGCCAGTGTCGACGACCATTGAAAGCTTACCTGAGAACCCTTCGGAGTACGGACGGACGAGACTTTGAACTGTGTCGACGACGGTGCCTCGAATTGTCTCGTACGGTTCCCGTGTGTGTGTTGGGCGGGCCTCTATCTCCACGGGAAGTTCTTGGCCAGCACGGAGATGGAGCGTCGCATCAAAGACCACGTGGCGGAAGCTGTCGTAGGTCTTCGGGAGCGGGGAGGGGTCGTCGACGTAGATCTGTTCGCCCATCGGCCAGTAGTTCGCGATGAAGGAATCGGAGAGGATAGAAGCGATGCGTTCCTCGGCGTGGTAGATAGCGTATTTGTCGGAATTGGAGTTTAGGACGGCACGCTCAGAGGCGGCGATACCCTCGGATAGGTCCACCACGAGGGTGAGCGGCGCGGGCGGGGACCACGTCTGGATGACGTCGGCGATATCGTCGTCGATAGGTACCTCGCCGTCGTGCTCCGTGACTAGGAGTACACAGAACACGTCGCGCTCCTGTGCCCGACGTAGTGAGCCTTCGACCTTGTTGAGCGCCGATGCGGGCAGTGAGAGAGCTATCTCGGATTCTGCATCGTCAATGAGGTCGGTCAGGCTCGTTAGGATCGTCTGCCGGGACTTGATGATCCGGAAGCGCTGGCGCTCGTAGTTCTCCGAGTCGAAGAAGCTCTCCAATTCCGATTCGATCGTGTGGAGCCGACCGACAAGGTTAGCGATACCCTCGGAAGGTGGGACTGCGCGCAGTTGTGTGGGAACAACATGATCGTCAATCTGGATGAGTTCACGGTTAGCGAGTTTTTCGACGATGTCGTAGGTGTAGCTCTTCGAGATGTCGGCCTCCTCGCTGACGACTCGAGTCCGCGTGGAGCCGTTCTGGAGGATTGTCACGTAGGCGAGCGCCTCCTTCTCGGAGAGGCCGAAGTCGGTAAGTTCGTCGACAACGTCGTCGGCGTCCATCGCGGTATTATTAGCGAATCCGACGGATAAACTTGTCTGAGCGCTGCGGGCAGTGTATCGGGATGACGACCACGTCAATCTCGCCGGTGAGGTAGCCTCGAAAAGCCTCGTACGATCCGCCCCATCACCATCGGTGAGCAGAGATCCGTTTCTAAAACACGACTGCATTACGGCCACGAACCGATCCGAATACGTTCCCTGGCGAGCGTCAGCACCACCAAACGAGAGTTAACTCTGGCCTGAGTTCACAATTATCTAACTGATTTGGATCTCTTGTTCCGCCGCCTTCTCTTGGTTTCGTTTGTCGGTAAAACCGTTTTGTTATATCAAAACCCACGTTCATAAGATATAAGTACTCATACAATGATGAACGTTTTATGCCACCACACGGCACAGGTAGTGGACAGGATGAAACGTCAGTCTCCCGGCGCCGCTTTGTTGCGGGCGCCGGAGCAACCGGCATGGCAGCTGGACTCGCCGGCTGTGCAGGCGTGTTGGGCGGGAACAGCAACCCTAACGGATCGAATAATTCGGGGTCGACTACGACGGTTACGTGGGGCTTTGACGCGACTTTCGCAAACGACCATGGCGAGGAGTTCAGCGATCTCCTCCATAACGAGGGGGGGCTCTCGGACGACATCGAGATCGAACTGGAGGGCGGCCAGGAGGACACCGGTGGGCGGCGGGCGAACTACAACCGGCTTCTGAGTGCCGGAGAGGCATCCCCCGACATGTTCATGATGGACAACGGCTGGGTGAATATCTTCATCCAGCGGGGCCAGGTTGCCAACCTCTCGGAACTACTCAGCGATGATGCGCTGACGACTATTGACGAGGAATACTTCAGCGGGTTCACCGACACAGCTATTGCTCCCCAGAGCGGCGACCTCTATGGCGTCCCGCTCTATCCAGACTACCCGGTGATGCTCTACCGAAAGGACCTCATTGAGGAGGCGGGCTACGACCCCGAGGGCGAAAACTGGGCGACCGAGCCAATGACGTGGCAGCGCTGGTCGAACATCGCCGAGGAAGTTACGGCTAACTCTGATGTTGAGTACGGCTTTACCACGCAGTGGGACATCTACGCGGGCACCGCCTGTTGTACGTTCAACGAAGTCCTTTCCTCGTGGGGCGGGGCGTACTTCGGTGGTCGGGACAACCTGTTCGGTCCTGTTGGCGAAAGGCCCGTGACGGTCGACTCGGATCCCGTCATCAACTCCCTGCAAATGATGCGGAAGTTCGTCCACGACGAGGAATATGACCACCTCTCCGAGTACGGTGGCGGCTTCGCTCCCACAGAGATCCTCGGCTGGATTGAGGACGCCTCACTGGCGCCGTTCACGAACGGGGACTCCCTCTTCCACCGAAACTGGCCCTACGCGATTGCCCAGAGCGCGAATGAGCTCGGAGTGGAGAACGTCGGTACGATGCCGATTCCCTACGCCGTCTCCGAGAGTGAGGCTGAGTTCCAGGGCACCGGCGGTAGTACCTCCGCGCTTGGCGGCTGGCACGTAACTGCCAACCCGAACAGCGAAAAATTGGATGCTGTCCGTCAGGTGATGGAGGCCACGATGGTGCCGGAAGTCCAGCTCTCCCTCTTCGAGATTGAGGGGTGGCTCCCCCCGCGAAGCGAGCTGTTCAACTCCGACCAGGCGCAGAACGTCGATCCGACGGGTCAGTACCTCGATACCCTCCGCGTAGCCGGTGAGAACACGATGGCCCGGCCCGTCACCTCCGTCTGGAGCGACCAGTCGAGCGTCATCGCTGAGCAGGCCAACCGGGTCGTCGCCCAGAACGTCTCCGCTGCCGAGGGGATGACAACGTTGCAGTCCGAGCTGGAAGACATCGAGGGATAACTCTCGGAAACGCATCCTTTTTGACACACTACTATGCACAGTGATATTACGCTACGCTTAAGGACGAACGCATGAGCTCAGGGACAGCTACAGACCGCTCGCGCGAGTCGAAACGCTCCGGACCACTTGTCACGTTGACTCGGCGGGTTGAGAACCTCAGCGACACCCAGTACGCCTACTTGCTATTGGTACCCGTCTTCGTCATCCTCGGAGCCGTCGCGTTTTACCCGCTGTTGCGGACCTTCGAGCTGTCGCTGTACGAGACAACGATCGACCAGGCGTCCCAGACGTTCGTTGGGTTCGACAACTACATTGAGCTGTTCACCGGGGAGAAGAACCGTTGGCTCCCGGGGACAACGACATTCCTTCCGAGCGAGTTCAGCATCCCGGGAATGATATCAAGCGCACTCGTTGTGACAGTTCTGTTCGCTGGTGTTACCGTTACCTTTGAGACGGTGATTGGGATGGGGCAGGCACTCATCCTTGACCAGGACTTCTTCGGCCGGCGCTGGGTGCGCGCGGCCATCATCATCCCGTGGGCCGTGCCGGTCGTCATTCAGGGGATCATGTTCTACCTGATGTTCCACCCGAACGTCGGGTTCGCAGTCGGACCACTCGCCGACCTCGGGATCCTCTCCGCAACCAACACGCTCAACGACCCACAGAGCGCACTGTTCATCGTCATCGTCGCCGATATCTGGAAGACATCGGCATTCATGGCGCTACTCATCCTCGCTGGGCTACAGAGCATCGACCGGAGCCTCTACGACGTTGCGAAGGTCGCTGGGGCCTCGAAATGGCAGCAGTTCCGGATGATCACCCTGCCGCTCATCCTGCCGACGGTCGGTGTTGCCGTCCTCTTCCGGATGGTGGGTGCGTTGAAAGTGTACGGTCTCATCGACTCGGTGGCGGGCTGTGAGGTTGTACCATCGCTGTCTTGTATGGTTGTCTCGACGTTTCTCACCCGACAGGGAACGTCGGCGACCATCGCGTTCGTCACCGCGGCTATCATCGGTATTGCAGTGACGGTGATCATCTACCAACAGTACAAGGAGGGAATCTAAGATGGCAACCGAGCACGACACGGACAGACAGGAAACGGCCGAGGATGACGGGCCGCTCGCCCGGTGGACACAGCGGGCGATACGGAACCCAAATCGTGTATACCGCGCGCTGTTCTACGTTGCCACAGCCTTCTTTGGGGTGACAACGTTATTCCCCTTCTACTGGCTACTGGTATTAACCCTGACGCCGGAAGGACGGCTTCTAGCGGGAAGCTTCCTGCCTGAGATCCAGTTGATGGGGAGTTCGGTGACGTTCCCGCTGCCCATACCGAAGGGGTTTAATGTGGAGGCCTTCGTGGAGGTGTTCCAGCAGGTTCCGTTCCACCTGTTTGTGTTGAACAGCTTTACGCTTGCCATCACAACAACGCTCATCGTCCTCGTCATCGCTAGTCTCGCCGGCTACGCTTTCGGCCGGCTGGAGTTCCCCGGTCGGGGAGCGCTGATGCTTGCGATCCTGGCGATCAGTTACTTCCCGCCAGCGGCATTCGTAATCCCCCTCTTCGAGGCGTTCACGGGAAATGTGCCGGTGACGCTACCGTTCACCGAAATTCCAGTGTTCACGCCGCCGCGGCTGTTGAATACGCCAGGGTCAATGGTAATGCCGTTCAGCGCGCTGTTCTTACCCCTTTCAATCTTCATCCTCACGACCTTCTACGCCCAAATCCCCGACGGGCTCGAGGACGCCGCACGTATTGAGGGGACCACACGGCTCGGTGCGCTATTCCGCGTTATCATGCCCCTCTCGGCACCGGGGGTCGCGACGGCCGCGATCCTCACTTTCATCTCGGTGTACAACGAGTACTTCTTCAGCTCTATCATGGCCACCTCCCCACAGGCAGCCAACTGGTCGCCACTTGTTGGCGGTATCCTCAGCTATCAGACACAGTACGCGACGCAGTACAACCTCATGGCAGCGGCGAGCATCATCGGGGTCCTCCCCGTCGTGATACTCGTCATCGTCGCACAGGAACGCATCGTAAGCGGACTGACTGCAGGCGCACTCAAAGAATAATGGCAGAACTTAAACTAGATCGCATCACGAAACGTTACGAGGATGTCATCGCCGTCGACGACATGAACCTCGACATCGACGATGGAGAGTTCATTTGTCTCGTTGGTCCCTCAGGATGTGGGAAGTCGACAACGATGGAGATGGTCGCGGGGCTCACTACCCCAAGCGAGGGGACGGTGACCATCGGAACCCGGGACGTGACAAACCTTCCGCCGAAGGACCGGGGTGTGGCGATGGTGTTCCAGAATATCGCTCTCTTCCCGCACATGGATGTCTACGACAACATCAGCTTCGGGCTCCGGCTCCGGGACTATCCCAAAGAGGAGGTCGATCGCCGGGTCGAGCGCGCGGCCGATGTAGTCCAGCTCGAGGGGATGCTCGACCGGATGCCCGACGAAATGTCCGGCGGACAGCGCCAGCGTGTCGCCATCGCGCGGGCCATTGTCCGAGAGCCGGACGTGTTTCTGATGGACGAGCCGCTCGCCAATCTGGACGCGAAGCTCCGGGTACACATGCGTACAGAGCTCCAGCGCCTCCACAAGCAGTTGGACACAACAATTATCTACGTCACTCATGACCAGGCGGAGGCGATGACAATGGCCGATCGCATCGCCGTCCTCGATACTGGTCAGCTCCAGCAGATAGACCCTCCATTGGTCTGTTACAACGAACCCGTCAACCGGTTCGTCGCTGGCTTCATCGGCTCGCCGTCGATGAACTTCGTGGAGGGTGAAATAACTGAACGCGCAATCGTCACGGAGTACTTCGACCTCGACTTCGACCTTGACTCCGCCGCCTTCGAAGAGGTGGAAATAGGGGACGACGTGACCGTCGGTATCCGTCCGGAGAACGTCTACCCCGCCTACCAGACTGAGTCACTGGCAAACCCTTCGGGGCGCATCCAAGTCACCACGGACGTCCTCGAACCGATGGGCGACGAGGTATTCGCCTACCTGCTCCTCGGCAATGGCGAGACGTCGATGGCACAGGAGACAGCGACAAGTGACCAGTTGCTCATGAGCGTCGACCCTAACGAGGGGATCGACCAAGACGAGGAGATAGAGGTAGTCCTTGACCGAAGCAAGGTCCACCTCTTCGACGCCGAGACGGGTGACGCACTCCTCCACGGCGTTGACACCGTTCCCGAGACCAAGAGTCCCGTCGGGTCGCGGGGGGAGAGCAACGACTGACATGGCGACGGAAACGCTGGCGTTCGTCTACTGGAGCGCGATGGTGGTCCTCTTCTTCTTCTGGACCTATGGCATCGTCTCTTTCGGCCTCGACCTGAAGAACAAGATCATCCCCGGGATACGCCAGTATTGGCGCGGGCGGCAGCGGATCAAAGAGGAAGAAGAGGAAGAAAAGGAGCAGGATGAGCGCGAGGAGCGCGAGAAACAGCTGTACTGAACTCGCCTTTCTTTGGTACTCGCGAGCGGCGACAGCGTTTCGGTCCGTCCCGCCGAGAATAGAGTTCTTTCGTTTGTTTGCGTGCCTCTTCTTTACTTCGCCTCCGCCTTGCGGAGCAACTCTCCTGCCGTGCTCGTCGGGTAGTCAAGGTCCGCGATTACGCCCGTGAAAACTTCACCACGTGGGACATGTCGTAGTAGCCTGCGTCGAGTCCGGTGTATAGGGGCGCGCTGACGCTCGGTGAGCCTCGATAAGTCGTCCACCGAACGACTGGACGCGATCAACATCGGATATCCCTCAATTCGATAAGACCGTCGTGAAACATTTCAGCACACTGTGTGTTCTCCGACTCGAATCGTACCGCCCCGTAGAAGACGACCGACAGAAGGAAAGCGCCCCCAGCTGAGTCACGGCGAAGTTGCTCGAACGGAGCAAACCGAAGGCTTCGGTGACCTCGCGGTCATTGTCCTACCAGAGTAATGCCGTCGCATCTAGGTCAGCCTCTATGTGAGCATCACCACCCGTGGAACGAAGATCTTCCCCGCGACCCGGTGTAATGGAGTGGACGAGGTGTCCGGGTAGCGCACCGAGAATCGGACGCATTTCATCGGATTACATGGGAGTACGCCGCTCCAGCATATGAATTGGGAGGACATCGATGGCACTTGGCGGATACGTCCGTGTCGCAAGCGCATCGTGGTCCCCAACGCAGAAGCGTTCCAAGATGGTCGACGCCGTCAAGAAGAAAAACGTTGGCATTTGGGGCACGAGACGGTGAATATTCCCGACGAGGACGTTCGTGTACGGATGCCGTGTCGGAATTGCACTTCCACTTCGAGCAAATCGAAGTCGCCCCCGTGTCTTCGACTCGTTCCGGAGGGAGAGGGAACCGAACGATTGGGGGCGGGAAAAGCAGTCGGGCCTTAGGCCGCAGGTGCCTCGTCGGCCGCCAGCGCGTTCGGAAGGTTCCGTTCCTTCGATCTACGGAACGTGATGAAAGCGGCCGTAAGACCGGTTACAGCGATCAGACCGCCGGAGACTATGTTGCTCGTGGTGAGCCCTGTAACGAGCCCGAACGTCAGCGGCGAGGCTGCGATCAGCACGCCAAGCGCAGTCGCCGCGAGGGAGAACCGTATGGAGGGTTGCTGTTCGGAGGCAAGCCGATAGGCGGTATGTGCGAGCGCGAGCGCCGCGAACTCGCCTAACAGGACGTTGGTAAGTACTTGGACGTGGTCGGGTTGCCAGAACGTGGGCGAGACGGCTGTCCAGAGGCTTGCGATCGTTCCGAGCACAGCGGCCCACTTCACGACTCGTTTCATTGGTATTGTATTGCATGGATGCTGGTAAAAGTGTTTTCCAATAGTACAATACTGTGTGAACCAGCCGGTTTGAGGGCCGTGCACATCCGCGTTCGGAACAGACCGTATCCGATAGTGGCAATAGACAGTAGTGTAGGACAGTCTCACACGGAGGCCGGTTCAGCGTCGGCAGGCGGATCAGCCGACTCGGGTTCGGGGATGGTGAACAGCCGATGTCCGCAGACCGTACAGACTCGCATTTCCGACGCGTTCTTCGGAGAGCCACAACAGCCGGTCGTCAAGGACCGGACGAGGTCGGCCTCACAGACGGGACACGTTTCGAGGAATTGTCGGAGCATCCGTGCCGAGGTGAGTTGAACCGACCCGTCGGGTACTGACGGCGGAAGCGCACGAACTGCCCCGACTTCCGCAAGGAGTATCGGATACGGGACCAGCGAGTGGCGCTTGTTCACGACGAACCAGCGCTTCCCCTCCGAGCGAAGAGGTCGAGCACTCTCGACACCCGAGATACCCTCCGCTGCGGCGGCCAATTCGTCTAGCGATTGTGAGGCGAGTGAGGACATCTCCACGTGCCATTCGGACTCGAAGTCTGAGTCCATCAACACGGCCTCCTCGTCAAGTCGGACAACGCCGGCAGCGACGAGCGCCTCGAAGACCTCCTCTCCAGCCGGCTCGTCGCCCGAAATTGACCCGCCGCCGACCTGCTTCTTGAACCAGTGGCCCGGAAGCGGCGACAGCGCGACCAATTCAGGTGCAATCCGTGGCGTGTATGGAACGAGGTAGCCTCGTACCCAGACGACGCCTGCGCCGATGGCGGCAACGAGCGTCGCAGCCGGCAGTCCGAGGAAACGCAGGATCGGGACCACGAGCACGGCGACCAGCACGAGGTTAAGAACGGTACAGGGGAGACACCGGTTTTCCCCCGTGTACGCCGGGTTCCGAAGACCGGAAAGCGCACTCATGGGAGGTATTGTCTATCGGTCCGTTTTAACCTTGTCATTCGGACGTTCAGGAACGCAACAGCGGCCGGGCCTGCAAGAATGCGGCGAAGGTACTGGAGAGCCACCGAATCCCCCTTTCGTAGCCGGGAGAACGTTCGATACGGAGTTCGGAAATAAAATGGTCAGAATCCCTCGCGAAAAGCTTTGAACCCTTATATAGTGGACAAGAGAACTCCGTGATAGAATGTCTGACCTAATCGTCAAAGCAGCCGTGAAGGACGAACTTTCGGAGCACAACGTCTCGGCCGATTTCTACGACGCCCTCAACGGGGAAGTCGCTGAACTGCTCAATGACGCCGCCGACCGTGCCGAAGCGAACAACCGGAAGACGGTCCAGCCTCGCGACCTGTAGGTCTGTGTAACGCAGCCAACCCCAACACTCGAACGTAGCTTTTTGGGGTTCGTGCTCAGAAGTTAGGAAACGGAGATGGCGGACGCATCGGATACCGAATGGGAGGCGGTCGAACCCGATGCGAGAGAGGTCCTTAGCGTATCCCAGCTGAACGACCGGATCGCGTCGGTCGTCCAGGACACGCCTGCCCTCAACGGCGTCCGCTGTATCGGGGAGGTCACTGGCCTCCACAAGAACAGTACGGCGCTCTACTTCACGCTCACCGACGGCGACGCCGAGCTCCCCTGTATGATCTGGGCGAACCGTTACCGGGAGATGGACGCCGACCTCGAGGACAGGACCGAAGTCATCCTCGAGGGCGATATCGACTACTGGGTCGAAGGTGGGAAAATCGGCCTCAAACCGTGGGAGGTGATCGTCGTCGGCGACGGCGACAAGGCTGCTGCAGTCGAGCGACTGCGAAGCGAACTCGAAGAGCGTGGCTGGTTCGGCGACGACAACCATTAGCGTTCTCAGAGCGGGGTGGCGTCGTCACTTCCCTCCGAGGGGACGCCCGGTACGACATCCAGAGCACGACCATTCCAAGGCTGTCGGCACCGACGTCCGTTACGAACGGTATCTACTAATTCAACTCTCGCTCTTGTCGGGATAAGGAGGGGGATCGTAAGGAGACCAGATATTCAACGCCGAATGGACCACGCCGTTGAGATTATTTCTCTGCGCGGCGGTCTTCGATATCTGCGATAAGGGCTTGTGCTCGTTCTTCTGCAGTTTTGGAGTGCTCGCTTGTCGGCTCGGTTCTTTCACCTCGATCGATACTGGAGACTTCCTGTTCCCAGCCCTGCTTGGCGTAGGCGTCGTCGGGTGCCGCCTCGAAGCGTTGAACGGCTGAATCGAGCGATACAAGTCGCTGTTTTAGCTCGTCGGCTCGATGTGGATCGATATAATAGAGTGCGCTCTTGTGGCGGAGATTGTTGGTGAGTCATAGCGCAGTTTCGAGGGTGGTTTTGAGCGCTTCTTTCCCCGGTTTTCGGAATACTTCACGGCGGAGCTGAAACGCTCGGAGATACGGTGTGAGTCTGTCTTTCGAGATGCCTCGATGCGGCGAGAGCCACCGTCGCGCCAGCGACGCGTGGCTCTCGCAGGTGTTCACGTGAACGGCTCCATCGACGTACTCGCCGTCACCGTGGACGACGTATTGACGGGTGAATGCGTCGTCCTCGTCAAGTGGGTCGTACGCCCGAAACCCGTCTGTGTAGACGGTTAACGACTCCTGCTGGCGGGCAGCCAGGAGGAGTCGAATCCGTGATTCGGTTGCGGCTTTCGCTGGGATCACGTGCCGTTCACCGGTGCCACGATCTGCGAGAACAAACACAGGGAGCTTGTCCTCAGCGTATGTTCCACGCCCGCGCGTGGACAGGCCACGCGAGCGCGACGGTTGGTCGCGCTCGCGGCCCTTGAGACCCGCTTTCACGTAGAATTCGTCGATCTCAACGGGGCCTTTGAGGTGTGGTCGAGGCGCGTCCAGCGCTCGCAAGAAGCGCTGGACGCGCCGGTAGACCGTCTTGTAGGAAACGTCGATCTCTGCGTCTAGCTGCCTGACGCTCGTGTTCATGCGGATGTAGGTGTAGACGGCGAGAAACCATTTTCTGAGTGCGACCGCCGAGTGTTCGAAGACGGTGCCAGTTTGATCGTTGAACGTCCGGTCGCAATCCTTACACAGATACCGTTGAAACACGCGATAGCTGCCGTACCGAATCACAGATTCGTCACGGCAGCGCGGGCAATAGACGCCGTCACGCCAGCGAATCTGTGCCAGCAGATTCGCGGCGCGACGCTCCGAGACGAACGTCTTGATTGGCATCATTGTTCGTCGGGTGACGCGGTTGCGTCACCCTTGCCTGCTGTGACTTCCAGCTATTGCTGAGAACTGACCAACAATCCTCTACCCAAGAGCGATCACTGATTTTCGTGATCACGAGAAACCGCGTCTCTCGGACGACAGTATCCGGAATCAGTCTGGTGAACGGCTGGTTCCTATAATGAACCAGCGCTGTGCCGGACTGCTGTACGCACCACGAAAAGTAACTCCGAGTCCGTCGAAGTCTGGGGGACTCCCTTGAGGCAAAAACAACCCTGGGAGTCCCGATCTGACCGAGGATAGGAGTACCGGGGGCTTGGCACTCCCACCCACTCAGTCCGTGAACCCCACACGGATTCTTACCGTGTCGGGGTTCGGTGGGACTGCAAACCTGAAACTCTCACCGCTCGGGATTCCTCTGCGTGAACGCGGAGGAGGATGTCAAGGGCCCATGCGACGAATGCAGAGAGGTTAGTCTGGTTACTGGTTACGGTTACTGGTTACGTCGAGCGTTTCTCCAAAAGCTCTATATGAGCGTGGGAGTGTGTTCTAGGTGAGCGCGGAAGGTGCCGCGTGGAGGCTGCATGACCATGACCCGCAAGCCTTGAGGCGCAAGCCGACGGGCGTTGAAGATGGACGTGGGTGCAGCAATCCCACCTTGCTTCTAAATCTCCAATAGCCGCGATGCCAGCTTGTCGTAGCCTTGACGCCGGGCGTACTCTGCAACTGGTCGTAGTGACCGGTTGAATTCGTCAGGCTCTCCGCCCCCCATCCAGCCTCGATACCAGCAGTTCACTCGGCTTGCGACCGACTCAGCGCGGCGCTGCGTTATCGGCTCTACTTCGACCGGATTAGAATTGGTGAACAGAGAATTATACGCACTACCCCACCGGTCGTTGAAGTCTTCCTTCGTCTGGGGCGCTTCGGGATCAACCGCTGAGCAGTGTCGAGGATGGTCGATCTGCCGGGCAAGATGATTCGCGGAAACGTCCGCAAGGAGCGAAGCAGGATAGTAGTATTCTGATTGAATGCAGGTCACGACCGGTGGAACATTTTCAGAGATCCCGTAGTACGCGCGCCCAAACCGATCCGCCTTATCGGCAGCACCATCGAGAATAACGAGCGTGTCGTCAACAGCCAGCTCATTCACTAATACGGCCGACTGAACTGCTTCGACACGCTCTGGGTTCGAACCGTCCCGTCCCAAGTGCGAGGTCGCGATCACTCGGTCCTTATTCTGATTGGTGACCGTCTCGAAGAAGTCAATACTCCCCTCGTAGTCGAGACGATGAGATTTGTCCTGAAACGGCCGGAACTCGTGACCCTCCGCTGCTTCGTAGATACTATCAAGAACGGAGAGTTCGTCATCACGCTCCGAGAGAACTGCCGTCGTGACTGTTATCCCGTCAATAGTGCTGGCGTCGATAGCGATAGAGCGGGTGTATTCCGAGTCACCGGCATTAAACGGGCGCACAGGCTATTTTACCGATGATTCCCCGATTTATTGAGGGTTCTGTTTCACGTCCCTGTAACCACCGAATCAACAGTCACGCACTATGGTTACTGATTACGGTTACTGGTTACAGCCAGCAGCCGCTTTGTCTGTTTGACTGGCTCCTTCGTCTCAGACGTTCGTGTATCCTTGAGAATCGAGGGAGAGCCATTAGCATCCTCACACGGATCAATAGCCACGCCCCGTGTCTCTGATACACGTCCTTGGTGCGCTCCACACCTACGACCACTTCAGCGGCGCGCGGTACCTTTCCACCGAGCGGCATCACTGTCGCTTCGCGGTCAGCGGTGGATACTGAGTGTCTGACGAAACTTTATGTAACGTGGTTACGGTTACTGTAACCGTGAATCGTGATACAGCACGCGCCGCCTTCTACGTCCAAAAAGGAGGCGTCGGAAAAACAACCTCCGCAGCCCATGTCGCTACAGCTGCTGCCACCGACCACGACCTCGATGTCGTTCTCTTGGACCTCGCCGGCACCCAGAACGACCTCGCCACACAGTTCGGCATCGTCGACGACGTCGAAGACCCTGACGCACCGATCTCCGCAGTCTTCGGCGACGACTGGGAGTTTATCGTCGACAACATCCCGGATATCGTCGACCGCATGGTCTACGCTACTGGTGAAGGCCCGGACCTGATTCCCGCGGACACCGGCATTAGCGGCGCCGACAATAACCTTGCCTCTGTCCCCGTCGAGCAACGCTATCTGAAACTCGACTCGTTCATCAGCGAACAGCTCGCAGACCGCTACGACCTCGTCGTCCTGGACTTGCCCGGCAAAGAAGACAACATCGCGCTTAACGGCATCTTCGCTGCCGAACACGTCGTCACACCGCTTTGTCCGGGTGCGTTCGAGCGCGACCAACTCGACAGCCTTCGCGACGACCTCGAAGCGATCCGTGAGGACCTCGGGGACGTCCTTGACGCCCACGACGTCCACCCACACCTCTCGATGGTCATCCCGACGATGATTTCTGGAGCAACGAAGCAGTCCGGCGAGTTTGTCGACGACCTTGAGGAAACCTATCCCGACATCGCCGGCGACCCGGTTGCAGACAGCCAGAATATTGGAAACCTCCAGGCTGAGGGCCGAACGTTGTTCGCAGCAGACGACGACGAGCTGTACCAGACGGGCAAGCGCGCTCGCGAAGCGTACCGAACGAACACCACCACCCTGCTCGATCACCTCAAACTCCAGTAATCATGTCCGACCAGCAATCCAATGTCGACGCCGAGGAAGCGCTCCAAGCAGCGAAAGAGCAGAAGCGCCACACCTCACAGGCAACCAGCACCGAAGACGACCAAGACGCCGCTGCCGACCGCGTCGCCGCAATTAAGGACGCTCTCGTCGCCATCGAGGACGGCGAGTCACCGGAAAACATCAACTTTCGCGACGCGCAACTGAAGGCACTCCTCGTCGGCCTCAACGATGTTAGACAGCTTGGCGAGACAGCCAAGAAACTTGGCGCCGTTCTTGACGAAGATATCGACACGGAGGATGGTGTCTCGCAGAGTGACCTCGCTCGGTTACTGATGCGCGTCGGGCTCCGTGAGGCGCTCCCAGAAGTGCGGGAGGATGCAACAGAAGCTGAACAGCAGAAGGCCCTAGATCAGACTGGCGGTTACTGAAACAGTATACGTAACCTGTAACCGAATTCAGTAACCAAAATACGCGGCTGAAGAAGCGTTTGGATTCTATGACGTAGGATAGAGTGTACGCTACTTCGTTTCAAGCGGTTATCGCGTACTGATGCAGAAGATTTGCTCGTCTTACTGTTCTGGCAGGACTTTTGCGACGCTTCTCCTGAGGAAAGGCGGGCTGAAAGCAGGGCTGTCGAACTACTTGCTGCCGTTAGTGACTGCTTCGCAGCTCAAAGACGAGCCGTCAACGTGACCGAGTCGATTCGCGACCACCTCCGAGATCCCGCGCGGCGATACGACGAAGAATTTGAGAAGGCCATGAAGAAACTCGAAATCGGACGCGAATACTAAGGTTAAGATTATATGCGGAGCAGGCGCAATACCACGGACTTCAGGCCGTGGATACGCGCCGTCACTCAGTGACACGTTCCACTGACTCCGACAGGTTCGGATATTCCACGCCAAAACATCGCCTTTAATATCCTCTATTCCATAACTAGTTATGAACAGTACGATGCTGGAGACAACCCGCACCTACGTCGCACGCATTACGAACCACAGCCAGGTTCGTGACGATCTCGACCAGTGCGGGTTCGCAGCATCAAAACTGTGGAATGTCGGCCGCTACTACATTCAAGACCGGTGGGACGAAGATGGTGAGATCCCCGACGAAGCCGAACTCAAATCGGAGTTGAAAGACCACGAACGCTACAGTGACCTCCATTCGCAGTCAAGTCAGCGAGTTCTCGAAGAACTTGCTGAAGCGTTCACCGGCTGGTACAACTCCGACGACGGCAACAACCCACCCGGATATCGGAAACGTGGCGACGACCACCCGCGCTCGACCGTCACGTGGAAGCAGAAAGGCATCAAACACGACGACAAACACGGGCAGGTTCGCCTCTCGAAAGGCTTCAACCTGAAAGCGAGTCGGTCGGACTTCATCCTCGCAGAGTACGAAACCCGACCCGACGTAGTAGTCGAGAACATTCAGCAGGTGCGTGCCGTCTACAACGGCGACTGTTGGGAACTGCACCTCGTCTGCAAGAAAGCAATTCCCGTCGAGGATGCACCCGGCGAGAAGACGGCGGGTATCGACCTCGGGATCAGCAACTACCTCGCTATCGACTACGAAGACGGCCGTTCGGAGTTGTATCCGGGGAACACGCTCAAAGAGGACAAGCACTACTTCACCCGTGAACAGTACCAGACCGAAGGCCAGAACGGCCCGTCGAAGCGAGCAGTAAGGGCTCGCCGGTCACTCTCTCGACGCAAGGACCATTTTCTCCACACGCTCTCGAAGCACATTGTCCAACGGTGTGTCGAAGCAGGCGTGGAGACGATAGCTGTTGGCGACCTCAGCGATATCCGTGACGACGATGGAGAATCTCGGAATTGGGGGGCGTCGGGGAACAAGAAACTCCACGGCTGGGAGTTCAACCGCTTCACGAACCTGCTTGAATACAAGGCCGAGGAACACGGTATCCTCGTTGACCGCGTAGACGAGGAAAACACCTCGAAGACATGTTCGTGTTGCGGACAGATTCGTAACTCGAATCGTGTGGAGCGTGGTCTGTACGTCTGCTCGTCCTGCGGGACGACGATGAACGCAGACGTGAATGGTGCGGTAAACATTCGGCGAAAGATAACTCAGAGTCTCCCAACCGGGGATATGAGTAACGGCTGGTTGGCACAGCCCGGAGTCTTCCTGTTCGACCGCGAGAGCGGCCGGTTCACACCGAGAGAACACGGAGACTGCAAACCCTAATATCCCAAGCGTTGGGATTCCTCCGCCTTCAGGCGGAGGAGGATGTCAACAATTGGAGTGGCGTAAGTTGAAGTGAGGACGTAGTCGCACTCTCTACCAGCTCGCAAACGGCATCGCAGTGCCATCGAGGAACAAGCGGGCTGCCTTCTCTGCTACTCTACGTGGGACGTACCGTGGGTCTCCTCATAGCGGTCGGCATACCGACGCCAGCGTTCGAGGAGGTACTCCTCGGCTTCTTCCCACGACGTCACGTCGATGTCGAAGTCTTTGGTCGCTCTTCTGTAGGAGATTGTTGATTCAGTTCAGCTGTCGCTCTGGAATCGAAGAGAGCAAGGACACCGCGCTAGCGGTGTCCGACACGAATGATTCCGCTCGATGTGTTTGGCTCGGAATCGCTCGCAGCGGACCTGCTGGAACAGGTGCGCTGGCGTGACGGCGTTTCCTGCCCTCGCTGCCGTTCTGACCGGACGGTCAAGAACGGCAGCTATGGGGCGTTTCAACGCTATCTCTGTAAGAATTGCGACCGCACGTTCAACGATAAGACGGGCACAATTTTCGCTCACTCGAAGGTTGCGCTCCGCAAGTGGTTGTTCTCGATTTACGCGTTCTTACGGTTCAATACGAGTCTTCGCCAACTTCAGCGAGAGATCGATGTGACCTACAAGACGATGCACCGGCGCGTCGAGCGCTTCACCAGAGCGCTCGACGCGCCTCAACTCGACCTCGTTGGACCGGTCGAAATCGACGAAGTGTACGTCTCTGCGGGGTTGAAAGGCCGCGAGCGCGACCAACCGTCGCGCTCGCGTGGCCTGTCCACGCGCGGACGAGGTTCGTACGAGGGAGACAAACCACCCGTCTTCACCATCGTTGACCGTGGAACGGGACAGCGGTACGTCGTCCCGGCGAAATCCGCAGACGAATCGACGGTGCGACTCCTCCTCGCTGACCACGAGGAGGAGTCGCTAACAGTCTACACCGACGGATTTCGGGCATACGACCCGCTTGAGGACGACGACGAGTTCACCCGCAAATACGTCGTCCACGGTGACGGCGAATACGCTGATGGAGACATCCACGTGAACACGTGCGAGAGCCACGCGTCGCTGGCGCGACGCTGGCTCTCGCCGCATCGAGGCGTCTCGAAGGACAAGTTGACACAGTATCTCCGCGCCTTTCAGCTACGCAGCGAACTCTTCAGAAAACCCGGTCGAGAAGCACTCAAACACGCTGTCAAAGCGACTCTCTGAAATCAACAATATGCTACACATGAGCGGTCTTTGGTTTCCGCACTTTGCTCTCGGTAGTGGCGGTCGATGTGGATGCGCCCTTCGTCGTGTTCGGCGTTGTCCACCTTCGCCACCGTGACACGTTCACCGTCGGCTCGGCGGAAGAACAGAACGACAGCGAACGATTCAACGGTGTTGAAAGATGGGTCCACTCGAACGCCTATCTGGTAGGTTCTCTGTCTGTACTCCTGAATCTCGTAGGTATAATCGAATCCTGCCATAGTAGATAGTTGAGATGAGATGCTGGTAGAGTAGGTTTGTCCCTACTAACGTGTAACAGTTTCAGGTGCTTAAAGTTTTCGACACAACTGAATGGATAAAATTCGAGAACAGCCGTTAGTCGGCTTCTCAAGCACTACCGATATTCTTATCACCGTTGACCTCGTTACACAACAGTAAGGGAATACACTATGGCAGAAACAAAACCCCAGATAACCGACCAGCAGCGCCTCCGCCAACAGATGGCCCGGGCACTCGCAAAGGGTGGCATGGACGACGTCCACGTCGTCAGCCACGACACCGCAAACGCAGTCCTCACTGACCGGCGCCACGAAATCATCAACACCCTCAAGGAGAGCTCCCCGGAGTCAGTCCGCGCTCTCGCTCGACAGCTCGGCCGCGATAAGGCTGCCGTCAGCCGCGACCTCCGTGAGCTAGCAGAGCATAACATCATCACCTACGAGGAAGACGGCCGGGCGAAGCGCCCTATCCTCACGCAGGACCACGTCGTCATCGAGCCGATCGTCTAACCGACTACGGCTGCCGCAGTTCCAACCTCCTATCAAAGTCGACACGCTCCGCGAGCCGGCCTTCTTCGCATCTCTACCACGCGCCCTCCCGCTATTTTCGTCTTCGGATTGATACAGACCGATAGCGCATACCTCCGTCTTCAGGCGGAGGTCAAGCGGTAGGCATAGTGCGTCAATCCACGAATCCCGCCATTGCTGGATTTCCCACGCTTCACCGACGGTATTAAGACCTCGGCGACCCATAGTGTGCAACACGGATGAAGACCACACGGCACGCGACCTACAACCTCAACTACCACATAGTGTGGTTGCCGAAGTACCGTCAGTCGGTACTCGAAGGCGAGGTCGCCGACCGTGTGCGAACCATCCTCCACGAAATCGCCGACGACAAGGGCTTGGAAATTATCGACCTGACCGTTCAGCCCGACCATATCCACCTATTCGTCAGTAGTCCACCGAAGCACGCACCGTCACTTCTCGCCAACTGGTTCAAGGGTATTTCCTCGCGGAAATACAACCATCGCTACGCCGACAACGACGGCGAGAAGATTCGATGGGCGCGGGGCTACTACGCAGGAACGGCGGGTCACGTCTCCAGCGAAACGGTGCAGGACTACATTCAGCGTCACAAGGAGGGCGACACATGACGGAACTCACCAAGACGCTGGAACTGAAACTGGTAGACCCGAACGCACACAAACGGCGGAAACTCCGTGAGACGCGGGACGCCTACCAGCAGGCCCTTCGAGATGCGTTCGACGCTGGTTGCACCACGCAGACCGAAGCGAACGACGTGGTGGTCAACTACGACCTGTCGGGATACGCGAAGAACGCCCTCAAGAAGTACGTCCCGCAGTTGACGACGACGTACAACGCGGGCGGCCTTCACGACGACCACCCTGTTCGGTTCACCAACGAGGGGCTCCGCCTCGACCACCAGCCCGAGAACGCTATCGAGTGGTACGTCAAAATCCCGCACCACGAAGACTACCACCTCTGGATGCCAGCACATCCTAACCCCGACCAGCGGGACTGGTTGGAAGCGTTGAACGCGGGGGACGCGGAGATGGGTGAGAGTCGGCTGTTTCAGCGGGACGGGACGTGGTATCTCCACGTCACCGCTACCCGCGACGTGGAGGATTGTTCCAAGGCGTCCGAAGATGAACGGACTCCTATCGGAGTTGACATTGGGGAAGCGTCACTCGTCACGGTGTGTCACCGCGACGATCACGGTTCTCCGACCCGCCCCGAACTATGGGCGGACGAAGGAAAAACCGTTCGTCGGCTCCGCAAGACCTACTTCACCGCTACGCGACGGCTTCAAGAACGCGGAAGTGACCGTATCGTCGAATCGTTCGGCGACGACCTGTGGAACCAGATAGACGACGTGTTCCATCGTGTCACCCATGAAGTCGTGGAGTACGCAGAATCCGTCGAGAATCCCGTGCTGGTTCTGGAAGACTTGACGTACATTCGGGAGTCGATGGACTACGGCGAGTATATGAATCGCCGTCTCCACGGGTGGGGGTTCGCTAAACTCCACGCGCAGATACGGTACAAGGCCGTCGAGAAGGGGATTCCCGTCGAAACGGTGAATCCTCGAAATACCTCGAAGGAGTGCCATGCGTGCGGTGAAGTTGGGTATCGCCCGAAGCAGGCGACGTTCAAATGCACGAACGATGACTGCTGGACGGGCGAGTACCAAGCGGACGTGAATGGGGCGATAAATATCGCAGACCGCTACCTCAGCGGAGAGAGTCGTTTCAGAGAACACGAGAACGACGATGACTCGGCTGAGGATGGGGCGCGTTTGACCGCGCCACAAGACAGCCAAGCCGATGCTGAAATCCAGCAGTTGACGCTTGGAACGTATGCGTCTTGAAACCACAAGGTCGTTGCACTCGGCCTGAAATCCCGTGGCGGGATTCCCGCGTCTTCAGGCGCGGGAGGAGGTCAATCCCCCGGAAGTACGAACGGGAAACATCTACCTCCCCACGAATGCTAGCGATTTCCATCTGGGTTTGTCTCACGAGTTATTGACTGCAATCCGGCATCAAGCTCTGGGAACATTCGCCCCAACCGCCTGTAAACCTGTTCTCTGTTCCCGTACCTATAGTAGTTCACAGAAGTTTTGGGTACTCCACGTGCCAGAGATAAGGTAGAGAGGCTTTCTTCGACTGAGTCCTCATCCCAGTTCACCCAGAAGTTTCGTTGATCACTAGGCGATCTCACGACTCCAGCCAGTGGCTAGTTCACGCTCAGTCGATCACATCGAGAGACTCACAGTCTCCTCCAGAAGACACTGAATCTGCGTCTATGATGTCTGGATAGCCTTCGATACGATGGTGGTGGCGAGATCTAGCGTCAGTCAGTCGCTGTCGGCGGCGATCCGCCGCCGACGCGACAGTGTAGCCACTCACGAGCGCTGCCCCAATTCATGGACAGCTACCGGAAGAACCGGTCGTCTGGTGGTTGATTCGCTGGGACAGTTCTGCGCACACCGAGAGCTGTCCAGGCAGCACGAACCACCATCTCACAGAACTCCGTGAACGACCACTCCCAGAGGCGGCGCCCCCCACGGCGGGGCGCCGCCACGTACATCCAGTGAAGGTATCGCCAGACGTTCTGCAGCAACAGACTCACGACAAACAGCAATAACCGAAGCCCAGCGTCTCGAGAACTGGTGAGAGCAAGGCTCTGCTTGGCTAATCGGTAGCTTGCTTCGATGCCGAAGCGCTTGCTGTAGTGTTCTCGTGCATCCTGTGGCGTGTCAATGAACGGCGCGTCAGCGGCGTAGCCGTGACGCGCCACCCCATGCTCGTCGTATCGTCCTCGCTGGTAGACACAGTCGATGAACACGGGGAATGTCACCCGCCCAGCGAGTTCGTGTTCGATCACGCGACTCCAGCCTTTGCTGAGTTCGTCTTGAATCGTTTCGCCCCACTTGACGATTGGCATGATGTAGGCGTAGTTGTGCGCGTACAGCAGTTTGAGACAGGTGCTGTTGTAGAATCCGCGGTCAAGGTAGACGGCCTTGACGCGCAGGTCAAGGCCGTCGAGGAGTTCGAGGAACTCATCAAGAGCATCGCTGGTAGCTTCGCCAGCGACCAGCTGGCGAACCGCCAGTGTGTATCGCTTGTTACGCACTCGTGCGTAGAGCGTGACATAGGCGTGAAAGGTAGTGGTTCCTCGTTTTGCCTGTGAGAAGTACAGTGACTCCGTCTCGTCCTCGTCACCGTAGTAGGGATCGAGGTGAAGGTCGGCGACGACCTCCACCGGTCGATCTGGAAGCGTCTCAAGGACATCTCGTTGAAGGAGGGTGTTCCCAACCGCTTCAACGGTATCAAGATCGAACTGATCGGTAAGATATCCACGGACGGTATTGGCGTGGGGCGAGTCATCGGTCGTCTCGCAGACGTGATTAATCGAGGTCCCGCCGGCGCTGGCGCCGGCGAGGACCTCGTACAGTTCTTCGGTCGTGACCACTACATTCTCCCCGAGCTCCAGCGAAAGTTCCTCATCGAGACTGTTGACGACAAAATTCGGTACTTCCCAACCGGTATGAGAGCTGGAGCTAAAGCGTTGATCTGATGTGGAAGATGTCTGGTTAAGTGAATGTGTTCAAAACCCCTCAACCAGACGGTGTTCTTTCGGACTCGGACGTGAAAGATTTAGCGGAAGACGTCATCTGCCAGCTCCCTTTGCCAGGGATCGAGGGCTCACCCCTCGATCCCGGCGATATCTGGGCGGTCGTCATTCTTGCAGCAGTCAATCAGACGTCCATCTGGGAGACGTGCAAGGACAACGACAACGCTGTCTGTGACGATACTGTCATGGACTGGCTACATACGCTCAACCGGGAGTGGCTTGAGCGGGTTGCTAACCGCCTTCTCAGAGAGTTAGCGATGACGATCCTCGACCCTGATCGGTCGAGGATCGTCTCCATTGACTTCGTCGATAACCCCTACCACGGAACGTACGCCGATGAAGAAGGTGAACTCTGTCGCATGCACGCGAAAGACGGAACAACGACGTGCCACCGGTACTGCACGGCGTATCTCGTCTCGAACGGAAAGCCAGTGACGTTGGCGATGACGTACGTCCGTAGTGATGAGAAAGAGGCCGACGCGGTCGAGCGCGTCCTCGACCGCGTCGAGGCCTATCCCTTCGAGATAGAGCTTCTGTTGGCTGATCGCGGCTTCTACAACGAACGTATTCTGCGCCGCTCACGGGAGGTTGCTGCGACTGTCGTTCCCGTCCAAAAGAAGGGCAAGCGCATGAGGAAGAAGCTGGATACGCACTGCTCGTACATGACAACCTATCGGATGTACAAAGGCCGCGAGCGGGAACTGGAATTCCCGCTCGCGGTCGCTGTGTCATATCACGCCGGAGATCGCGGGAAAAGTGGCGAGGTCGTTCGAGGCTATGTGGCGTGCGATCTGGCCGATCGCACGCCGAAACAAGTCGAACGGCTCTATCGGAAACGGTCAGCGATCGAAACGAGCTACCGTGTATTTCGCCAAGCACGAGTGGTAACGACGACACAAGACCCAATCATCCGCTTCGCGTTCGTCCTGGTTGGATTCCTGTTGGAGAACCTCTGGCTTGTGCTTCGATGGGCGGTCGTCGCCCGCCCCCAGCGGGGCGGGCGCGACCTGCCCGAGGAATTCACGTTCAAGACCTTCTCTGACTGGATCAGACATGCATTAGAGGAAGAGCTAGAGCGGACTTGGGAGATCGAAATGAACGGAACAGGTGTGCCAGAAGCATACGCGCCGGCCGCGGGCTGACGTCAGCCCGCGGCCTTGGGCAAGCTCCTGGTGAGCAACAGCATTCGCCTAGAACAGCGTATCTCAGCCTTCTTACTTCACTTCTCCTCATGCGTGGATTCTACTTCCTGTTCACTCAGTTACCACACCGGCATTCACTCTGTTCGTCCATGACTCAGCACAGTTCACGAAGCGACGTTCGGGAAGTACCGATTTTGCTATCAAATACGTCGATGATATACCATGTCCCTGACGTCGTCTGGGTGATGCCATGTAGGGATTGGTGTTCCTCCCTCCAGAGCGGTTCCTGCCACATTTAGGAGAGACCCGGCCACAACTCCTTAATCGTCTTACAGTTACTTGTCTGTATGGAAGAGTTAGCCGAACGGACGGAGGAAGTCCTAAGAGAGGAGGTGGGCGAAGAGGCGATGATCGGCGTGAGTTATTATAACCGAGAAGGCGTCGGCCACGTTTTCCGTTCAAACTGGGCTGAACAGAAATACGACCCAGAGCAAGTCGACGAGATTGTCGAAGAATTACGATTCGAGGCGTTAGGCCACGTCGTCCATGAAGAGCATCAGGAGGAGGAGCTACGGGCGACAGTGCGCGTGTATCAGGAAATGCTGGACGTTGCTGTGCCAACGAACGAGACACATGGCGTCGCGTTCGCCCTTGACGCCGACGAGAATTTCAACATCCGAGAAGTGATCGACACCGTCGAAGACGCTCTTCGGGAGACAGGACCGACGACCACCCAGTCCAACGATTAACATCTCCCTTTTCGGCCGGGAAACCTCGATAGCCGGAATTTGCCTGGCTACCTAGTTCGTCTCGTCGCTGCCAGATTCGAAGATTCGAAGCGACGAAATCCGTGATCCGTCGACGCCCGTCACCTCGAATCCGTACTCATCAACCTCGACTCGGTCACCGACATCTGGGGCACGGTCCAGTTGGTCGAGGACCAATCCGGCAGCCGTTTCGACTGCCGGATGTTCGAAGTCCGCATCGAGCACGTCGTTAAGATCGGCTAGAGAGACGCCCCCATCGACGTCGTAGCTGCCGTCCTCACGCCGGCGAATCGACGGTTCGCGTTCACTGACGTCGAATTCATCACGTAGATCGCCGACGACGGCCTCAACAACATCCTCGACGGTTGCAATCCCCTCGAAGGCGCCCCACTCGTCGATAACAGCGGCCATTTGCCGGTGTTCGGAGCGGAATTGTACTAACAGATCGTTGATGGTCGTGGTTTCGGGAACGATGAGGATGTCACGAGCGAGGTCGCTGGCCGTCGTGGTACCTTCGTCCTCGCGCTCGCTTGCCTGCAGGAGGTCCTTGACGTCGACGAACCCGATAACTTGGGTGCGGTCGTCGGCCTCGACGACGGGGTAGCGCGTGTGGCCCGCTTCGAAGACGGTTTCGCGGAGTTCCGACAGTGTGGCGTCGGCGGCCACGCTCACGACGTCCGGTTGCGGGATCATGACCTCACGGACGGTGGTGTCGTCGAGTTCGAACACGCGCTCGATCATGGCAACTTCCGCGACGTCGATATCGCCTTCCTCACCGGACTGTGCGAGGACGCGCCGGATTTCGCGTTCGCCGAGCGTCTCGTCGGATTCGGACGCCGGCGGAACGCCGAGGAATGCCGTGAACGCGTTGGCTGCGCCGTTGAACACGACGATGCCGGGGTAGAAGAGGTAGTAGAAGACCTTCATCGGCGGGGCGAGATACAGCGAAATCCGCTCGGTTTGGGCGATTGCGAACGTCTTCGGCGCGAGTTCACCGAAGACGACGTGCAGGAACGTGATGACGGTAAACCCAATCGCGACGGCCACCAGATGGATGAGCGTCTCCGGGAGGATCGACCCCAAGACAGGTTCGATGAGCCCGGCTACCGCGGGTTCACCGGCCCACCCCAGGCCCAGTGAGGCGAGCGTAATCCCAAGTTCAGTACCTCACAAAGCATCCACAGCTAGCTGTTTCTGCGGCCTAAGTTCTGTCTCGAAGCGGTTGTACTGATGGTCTCGATGAGATGATTACGGACGGATCGACGGAGAGCTGTCGCTGTCGGCGGCGGTCAGCCGCCGACGCGACAGCGTTGCCACTCACTTTGCTGGCTTGCTCGGTCGGTGGTTAGCGGTGGAACCGGTCGTCAGGTGGCCGATTCGCGGGGACGGCCCGACGCACCGCGAGGGCCGTCCACGCAGCTCGTCGAACCATATTGACGAACTCCTTGTACGGCCACCACCAGAGGCGACGCCCGCCTCGGCGGGGCGTCGCCACATACTCGTAGTGAAGGTACCGCCAGACGTTCTGTAATAGCAGACTCACCACGACGTACAGCAGCCGTACCGTTGGATCTCGTGTGGTTGTTGTCGCTATCGCTTGTTCAAACAATCGATAGCTCGACTCGATACCGAACCGCTTGGTGTAGTGGTATCGAGCGTCGCGTGGTGAGTCGATGAACGGCGCGTCAGCGGCGTAGCCGTGACGCGCCACACCGTTCTCGTCATACTTCCCGTTTAGGTACGTACAGTCGATGTAGACGGGAAACTCGACGGTCCAGCTGTGGCCGTCGAGTTTCCCTGTCAGATCGTGCTGAATGACACGACTCCACCCTTCCGAGAGCTCTTGCTGAATCGTCTCACCCCACCGGATGATTGGGATCACGTACGCGTAGTCGTGCGTCTGAAGCAGCGTGAGGCACTTGCTGTCGTAGAATCCGCGATCAAGGTAGACGGCCTTGATCTCGGTGTCAAGGCCGTCGAGAATACCGAGGAACTCAGCGAGGACGCTGCTGGCGGTGTCGCCGTCTTCGAGACGGCGCACCGCCAGCGTGTAGCGTTTGTTCGTCACACGCGCGTAGAGTGTGGCGTAGGCGTGGAACGCGGTGGTTCCACGCTTCGCTACCGAGTGATAGAGACCGTCTGTGTCGGCTTTGTCACCGTAGTAGGGTCGCAGGTGGAGGTCTGCGCAGACCTCCACCTGCTTGGGGAGCAGTTCATCGATATCCTTCCGAAGGAGCGTGTTAGCGACTCGTTCGAGCCGTTCCGGCTCGAACTTCGTCCGAAGATGGTAGAGGATCGTGTTCGCAGTGGGTGTATTCTGGCTCGACGCACAGAGCGTAGAGACAGAGGTCCCGTCGGCGCAAGCGCCGACGAGGACCTCATAGATGTCCTCAGCAGCGATTTCAGCGTTATTTGCTAAAGAGATTGGAACTTCCTCGTCAAGGCGGTTGACGAGAAAGTTAAGAAGTTGGTCCTCGTGAATCTCACCGTCTGCTTGCTTGTTGGAGTACACATCCTCAGCAAGCAGACGTTCTAACTAACCGGCTTTGTGAAGTACTGAGTATTCGGTGTTTATGACGAATCGGAGGAGTGGCCACCTCACCGAGTATGGGTATCGGTGGGAGATCGAGAGTGGGTACAAGTCGATCAAGCGATTTATGGCCGCAACCACGTCGAAGCATTTCGGCCTACGGTTCTTCTACTTCGCGTTCGCGTGTCTCCTGTACTCGATCTGGCGAGCGGTGGATCTGCTCGTACAGGTTGAGTTGACCGGTGAGTACGAGCATTCGCCCATCGTCACAGCCGACAACACACTGACGCTGTTGAAGAAAGAAACGGGAATCGGATAGTGAGGGGACTCTCCCCGTGGTAGCGCGGCGTCTGAGTGGCTACACTATCCGAAGCCTCGGAAATGCCCCGGGTTAGTTTCCAGTTCAACAAGAACACGCGTTTCGAGAGCGATCTGAGGCAGATTCCGTTCGTCAAATCGGTCGAAACTACGCATCACAGGCCCGCTAAACCCACTGTAGTCTCAACTCCACCGGTCGCGGTTTTGGTATAGCGGTATATGATTTATACCGTTGGCCAAAACCGAATTTCGGGGGATAGAACCCTTCTATCATAGGAAAAATGGTTATGAGACATCTGTCACCGGTGGTTCTGATTACGCCGGTAATCACGACCACTTTGAAGTACCCCGCCGCCGTCGGTGAAGCACGGATGCTGCAACCGCTTCACGACGGCGCTTCCCCCGGGGTAGAGGACCCGAGACCGGGCCCGCAGGACGGTGGAGGGCCGGTGAATGCCTGACCGAGCGCTTTCGACGCCGCTCGACGATAGCTTCGAGCGCTACCTCCAAGACAAGGGGAAAGGCCGCGGCGGCGACGGCGGGAACTATCGACGTAACGCAGCCCGTGAGCTCGAGCGGTTCGCCGAGTGGGCCGCCGGCGACCGCGGCGCCGACGACTGGACCGGGATCGTCCCCGACGACGTCGACCGCGAGCCGACCTTCGACGATCTCGACGAACGCGTGTTCCGGGAGTACGCCCGACATCTCGGTGGAGATCGGGGACTCAAGCAGAACACGGTACAAACCTATTACCGCTATATCTCTGCGTGGTGTGGCTGGTGTGTCAACGAAGGGTATCTCGAAGCGCACTACGCCCAGCGGGCGAGTGCGATGGCGCCGCTGCCGGAGGACGACGGCCGCAAGCCTGGCGACCAGCAGGCTTGGACGTCCGAACAGCGCCACGCCCTCACTCGCCACGTCGACGAACGGGCCCGCGACGCCGTCGAGGCATTCACGACACTCCCGGAGGATACTGATCCCCTCGACAAGCAGCGAGCACGCTACGCGGCGCTGAAGGCGGCTCGTGACCGGGCTCTGGTGTTCGTCCTTGCGTACACCGCCGTCCGCGTTGGCGAACTCCTCCGAGATCCAAACGACCCTCGCCGGCGCGGCGTCCGCTGGGAGGACCTCTCCCTCGACGACGGCAGTATGGACGTCTACCGGAAGAAACAGCAGTGGGACGCCGCCAGTCTCCCCGATCCGGTGATCTCGCCGCTGCGGAGCTACCGCCAGCTGATGAACCCACCGACGGAGCGGTGGCCGGTGTTCCCCACGTTCGACCAACGGACGCTCGCAGGGCTCGTCCAGGATGAGCTCGCCGACCGAGGGGAACCCCCAGAGGCAATTACTGAGCGGCGTGATGAGTACGCTCGAGACCTCCTGCTGGCGCTCGATGAGAACATTCGGCCGCCGTCGATCACGACGGATGGCGCACGGTCGATTCTCCAACGGCTCTCGGAGGCCGCAGAGATCGACATAGACCACCCAAAACACGATTACCTCGCTCCGCACGGCGGTCGCCGAGGTATGGGTGAGGTGCTTGTCCGGGCGTTCGGGTACACGGTGGCGGCCCGGTATCTCGATAACTCAGAGGAGATGGTTCGGGAGCGCTACTCACATATTGAGGCCGGGGAATTGGGCGATGTCGCCACGGAAGCTTTGGAAGAAATCGACCGATGAGGGCTACGTTAATCGGATTCTTGGATATCGTACCACCGGATTTTGAATGGATAGGTGGGGTCCACCACTAATTCAAACGCCGAATTCTCGGGGAAGCTCACGTCCAAGCCGACGTACTCGGTACCATTGAGTTCAAAGATCAGCTTTGCACAGCATTAGGACAGGAAGCGGGGGAAGAAGTGTTCTACGTAGGATTTACGGGGTTACTCGAACAGGAATGAGAATCCACTGGGATGATGACGGCAGCGTTCACGCCGTTTGCTCCTCCAGCGGAGAGGCTGCGACTGAACCTCTCCGTTCCATTTTGAACACCGTCTCAGCCGCCAGTTTCGACCGATATAGTGGGAGATACTCAACGCGCAAAGCGGAGGTCCCTCAGTTAGTCGAAACCGTTGGAAGCGTCACCCCTCACTCGGCCCGTCGACCTCCAGCCACGGCACTTCGACCAGTGCAGGAATGTGGGTCTCGATGTGGTGTTCCCAGACGCCCTGTTCGCCGAACGCCTCGCCGTGGTCCGCGGTGACGACGACCTTCCCGTCCAATCGGGGAATCACGTCGGCGACGGTTTCGAGGACGAGGTGAAGGTTCTCCTCGTACAGGTCCATCGCGGCCTCACGCGTGCCGTCCCTCACGACGGACAGCGGATCGAGTTCGAGCCACAGCCCCGACTTCTGGACGAGGTTGCTGCCCTCGAGGGTATCCTCTATCTTCGGGCGGACCCTATCATCGTGTTTAGTTTAGCGAGTTCCACCAGACGGCGAAGGCTTGCAACCACGATTCCGCTGTTGTTGGCTCGACGTGGCTAAAACTATTACTAAATGAGGAAGTCCGTCTTTTTATCTCTCGAAAGACACGTTCGACAGCATTCCGATTCCCATGACGAACGGCCTGGAATCGAAGCCCAACTCGTTGCAGTGCTGTTTTGAGATGCTGGGCGTGATCAACCAGAAACACCGCGTCTTCGACATCGTGTTTCTCGCGGAGTTTCTGCAGGAATCGTTCAGTCAACGCCGTTGTTGTGGTCGGAAACAGCCGTATATGCAGGAATTTGTTTGAGGCTGGATTGACGGCAGCGTACAGCCAGTACTGCTGGCCGTCGATGCGGATCACCGTTTCGTCAACCGCAACCTGATCCGGACTGGCGTCGCTGGCTGTAGATCAGCTTTCTGTACCCAGTCATGGATGGCTTTCCGCGAGCGTTGGACACCGAACTTCTCAAGTTCTTTGACGGTATTTGAAAGTGAGAGTCCAGCCAAATGAAGTCGAATACCGAGGCTCATCAGCTCGCTCGGTGTCCGCTCTCGCTCCACAAAATCTAACTCGATCCAGTCGCTACAGCCACTGAGGCGAGTGATTTCAGCCATGGACAGCAGAAATCACTCTCGCCTCACTTTTCAGTCTTAACTAAACACGACCCCGTCCAAACGACAACACGAGTCCCGACTACGAACAGTTCAAGAAGGAACAGTTCGCCCAGGGCCGCGACGCTGCCGGCATCGACAGGCGTTCCGCAATGGATGACATACATCTGTCCGTGGTAGCAACTCACGTTGCCGAGAGTTCGCCCACCAGAAGTCAAGTGTGTGGTAAACAGTACGGATAGGAACTGTTACGGCTACTCCTCACTAGGGAAAATTTTCCTGGGATTGAGAATCCCGTTCGGATCCAACGCACGTTTGATGGCTCGCATGGACTCCACCGTCGCATCATTGTACTCCCTGGCAAGATAGTCGCGCTTACCGATACCGATTCCGTGTTCACCAGTCGCGGTACCACCGAGTTCGATAGCCCGTTCAACGAGTTTCTTTGAGACGGTTTCGCCCGCAGCCACGGAGTCGGGATCGTCAGGGTTGACCATGACGAAGTAGTGGATGTTGCCATCTCCGGCGTGGCCAAAGCACGCCACCGGAACGCTGTGTTCGTCGCCGAGTTCCTTGGCATAGTTGACGATATCTGTGTAGTTGCTAATTGGGACGGTAATGTCGCCGGGTGTGAGGGGCGAGAGGTCCCGATCGTACGGTTCAAATGCCTCTGCCAGTTCGCGTCGGGCCTCCCATAGCTCCCGCATCTCCTGGTCGTTATCACTGACCTCGAAGCGCTGCACGTCGTGGGCCTCAAACACCGTTCGACAAAACTCGATCTCGTTCTCGACGCCGTAGTTGGCATGGAACTCCACGAATACCATCGGTTTGTCCGGTAGGTTGGTGTCAAGAAACGCGTTGGACACCTCCGCGCTGAACGCGTCAATAAGTTCAATCGCTCATGTGTAGCATATTGTTGATTTCAGAGAGTCGCTTTGACAGCGTGTTTGAGTGCTTCTCGACCGGATTTTCTGAAGAGTTCGCTGCGTAGCTGAAAGGCGCGGAGATACTGTGTCAACTTGTCCTTCGAGACGCCTCGATGCGGCGAGAGCCAGCGTCGCGCCAGCGACGCGTGGCTCTCGCACGTGTTCACGTGGATGTCTCCATCAGCGTATTCGCCGTCACCGTGGACGACGTATTTGCGGGTGAACTCGTCGTCGTCCTCAAGCGGGTCGTATGCCCGAAATCCGTCGGTGTAGACTGTTAGCGACTCCTCCTCGTGGTCAGCGAGGAGGAGTCGCACCGTCGATTCGTCTGCGGATTTCGCCGGGACGACGTACCGCTGTCCCGTTCCACGGTCAACGATGGTGAAGACGGGTGGTTTGTCTCCCTCGTACGAACCTCGTCCGCGCGTGGACAGGCCACGCGAGCGCGACGGTTGGTCGCGCTCGCGGCCTTTCAACCCCGCAGAGACGTACACTTCGTCGATTTCGACCGGTCCAACGAGGTCGAGTTGAGGCGCGTCGAGCGCTCTGGTGAAGCGCTCGACGCGCCGGTGCATCGTCTTGTAGGTCACATCGATCTCTCGCTGAAGTTGGCGAAGACTCGTATTGAACCGTAAGAACGCGTAAATCGAGAACAACCACTTGCGGAGCGCAACCTTCGAGTGAGCGAAAATTGTGCCCGTCTTATCGTTGAACGTGCGGTCGCAATTCTTACAGAGATAGCGTTGAAACGCCCCATAGCTGCCGTTCTTGACCGTCCGGTCAGAACGGCAGCGAGGGCAGGAAACGCCGTCACGCCAGCGCACCTGTTCCAGCAGGTCCGCTGCGAGCGATTCCGAGCCAAACACATCGAGCGGAATCATTCGTGTCGGACACCGCTAGCGCGGTGTCCTTGCTCTCTTCGATTCCAGAGCGACAGCTGAACTGAATCAACAATCTCCTACAGAAGAGCGTTAGCCGTTGAGTTTGAGGGTTTTCTCGGTCCGGGAATCCAGTCATTCTGCGTAACCCTTCGCGGGAAATCTTGTAAATGTTATACCATTATTTAGGTCCCTCTACGGAATTCCCCACAGGATTCCACGTCAAGAGAATGGACTTTCGAGATGTGCATACGAGATCGGGAATCCTGTGTGAACGAGCCGGTGGGAAGATTGGAACGTTCACTCGTTTAGACGCTGATTCACGGCGATACTGTGTCCTGAGTGCGTTCTTGTTCACACGACCGGGCAACCGCCGGGTAAGTCGGGGTTACTCGGCTAGCATTGTCTTAACCAACACCCACCGCCATATTTGGCCAGTGTTGGTTAACACTGAGGGCGAGAATCGCACCGACCTAAGCAAAGAATCGGTCCGTTAGGCGTTTGCCGGGTCCCGCTGGCCCCCCGTCGACGTCAACGGGAGATCGACGTCGATCTCGTCGTACCAAACGACCGGCCGTTTCGCCTGCCCATCCTCCTCGAGTTCGAGCAGGCCGTAGTCTGCGAGCTCGTTGACGTTCTCCAAGACCTCCGGCGGGTTCCGGTCGACGAAACGCGCGAGTTCCCGAATGCTGCTGGGATTGTGTTCGACGATGGCTTCCAGGAGTTCGAGGTTCGTGCTGCGGAACACCCGTCCGAACGTTTCGAGGTCTTCGATGGCGAGCGTCGGATTGTGGGGCGTGACGTCTTCGCCGCTGTCAATTGCTTTGAGGCGGTCTTCGAGGCCGCTACGGTCGGGGGAGCCAATCGTGACGTGGAGTGTCTGAGTCATGGTGTGTTGGGTGTGGGGTGGTTAGTGGCTACCAATCGGTGCGTTTCTCTTCGGGGAGTGCCGCCCGCCACGCTCGGTAGGTGGCGTCCAGTCCGGGGTAGTCATTTCTCTTCTTGTCGAAGAATTAATTTTATCTCAATATAAGTAGCCGAATATGGGGTTGCTCAAGAACATCGCATTTGGTGGGTCACGCCCGAAGAAAGATGGAAACACAATCCGGTGCGGTGATTGCCGAGAAGCTATTCAGCCAGATGCTCGCCGTTGTCCGCACTGCGGCGCGAAAATCTTCACGCTACGAGGCAGAGTCGTTCGTCGAACAGCCGTAATCATCGGTCTCGTGTTGATCTTCACCACCGACCAAGGCGGAATTACTGGAACCATTCTACCCGTAGTGGGACTCGCACTGCTACTGGTCGCCGCGTACTACTACCTGAGACGGCCAATTCACTACGTCAAACCCCCACACCACCCGGCCCCCGAACAGTAAAGGAATGTCCTCGTCAAACGTCACAACCTTCTCCGGCGCCACAACACTGTGACGCCGGCCGCTGCATCCCGTAACGGAAGATTCTCACCATCCAGCCAGTTAACCAACAAATCCGACTATTCTTCACCGGTGTTGGTTAACGACGCGCTTGTAATCAGACGACGTTTGAAAATACGCGCGAGGACAATCAGTATTCTTCGACGTCAACGATTCGTTTCGTCTCTGCATCGTGCGGAATCGCGGTTGGTCATGCAGGGGCAACGTCGTCGGCCGAGGTTGGGGTCGAGATTTCGAGACTGACCTCGATGGAATCGTAGGGGACGAACGGGCGCTTTGCCCGGCCAGCCTGCTCGAAGTGGACAATGTCGTAGTCAGCGAGGACCTGCAGGTCGTCGTGGACGCTCTTGACATCGCGGTCGAGGCGCTCAGCCAGCTGGCGAATACTATCCGGCCGGTCGGTCATGATACTGCGGAGCAGTTCAACACGGCGGTCGGTGAGCAGCGCTCGGAGGTCGCTGGGGTTCTCGAAATTAATGACATGTGGGACTTCCTCGCCAGCTTTCCAGCGGTCGAGGCGGTCGAGCGCGTCCTGGCGGTGGGCTTCCTCGGGGTCGGATGTGATTCGCAGCACCGAGGGGTAGTCCTCAGGGTCGCGGTCCTCGAGGAAGCCCGCCTCGGCTTCGACGTCGTCCATCACGATCTCCTCGGTCTCGGAGTTGGTACTGTTGACGTCGGTGTCGTCGGGTGTGTTGGATTTGTCAGGCATGGTGGGTTACCTCTCGCGGCGGTCGTCCATTTCGTCGTAGAACGTCTGGGCGTGGGCTTTGATGCCGGTGTACTCGATGTCGTCGTAGACGCCAGAGGGCGTATGGTAGTGGTGCCGGTCAACGCCCGGGTGGTCCGGGAAGTTGTCGAACCGGAGCAGAGTTCGACCGTCTTCGGCCATGTACTGGAACCGGTACTTGACGCCCTCGGGGTAGTCGTCGCTTTTCGGGATGGCGGTCGCGATCATTTCATATCTGGACCCGTCGGCGAATGTGTCTTCATCTTTGTAGATGACTGTTGAGCCCATCTGTGCCCCTATGTTGGTGTGTCGTGCCAACATAATATAAGTCTTTCCGTGGGGTACTATACCAACATTATCTTAACCAACAACTGGACGTTTTACCAGCGGGTGTTGGTTAATTCTTGGCGCAGTTCCATTCTCTCCTTGCCAGAATCTACGCCGAAATGACGAGAATGACGACCGTCCGGCGTCTTCGGTGACAGTGGCGCAATTCCGTCGGCGTCGGGTAGGCCAACTGGTTGTCTACGCGGTCGTCGGCGACCACGAGGTCGCCGGTGTCTGTGAAGTCTGGAATCGACGCGTGCGTCGTCCGTTCAGTATTAACTTCTTCTACCCCTTCAGGGGTGGGCTTTTGCTTCGCTACCGCTGTAAGGGGGACACATAGTCCTTCAGCTATTGGAGGGTACCGAGAGTGAGCGGGTTCGGTCGACCCACGATCTGAGTGCCGTGAGCGCCTCGTACTCACGCTGTGAAACCGAGTCATCAGTGCCGAGCTCTCCCTCGTACGCGTTCAGGACCGCACAGGAGGCCTGCTTGCAGTAGGCCACGAGTCGGTGCGGGGCGATCTCCTCGGCTTGGAGAGGGATGGTGGCATCGTTGACGAAAACGGCGGCAGGGTCGTCGGGCGCGGCGTTGAGGAGGCGGGCCGCACGGTTAGCGTTATCTGCGGCGAGTGCGGCGGCTTTCGCGTCGGTCTCACCCGCAGTTCGGGGTGCGTACGCATCCAGAATGCCGTGCCAGGCGTCGTCGGGAACCGTCGTGAAGCGGTCGAGGCGGCCGCCGAGCAGCGTCCCGTCCTGTTCGACTTCGGGTGCGAACTCAAGAACAACAACACCGGCAGCGCCGTGCGTGTCAATCCATGCGTTCAGGGCGCGGGCGGTGAGTCGGGTTTTGCCGGCCTGCGAGGGACCGACAATCAGTGTCGACCCCGTGAGTGGGACTCGACGGTCACTCATTAGACGCGGCAGGGCCGGTGAGCGACAGTCGAGCAAACTTCGCGACGAGTGCGACCGTAGCAGCTGTGAGGATGACGGCGAACGCGAGGATGGCCCCTGAGAGGGTGTCGACACCGCCCGCGACCTGTTCGGCGACGAAGTTCACCGCGAGCGTACCGGTGACTGCCAGCAGCCCGAGACCGCCGAGGTTCGTAAGCGTCGAAGGCGACTCGGCGACCGCCGCGGAGTTCAAGAGGTAGAGCACGACCACAATAGCGAACGGTGTGCCAACAGTTCCAATAGCGAGCACGAGCGCCAGTTGGCTGAGGACCGGACCGCCGATGAACGCGCCCGGTGCCGACAGAAGTGCGGCAGCGACCAGCAGCCCCCGGTAGCGGTTGTCGTCGACAGTGGTTCCCCACCCCAGCTTGTCCGCGAGGAGGAACGGTGGGGCGATCGTGTTCCCGCCGAGTGTTGAGACCGCAGCGCCGAGTAAGCCGAGGAGGAACAGCCACTCCGCGTACCGGCCGGCGAGCGGGCCGAGCGTGCGAGCGGCCTCAACAGCCGAGAGATCTCCGGTAGTGAGGACGCTCGCCGTCACGAGGAATACGGCGATGCTGTAGATGCCGAACGCGACGAGCATTGACGCGCCGACATCGAACGTCGCGAGGCCGTACTCCTCGACGGTCCACTCTCTGGCGCGCATCGTGTACGAGTGCATCGTAATCAGGGTGATGTGGACGGCGCCACCGAGGACGCCCGCGGCGACGAGCGCGCTGCCGGCTGGGAGCGCGGGGACGAGGCCGCGCGCGGCGGCGCCCGCATCGACGGGCACGACGAGCAGTGACGCGAGAAACGCGAGAACGACGCCGGCGACCAGCGCTTTCGCCACCGTTTCGAGGAATCGGTAGCCTCGGGTGGCAAGGCCGACGGCCAAGACGACGGCCCAGACGACGCCCCAGATGCGAGCATCAACGCCGGTGATGGTCTCGGAGACAGTCGCCACTGTCTTCATGATGAGGAGCTGGGCGGAGCCGGCGGCCAGCACGACGTCTAAGACGAGCAGCCATGCCCAGCTGTCGCCGAGATGGGCTTCGACAACGGCGACGATGCCGCGTTCGGTGAGGAGGCCCAACCGCATCGCGAGATACTGGGCGAACGCGCCTGCAAGGGCCGACAACACTACGACCCAGAACAGCGCGTAGCCGTACGCGCCGCCAGCGGTGATTAGTGACGCCAGCGACGCCGGGCCTGCCGCGACGGCGCCCGCGACCCACGATGGCCCCATCCGCTGGAGAGATTCCCGCAGGGTCTGCAGGGGGGCCGCACTATCGGTCCGGTTGCTCACTGGCGATTACCCCTGTAGTCGGCCGCAATCACTGACACCTGGGAGACGAAGATCGCGACAGCCTTGATCTCCTGCGCTGGACGGAGCGCGACTTGCTCCGAACTACAGAACCGTGGTAGCGTGTCGCTTCCGCGGCCGTGGGTCAAAGCGACCACTCCTCCTGGCGCCAGGCGGCGTCCCAGAATCGGTATTCGTAGCGGGCCGACGTTTCGAAGCGCTCGCGATAGCGCTCGCGGTCTGCGTCCGTCGCGTTCGCGGCGACATCGTCCATCAGGGTCTTGCACCACTCGGTCAGCTCAGTGAACTCCTCGCCAGCATACATGTTAATCCACTCGGCGTACCGGTCGTCGTCAGGTGTGCTGCGTTCAGCGAGTCGCTTGCCGGTCTCGTTGAATCCCCACATACAGGGTAGAAGCGCCGCGACCAGGTCGCCGAACGTGTCGGTCGCTGCAACCCGTACGAGAAAGTCGGTGTACGCCTGGGTCGTCGGCGATGGCTCGGTCGCCGCCAGCTCTGCTTCCGAGACGTCGAACGTCGCGGCGTACTCGCGGTGGAGGTCCATTTCAGTGTTCAGCGTCGAATCCAGGAGTTCCGCAAACGTACCCATCCGACCGAGACTAGGTGCTTTCGCTGCCCCGTGGGCGAACACGCGCGAGTATTCAATCAGGTAGACGTAGTCCTGCCGGACCCAATACCGGAATGGCGCCTCGTCGAGCGTGCCGTTCCCGAGTGCTTCAACCATCGGGTGTGACGCGATGGCGTCCCAGATTGGTTCGGCTACCGTTTCCAAATCGTCCGTGAATCCCATGTACAGGTCTAATGAGATTCCGCGGTGAAATATGTGCGTGGTACCACTAAGTAATACACTGGCCGTGACAATCCAGCCGTAGTTCCACAGGCAGACGAAGAATTGCCACACAGTAGCCGAAGGGCTGGCGTTCGAAGCCCAATTCGAGACCATGACCCTCTCGCTGCTCACAGCGGCCGGCTTAACAGAAGTTGAGTCAGTTAAACACCCCTGGAGTGGTGGTTTTCCGCGGTGGTGTCGCAGCGGCAGTGTATAAATACGTCCGCGTTTGGAGGTATTTGGTATAACTTCCATGATAGAATATACCACGGTATGAGCACTCAACCAGAGCAGCAGACCTGGACCGTGGACGTCGAACCCGACGCCCGGACGCTCGACGAGATTGACCTGCAGTCCTTCGACGTGCGCCACGTCGCGAAGTTCGTCGTGGCATTCGCCATTGGCGCGTTCTTCTTCCTGTTGCCCGTGCCGTGGCAGGGCGAATTCACGGTGCCGTTCGACATTGTCGTCAGCCGAATTACGGCGACGTTCCCGGACGCTGTTGGCGTCTATTCGATGGCTATCATTGTCGCCGGCGGCCTCCTCACGACGGTCGCGGAACTCGACGATCGCGGCGCTATCGACGTCAGCGTCGATGCCTCCTATTGGGAGAGCTCGACCGTGTTCTGGGCGCTCCGGGTCGCTGGCCTCCTGCTCGCGCCTGTAATGTTCCTCAAGGTCGGCCCTGGCTGGCTCCACGGTCCCAACACTGGCCAGTTTATGTGGTCGACGCTGGTGTACAGCGTCGGCGTCATCATCCCCATCGGCGCCATCTTCATCACTATCTTCGTAGAGCTCGGCGGCCTCGAATTCGTCGGCACACTCGCCCGCCCGCTGATGCGGCCGCTGTTCAAGCTTCCGGGACGCGCAGCCCTCGACAGCCTCGCATCTTGGGTCGGCTCGTACAGCGTCGGCCTCTACGTCACGCGAAACGTCTTCGAACGCGGCGGTTACCACAAACGCGACGTCTTCACCATCGCGACGTGTTTCTCCACGGTGAGCATCGGGTTCGTCGGCGTCGTCGCCGCCACCCTGAACATGCTCGACCTCTTCCCCGTTATCTTCCTCGCGTACTTCCTCTGCGTCGCCATCTGTGGGGTCATCCTGGTGCGGATTCCGCCCATTAGCAACGTCCCCGAGGAGTACATCGACGAACCCGATCCCGAGCGCCCCTTCGAGGGGTCGGGCTTCGACTACCTCCGGTTCGCCGTCAACGAGGCTGTCGAGAAGGCTGAAGAAGGCGAGACGTTCCTCGAGGCCGCGTGGCGCGGGTTCGTCGACGGCTTCAAGCTCACCAGCCTTATTCTCGGAACTATCCTCGCAGTCGGCCTCGCGGCGACCTTGCTGTCGGCGCACACGCCGGTCTTCGACTACCTCGGTGCGCCCCTCGTCCCGGTCGTCGGCGCGCTCGGCATCCCGAACGCGGAGACCGTCGCTCCCGCCACCATTGTCGGTATCACGGAGATGTACGTGCCCGTCCTCCTCGTCACCGAGACCGCCCCGAAGGCTCGCTTTTTCATCGCGGTGCTGTCGGTCTCCCAGCTTATCTTCTTCTCCAGCGTCGGCCCGATGGTGATGGACATGTTCAGCGACGTGCCGGTCCGGTTCCGCGATCTCGTGGCGCTGTTCGCGATGCGCACCGTCATCCTCGTCCCGGTTATCGCCGCGATGACTCACGCGGTCGCCGCGCTCGGACTACTGTAAACCACCTCGACTTGACATCCTCCCACCCCTGAAGAGGTGGGCTTCCGCTCGCTACGTGTCAAGGTCCGAGGCACTCAGCCTGTCCACCTGTAGACGCCGCTCGTCTCCTGCCGTCATCGGCGGTTCGTCGGTCGTTTCTGTTCCCTACGCGATGCTGTAGTCGCTACACGACGCCGTGGTCGACGAGCGCGCCGAGAATCTTGTTTTCTGCGCGCCGCAGGTGCTCTTCGACGGTACGGCGGTCGAGGTCGAATCGCTCCGCGAGTTCGGCGGTCGTGGTTTCCCGGGGGATTTCGTAGTAGCCGTTGCGGTGGGCGGTCCGCAGGACGTCCCGTTGGCGGGCGGTCAGTGAGGGGAGGATGCCGTCCAGAGAGAGTACGGGGGCCTCGCGGGCGGGCGTCGCGAGTTCGTGTTTCTCTGCGACCGCGACCTCGTGGTCGGCCGACAGGTCGCGGTAGACGCCAGTGAGGTTCGCGGGGTCGAGCGCGAGCACGCGGCAGTGTTTCGCGCCGTTTTCGTACGCGAGCGGTGGCAACAGTAGGCAGTCATGGCGCTCGAGGTACCACTCGACGGTCTCCTCGTGGCGCTGCAGGCAGTCGTCGGTGATGACGACGCGGTCGTCGCCTAGCGAGAGTTCGTCGCGGACGCCGACTGACGACGCGACGCGGTCGAGTGCGTTGTCGTCGGATTCGGCGACGTGCAGGAGGTCGCAGTGGTCGTTGCACCAGAGTTCGATGCGAGCGTCGGAGTCGCGGGTGACCGCGGCGTACGGTCCGTGGTCCTCGACGCGGAACCTGGCTTCGTACATGTTGCGGCAACTCTCGCCCCCAGACTGATAAATACTCCTCCGTACGCGGGCTAACCTTCCTTTGTTGTTCGCCGCCTACGTCAACGCATGCCAGACGCGCCAGATGGTGACTTCAACGTCGGCGAACCCTCCGAACAGTGGCGCGACTACCAGGGCGCGCCGACCGGCACCGACATCGAGTGCGAGGGATGGCGACAGGAGGCCGCCCTGCGCATGCTGAACAACAACCTCGACCCCGAGGTCGCCGAAAAACCCGAGGACCTCGTGGTGTACGGCGGCACCGGACGGGCCGCCCGAAGCTGGGACGCCTACGACACTATCCTCACGGAACTCCGCGAGCTCGACGACGAGGAGACACTACTCGTACAGTCCGGGAAGCCCGTCGGCGTCTTCGAGACTCACGAGCGAGCTCCGAGAGTCCTGATCGCGAACTCCAACCTCGTGGGCAAGTGGGACAACTGGGATCACTTCCACGAGCTCGAGGCGGAGGGCCTCATCATGTACGGCCAGATGACTGCGGGTTCGTGGGCGTACATCGGCACGCAGGGCATCATCCAGGGGACTTTTGAGACGCTCGCGGAACTCGCGCGCGAGCATTACCCCAGCAGCGAGGGGCTCCGCGGGAAGGTCGTCGCGACCGGTGGACTCGGCGGCATGGGCGGCGCACAGCCGCTCGCAGTGACGATGAACCACGGTGTCTGCATCGCCGCCGAGGTCGACGAGGACCGCATCGACCGCCGTATTGAGACCGGCTACTGCATGGAGAAGACCGACGACCTTGACGAGGCCATTCGGCGCGCTGAAGAAGCCGCTGAAGCCGGTGAGCCCTACTCGGTGGGCGTGCACGTGAACGCTGCGGACATGCTCGAAGGGATGCTTGACCGCGGGTTCGTGCCGGATGTGGTGACCGACCAGACGAGCGCCCACGACGAACTCGAGGGGTACTACCCGAGCGGTTACACCGTTGAGGAGGCCGACCGGTTGCGTGAGGACGACCCCGACCGGTACGTCGAGGCGGCGATGGACACGATGGAGCGCCACGTCGCCGCTATTCTCGAACTTCAGGACCGTGGCGCGGTCGCCTTCGAGTACGGGAACAACATCCGCGGCCAGGTTGAAGACTACCGCGGCGACGTCACCACGAGCGATGGCGAGACCCACGACCCCTTCGACTATCCGGGGTTCGTACCGGCGTACATCCGGCCGCTGTTCTGCCGCGGGAAAGGGCCATTCCGGTGGGTCGCGCTCTCCGGAAATCCCGAGGACATCCACCGCACCGACGAGGCCGTCAAGGAACTGTTCCCGGAGAAGGATGCGCTCCACCGCTGGATCGACCTCGCCCAGGAACAGGTCCAGTTCCAGGGCCTCCCGAGCAGAGTCTGCTGGCTGGGGTACCAAGCAGGGGAAGACGAACTAACCGAGCGCGCCAGGTTCGCGCTCCGCATCAACAACCTCGTCGCAGATGGCGAGATCGACGCCCCGGTAGTCGTCACACGGGACCACCTCGACGCGGGGTCGGTCGCCAGTCCGAACCGGGAAACGGAGGCGATGCAAGACGGCTCGGACGCGGTCGCGGACTGGCCCATCCTGAACGCGCTGTTGAACTGCGCAGCGGGCGCGGACATCGTAAGCGTCCACGATGGCGGCGGCGTCGGCATCGGGAATGCCCTCCACGCGAACAACCACGTCGTCCTCGACGGCAGCGACCTCGCCGCCGAGAAGGCCCGCCGCGTGTTCACCACCGACCCCGGGATGGGTGTGATTCGACACGCTGACGCCGGCTACGAGGACGCTGTCGAGGAAGCCGAACACTCAGGTGTCCGGGTGCCGATGAGCGAGGACAACTGATGTTCCGGAACCCCGAGGACTGGACGGCGCCCTCCAAAGATCCGAACGACGAGCAGTTCGGCGACATCGTGGAGTCAACGACCATCGAGGATGCCGGCGAGTACGACGCCGTGCTCGTCGGCGAGCCCTACGACGGCGCGGTCATCGGCCGCCGCGGCGCCAACGAGGGCCCCGCCGCGGTGAAGGACGCACTCGCCGGCGTGAAGACCCACCACTTCACGGCCGGACCGGTAGCGTCCGTGGGAGACGTCGGTGATGTCGTGCTCGTGGATGACGACGTGAGCGTCGTTCAGGAGGAGGTCACGGAAGCCGCTGCGGCAGTCCACGATGCCGACACGGTCCCCGTGTTCGTCGGCGGCGACAACTCGCTATCGTACGCGAACGCTGCGCCTCTCCTCGAGGCTGGCAGCCTTGGCGTCGTGAGCTTCGACGCCCACCTAGACTGTCGGGAGGTCCGTGGCGAACCGACGAGTGGGACGCCGTACCGCCAGCTCTTCGACGCCGGCCTGGACGGCCTCTCGGTCGTGGGCGCGCGACACTTCGAGACGTCGACGCGGTACGCCGAGTTCGTCCGCGAGCAGGGCGGCAGCGTCGTCACCGCGGAGGCCGTGGGCGCGGACCCAGAGCACGCGCTTGAGGACGCGTTCGCTGCGCTTGAGGGCGTCGACCACCTCTATGTAAGCGTAGACATCGACGTCCTGGACGCCGCCTACCCGGGCGCGAGCGCGCCGACGCCGGGCGGCCTCCAGCCCCGCGAGCTGTTCCGTCTCGTCCGCGAGGTCGCCCGCGACCCCAGGGTCGCCGGCTTCGAGGTCGTAGAGACCGCGCCGCCACTCGACGAGGATGACCGCACCGTTGACACGGCGGCGCGAACCATCGCACACTTCCTGGCTGGAACTCATGTCTGAGCACTTGACAGTCGTCTACGATGCCGCGGAGGTTGTCGTCGGCCCCAATGAATCCGAGAGTGCGAACGGCGCGCTTGAGACCCGCGAGGACGCCGCCATCGCCGCTATCGATGGCGACGTCGTGACGGTTGGGGATAGCGACGCGGTGACTCGCGAGTATCCCCGCGAGAACGCTGACACTGCTGTCGACGCTGGGGGACAGACCGTGATTCCGGGGTTTGTGGATCCGCACACGCACGCCGTCTTCGCGGGTGACCGCAGTGACGAGTTCGCGGCGAAGCTCCGTGGGAAGACCTACCAAGAGATTCTTGCGGCGGGTGGCGGCATCCTCCGGACCGTTGAGGCCGTCCGCGATGCAAGCACCGAGGAGCTTGCCGCGAACCTCGAGGCCCAGCTGGATCTGATGCTCTCGCACGGCACGACGACTGCGGAGGTCAAGACCGGCTACGGCCTCGATGTGGATACTGAGCGCCGGCTGTTGGACGCCATCGAGCGTGCGGGCACCAACCACCCGGTCGACGTTGTCGGGACGTTCATGGGTGCACACGCCGTTCCCGACGGCCAGGACACCGAGGACTACGTCAACGAGGTTGTCTATGAGCAGCTGCCGGTCGCCGCCAACCACCCGGCTGCGGAGTTCTGCGACGTGTTCTGCGAAGAGGGCGTGTTCTCCGTTGAGCAGTCTCGTCGTGTGCTGGAGGCAGGCCGCGAGCATGGCCTGAAGCCGAAAATTCATGCGGAGGAGTTCACGCGCCTCGGGGGCGCACAGCTTGCAGCCGACCTCGAGGCGGTGAGCGCGGACCACCTCCTGCACGCCGATGAGGACGACGCCGAAGCGCTCGCGGAAGCGGGCGTCGTACCTGTCCTGTTGCCGGGGACAGCGTTCTCGCTTGGCGAGGACTACGCCGACCCCGAACAGTTCCGGGCGGCAGGCGACGATCGGAGCAGGTCGCCGGTCGCGCTTGCAACCGACCTGAACCCGAACTGCTACAGCCAGAGCATGGGCTTCGCGGTCGCGCTCGCCTGCAACGGCATGCGGATGGCACCCGGAGACGCGCTCGTCGGCGCCACGCGGGATGCCGCGCTCGCGCTCGACCGCGACGACGGTACTGGCACGCTCCGTGAGGGCACGGCCGCCGACGTCGCGGTCGTGGACGGCCCGAGTCACGTCCACATCCCCTACAATTTTGGTGTGAACTGCGTCGACACTGTCCTCAAGGATGGCGTCGTCGTTGCCGACGACGGACGGGTGGTCGGCCGTGAGTGACGTCGTCGTTGACGGCGAAACGCTCACGCCCGAAGACGTCGAGGCGGTCGCACGCCGGGACGCCACCGTCGGTATCGCCGACGACGACCGGGAGGCCGTGCGCCGCTCGCGGGAGCGCGTCGAGGATGTCGTCGAGGCTGGTGACCCGGTCTACGGCGTGAATACGGGGTTCGGCCAGCTCGTCGATACCCAGATTCCACGCGACGAGGTCGAGTCCCTCCAGACGAACCTCCTGCGCAGCCACGCCGCGGGCGCGGGCCGCGAGCTTGACCGCGAGGAGGTGCGTGCGCTCCTGCTCACGCGGCTGAACGCACTCGTGAAGGGCTATTCGGGAGTCCGCGAACGCATTGTCGACCTGCTTGCTGGGATGCTGAACGCTGGCGTCCACCCAGTTGTTCGCTCCCGGGGCAGCCTTGGCGCAAGTGGCGACCTCGCGCCACTCGCGCATCTCGGGCTCGTGCTCATTGGCGAGGGACAGGCCGACGTCGACGGCGACCGGCTTCCCGGCGATGAGGCGCTCGCACGCGTTGACCTCGAGGCCGTGACGCTGCGCGCGAAGGAGGGGCTGGCGCTCATTAACGGCACCCAACTCACCACTGGGCTGGCCGCGCTCGCCCTTCTGGACGGCGAGCGCGCGCTCCGTGCTGCTGACGCCGCGGGCGCGCTCACCACGGAAGTAACGATGTCGACGACCGCGAACTGCAGCGCTGCCGTCCAGCGCGTTCGTCCCCACGACGGCCAGGCGGCGAGCGCGCGGAACGTCAAGCGCCTCACCGCGGACTCCGAGATCGTGGAGAGCCACCGGAACTGCGACCGCGTCCAGGACGCCTACTCTATCCGGTGTCTACCCCAAGTCCACGGCGCCGTCCGAGACGCGCTCGACCACCTCCGAGACGCCATCGAGACCGAACTCAACAGCGCGACTGACAACCCCCTAGTTTTCGACGCCGAGTCGGCGGACCCGCGCGCGAGCGGCACCGACACCGCAGCAGTCGTCTCCGGCGGGAACTTCCACGGCGAGGTGCTCGCGCTCCGCCTCGACTACGCCGCGACCGCGCTCGCAGAACTGGCGGCCATCAGCGAACGCCGCGTCGACCGCATGCTCAACCCGAACGTCCAGGAATCCCACCTGCCGCCGTTCCTCACGCCCGACAGCGGCCTCCACTCGGGATTGATGATTCCCCAGTACACGGCCGCCGCACTCATCAACGACCTCCGGTCGCTAGGCCGCCCCTCGACGGACAACACGTCGGTCTCCGGCGGCCAGGAAGATCACGTGAGTATGAGCGCGGGGAGCGCGTACGGTTTCCGCGAGGCTGCCGAGAAAGCCGGGACGGTCGTCGGCGTTGAACTCCTCGTAGCCGCCCAGGCCAGCGAGTTCCTCGACGACGACCTCGAACACGCTGCTGGCACGAGCGCTGTCTACGACCTCGTGCGGGAGGTCTCTCCACCCGTCGAGGCGGACCGACCGCTACACGACGACATCGACGCGGTGGTGGACCTCGTCCAAGAAGGACTCGTCGACGACGCAATTGAGTGCACCCTCGAAGAGCGACTGGAGTGATCTCGACCCTGGTTCGGCGCCGACGCCCTCGTCAAAGTATTTTATACGGTAGCGCGCGATAATTTCAGAACTGCGGCGGCACCAGCAACGTCTTCGACGCCGAGAAGTACACCCACCTCCACCGCCATTCGTCTTTAGCTAAGACTCACACCTCGGTTGTGTAGCGGTAGCGAGCGTCTCCTGTAAGACCGGTCGTTGCTGGTGAATCTTCTGAGCATCCTCGATCAGCCGCTCCAGCAACGGCGGTGGTGAGTAACCGAGATACTCACCGAGTTCGTGGAGGATGAGCTGGGCGTGCGACCGGAAGGTCGCCGCCCAGCGTTCTGGCGGAAACACGATCTCGTCATCAGCCTGCTCGGTCACCAGATCCAACAGCTCACGACTCACCAGCAGCGACAGCAACGCCGCATACAGCAGAATTCTCACGATATCCGGGTCGCTTGTGTCGAACTCGTCCAACTCGTACTGCGTCTTCAGTTCACGAAACAGCGTTTCTACCTCCCACCGACACCGATACAGCGTTGCTAAATCCTCCGGGAAGAACTCCTCTCGCGATAGATTCGTGATATACAGATGGTAGTCGTCGGCGTCCTCGTCACGGACGCCGACGACGCGGAACCGCTTCGTGTCCAGCGACCGCGTTCCTTCGTACTGGCCTCGCTTGAACTCCGCTTCGACCTCAACGTCGATGTACTTCCGAGAGAGATCATCGACCACATCGTGGATCTGCTTGCCCTCTAAGGGAATGGCGCGCCCGCGCCATTCCCGTAATTCCTCCGTTATCACCGGATTCGCGTTCTGCTTCAGCCGACTCACGAAGTAGCCGTCGTTCTCGTCGATTAACGCGAACCGGCGGTACTTGAAGTACGCTAGATCGAACAGAACGAGCCGTCCTTGGAGCCACGAGCCCGTTTTGAACAGCGTGCTGTCGTGCGCTTTTTCGTCGGTCACGTCGAGTCGTTCAATCGTCTGCTCGGTGGCGTTGTGGAGCAGGTGGAGCTTCGCTCCAGCCTGCTCCTCGTGACGGGCTTGGAACTCATCAGAGAGGAATTCGTGCAACCGCAACACCGTTCCATCAGCGATCATCACGTCTCTGAATCGGTCGATATCAGCGTCAACAGCGTTGGGAACAGCGACCTCGTCGAGACCACGCTCGACGAGGTCGCGGAGATACTCTGCCAACGTCGGCGTCAGCCGCTGATGGAATCCACCGGGAGAGATCGTTTCATCAGCTGTGGAGTTGTAGCAGCGTCTGAACCCGGCGAGTGTTCGGCTCTCGCCTGCGGCGAAGCCGAACACGAGCGCCCACACGAGGACGGGAATCTGAAGCTTGCCCTCTCGCTCGACCACGCCGAGTTCCTCGGCGTGCTCTTCGAGGAACTCGGAGGGAAAGAGAGTAGTGAGCCGACGCATAATTCTCGATGAGGAGGCTCTGTTGGACACAGCTACGCCTCCTCATTCCTCCCGAAAAGTAGCCTCGATAAGTCGCTGCTGTCACGCGGTTTCTGGCTTAGCTAAAGACGGATGACCAAGTGTCTTTGCAAAGACCACAAGGCAGTGTTCAGATAAGGATGAAGGGTGAGGCGGAGCGAGATTCTAGTGATCCATGCCAGAAATCGCCCGCCTCACCGGAGGTAGCGACTGCTTCGAGTTAGAATTTGTGGAGCGAGAAGCGACACCGGAACCCGCGATGAAATTGGGTATCCGACTCCATGCTGCCGGATTATCACTCTCGGATACCGTCTCAGTCTTAGCTTCATTCGGTGTCGAACGTGCTCGCTCAACTGTCCACAATTGGGTCCAGAAAGCCGGCCTACAGCCCAATTCCGGGAAGAATCCGAATCACGTCGCACTCGACGAAACCGTGATTCAACTCAACGACCAGCGTTACTGGCTGTACGCTGCCGTTGATCCTGAAACCAACGAATTCCTGCACGTCAGACTCTTTCCCACCCGAACAATCGTCTTGACAAAACAGTTTGTGGAGGAACTCCGTGAGAAACATCGCGTCGAAACTGCCGTGTTTCTCGTTGATGGCGCACCGTGGCTCAAAGCGGCATTATTCGAGCTTGGGCTCCGATTCCGACACGTCACGCATGGGAATCGGAATGCTGTCGAACGCGTGTTTAAGGAGCTGAAACGTCGGACTGAGCAGTTCGCCAACCACTTCCGCCACGCAACTGCTGACTCTGCAGAAACATGGTTGCAAACCTTCGCGTTCACCTGGAATCAGCTAATCTGAACAATGCCACCACAACACCGAGAACGCCTAATATGGCCGCACCCGGCGCTCCTGCAAGGAAGAGGCCAATAGTACCACTAACACCGAAAACGACGAGGGAGCGATTCGCTCCCTCGAACCACGCGACCGCCACGGAGAGAGACACGTTGAGAAACCGCGGGGCGATGACTCGGTGACAGATGGGAGCCCCCGTGACAGGGCCATAGGACGCTCCCTAGCGAAGGGCCGAAAACCTACCCCGCCGACCTCGGAAGAGCAAGTCCTGGAACCAACCGGTACCAGGCCGGGTTCCCTTTGTCAAGGGAAGCCGCACCGTTCACGGCGCGGCGGATGTCACTTGCTTGTGTCACCTGGTTCAGCCGCGCTAGCGGTGTGCATCTTATCGTCGAACATTAGATGGGTCGCCGACAGTGGCGCTTACTCGGCGGCGGCAGTGTCGTCACTGTCGTCGAACATCAGGAACAGGCCGAACATGATGGGCGAGAGGAACGCTATTGCCACACTAGTCACCATCAGAGCTGCCTCCAGGGATATCGGTCGGCCGTTTCCACCGTTGGACGAGCCGTCACCACCCGCTCCGTTGCCATCGCCGGAGCCACTGGCCGAGGCAGGTTTCTCGAACTCGCTTGGATCCAATCCGCCTGACCCGCCGACAACAACGACGCCTTTCATCCCCATCGACTGGTGAGGGACACAGAGGTACTTGTACGTCCCCTCTGACTCGAACGTCCGTGAGTACGTCTCGCCAGCCTGGCTGTACGTGTCGCTCTCGAAGTTCCCCGCGTTGTCGACGACGTTGTGGGTGCCGCCCTTGCCTGTCCACTCCCAGACGACTTCGGTGCCGGGATCGACGCGGATCGCTGCCGGACCGAACGCGAGGTTCCCACCGTTGCCGGATGCGCCGACCCAGACAGTCACCTGATCTTGGCCCGTGTAGTCGTAGGTTCCGTCGAAGTTACTCGTGTTGGCGAGCCAGCCGTCGTAACTCTGTCCCTCTTGGGCCGTGACTGTTCCGGTTGTGCCGCCCGCTGCGGCGGCGCCGGTCACCAGCGCTGCTCTCTTAAGGAACGCCCGGCGGCCGGCTGCCGTCGTTCCCCCGTTACCACTCGAATTCATAATAGTGTATGAACCATGTAATGGCAATAAGCTATTGGTCGTTGGCGTGACTTCAGTCGTCGAGGTCGGCGAGACGGCGCTCAAGGTGTTCCATCCGCCGCTGCAGGTACGCCACGTACCCGAACAGCGTCACGAACAGTGCCGTGTAGCCGGCCAGTAGCAGTGGTTCCATTATGTCACCTCCGTTGCTGGCGTGCCGCGAGGTCGTCTTCGAGTTCGTGCAGCCGTATGCGGAGCCCGAGTAGGTAGAGGTATAGTAGCGACGCCGCCAGCAGCGACACCAGTAGCGTCGTCGGGTCGATATTCGCACTCACGTCCGGGTTCCCCAGCGTCGTCTCGTGAAATGTCGGCGTCCACAGCCGCGTCGAGACGTAGGAGATAGGCACTGTGATAAAGCCAAGCACGCCGTAGACGGCGGCGTATCGGTCGCCGCTGCCACCATCGGTACCAGCGTGGACGACCAGGTAGCCCGCGTAGATGAACCACACGACCAGAAACGTCACCAGCCGCACGTCCGTCCACTCCCAGTAGGAGTTCCAGATAACCTTCCCCCAGAAACTCCCGAACAGCAGCGTCAGCGTCACGAGCAAGAATCCGAGTTCACCCGCGCTGTGCGCGAGCCGGCTCCAGAACGCTCCCCGGTACCGAAGGTAGAGCGCACTGCCGACGAACGTCGTCCCGAGCGCGGATGCCGCCACCCATGCCAGCGCGATGTGCCAATACGCCAGCAGGTTTCCACCGTGGGAGACGCCGTACATCACGTCCGACGCGGAACCGAACACCAGTACGAACGATGCCACGCCTGACACCAGCGCTCCCCACTTCACGACGCGGCTCATGATCACCGCACGCAGCACGCGGGTCACACGTCCGACCAGCTGTCCGAGCCGCAGACTCTGGGACCGCTCGCTTGCTTGATCGGTCGTCGATTCAATCTCGTCCGAACTCATGCGTGTGCTCTCATAGGTACTCAACGATTGACGCAAGCAGCAATTTGTCCACGTCGAAGAGGACGGCCACGCCTAATGCCAGGAACGTGTACCCGGTCGCTGTCTGGACCGCGTCCCCCGAGACACCCTCAGTGACGGAATTGAAGATCCGCCGGACACCGTGCTTACCGGCGTAGGCCACCCCGAGCAGCGGCACTGAGAAGCCGCCACCGTAGGTGAACAACAGCCATGCGCTCCGCCCAACGTCACCGGTCGTTCCGGCGAGCGCGAGCACGCCCCCAAGGACGGGACCGACGCACGGTAGCCAGATAACCCCGAGCAGGAGGCCGACGACGAACGCGTTTGTCAGCGGCCGCTCGTCCTTGTCGATCCGCGTGCTCGCAGCCGACGCGCGTCCTGACAGCCGGGACGCGTACCGGGAGTACATCTCGTTGAGGTCGTCGTCTGCCATTATGGCCCCGAACGCCAGCATCATGATGGCGAACGGTAACCGGACGGTGTCAGGGGTTACGGACCCTATCATCCCAGTCGCGACCCCGAGCACGGTGAACGTGAGCGTACTCCCCGCCACGATGGCCACCGGGCGCAGCGAGTGGCCTGACGACCCAACTACGAGTACCGGGATCATCGGCAGACAGCACGGCGTCAAGATCGTCAGAATGCCGGCGGCGAACACCGCGAACGTAGTTGGAGCCTCTACCATTATGTCAGCGAATCACGGACGGCGGTCAGCTTGCCTGCTGGCTACTGCCGCCGTCTATTGCTGCCCCTATCAACTCTTGCGCGTCAGTGGACGTTGAGTTGTTCGACTCGGTCTCGTTCGTGGACCAGCCGTTGTCGTGGTCCTCGTACGTCCGAATCCAGGTGGTCTGCCACGAGCCGTTCACTTCGACGTCACGGAGGGGCTGGTCGTAGCGGTCAACGTTGTCAGGGATGACGCTCTGATTGATCTCCTGGGAGCCGATGGGAATCCCGGCGATCATGAGCTTCTTCGTCATCGGGTTCATGTCGTAGCCGAACCGCTCCTGAACGCGCTGGTAGTAGATCCCCTCGTCGGGCGCCCCAGACTCGGCCCAGTCTTTGGGCTGCCGTGGGAGGTGCGGGCGTTTGTGGCCGTTCATGAACGCGGCGACGTCATGGACGTCCCTCCAGTCCGTGAACGTGTGCGCCGTGCCGTACGGCATGGCCTCCCGGATGAATCCGGCAGACGTGTACAGCCGGCCCATGCCGGCACCGTCGTTGTAGGAGCCCTCACCCCATAGCGGCGGATACTGGCCGGGAGTCCCCTGGCCGTCAGCGCCGTGGCAGGATGCGCAGTTCTCGAGGTAGAGCTCGGCGCCCCGCACCGGGTTGGCTTCTGTTACGTTCACCTTCTCGTCGCCCTCGGGCTTCCGGATGTGCCGCCAGTACGGCACCTTCTGGCTCGGCGTGCCCTTGTTCAGCCAGACCATGTACGACTCCATCGCCTGGATCTCACGACTGTCGTACGCTGGGACCCCCTCGGGGGAACCGGGCGCGTCCATGCTCCGCAGGAAGCAGCCCATGATGCGCTGGCGCATGTCCCGCATCCGCTCAGTACGGCCGGTCCACTCGGGATAGCCGGCTGCGGTGCCGACGAGCGGAATCATATCGATATCCTGGCCGACCATACCGGTGGTCGTCGGCAGGTCGCCGCCGCCGTGACAGTTCGCACACGACAGTTCGTTGCCGACGTGGTTGGGCATCTCGTTGGACGTGTTCGCGAAGATCTCACGCCCGTACTGGACGAGCTCCCGCCGATTCTCGTTCTCCGGGAGCGTTGAGTTGTTCATCTCCTTCGGGACGAACTCCACCTCGTCGCCCGCTGAAGCGTTCTTGTACTCGAACCCCTCATCGCGGAGTTCCGGACTGTACCACTCCGAGCCGCTCCACGTTCCCGGTAGCTGGATGACGCCGCCACCGCCGTCGCCCTCCATAGCCGACGGCGCCCCGCCGGTGTCGCTCATGAACGCCAACGCGCCGTTGACGGCGAAGACGACGATAACACCCGCGACGAGCGCTCCGACCACGAGCAGCGTCGGTTTCAGTAGTCTCGTTGAATCTCGTTTGCTCATCGTAAATCTCTACATATTGCTCATCGGTCCCGGTGGTGATTTCAGCTTGCTACTGCGGTATTCGCAATCGGTATTCCAATATGTGGACACGACTGTAATAAAGCTTTTCTGCGGACATGGGAGTATTAGCGGACACACGAAAGACCGTCTGACGTGCGCCGACCCCGGGTCGTTCACAGACAGCACATTTTAATGAGAGAGATGAGAAAGCGTCACACATCGATGAAGCCTCGAAAGGCGCTTACAATCGCCTTCTTCGTCTTCCTTCTGGGCATTGGCTACCTGTCGATGCACTCCGCACCAGTGTTGAGCGACGATAACTATTCGTACCACGGCGAAACCGAATGGCGGACCGACTTCTCCGAGGCCGAGCAGCTAGCCAGCGAGCAGGACCGCCCTATTATCGTCTACTTCTGGACGACGTGGTGTACGTACTGCGAAGACTACAACCAGTACGTCTACTCTGACCCCGAGGTACAAGCTGAACTCGACGACTTCGTGAAGGTAGCGGTGAACCTCGACAGCGACCAGGGCGAATACGGCCGCCTCCAGCAGCGGTACAACGCCAACTACCCGCCACAGCACGTCATCATCACGCCCGAGGGCGAACAGCTCGTGAAAATCTCCGGGTACGCCGACCGCGAGGCGTTCCTCGATTACCTCGCAGAGGCCGAGCGCGAGTACGACGCGGGTGACAACCAATGAACGTCGGGAATGTCCTGCTCGCCACCGCGTTCACCGTTCTGCTGGGCGCAACCGGTATTCTTGCCCGCGCGTACCTCGCCGATGACGACCGGCACGTCGGGTACGTGACAATACTCACGGGCGCAGGCGCGGTAGCGCTGGCCGGCGCCCTGGCCCAGCTCACGTACCAGTTCGTGGTGACGGACTACTCGAACGCGTACGTGTGGAACAACACCGCCGACTACCTCCCGCTGCTGTACCGCGTGACCGGCGTGTACGCCGGTAACGAGGGATCGATCTTGCTGTGGGCGGCACTCACTGTGCTGGTCGCGTTCACCGCCGGGGTCATCCGCGGGTTCCCGGACCGCCACTCGAAGCTCGTCCACGCTATCACGTTCGGGATCGTCACGTACTTCGTCGGGATGCTACTGCTCCAGAGCCCGTTCGCGTCCATTCGGACGGAGTTCGCGAACGCGCCACCGGGGTACATTCCGACGAGCGGCGAGGGGCTCAACCCTCTGCTGGTCGACCCGTACATGGCCATCCACCCACCCGTGATGTTTATCTCCTACGCGCTGCTCACAATGCCGTTCGCCATCGGCGCCGCGCACTTCGTCTCTCTATTCCGGGGTGACGGAAGCGTGTTTGCGGCCTGGCGCGGGAGCGTCACGCGCTGGCTGCGCGTCAGCTGGCTGTTCCTTACGGTCGCCGTGGCGCTCGGCGGCCTCTGGTCGTACACCGTACTCGGCTGGGGTGGTATCTGGGCGTGGGACCCGGTGGAGACAGCCATTCTTGTGCCGTGGTTGTTCCTCACTGCCACTGTCCACGCCGTCGTCCGGTACCGGCCGAACGACGAGTACCGGATTCTCGCGCCCGCGATGACTGCGACGGTATTCTCGCTCGCAATTTACACCACCTCCATCGTCCGCAGCGGGACGTTCCGGAGTGTCCACTCGTTCGCCGACGGCGGTATCGGCATCTCGTTCATCGTCCTGATGGTGTTGACTAGCGTCTTGGGCGTCGTCGTCCCGCTCGCGTACTGGTTCCTCCAGGACGACGAAGCGACCGGCTCAGACGGCGCGTGGCTCACGCGGGACAATCTCCTGCACGCCGCCGTCCTGCTGTTCGGTCTGCTGACGTTCGTCTCCCTCTGGGGGCTGTCGTTCCCTGTCCTCCGGGCCGCGGTTACCGGCGTCGAAGTGTCCGTGGAGTCTCATTACTTCAACCTTTGGAGCTACCCGTTGGTCGGCGTCGCGCTGCTGTTGTTGGGTTTCTACATGGACTTCGACGTCGAAGGACGCCGCCGCAGCCTCGCCGGATTAGCCGTCTTCGGCACCGCGGCCGTGGTCGCTGCGTTCGTTGCACCCTCAGAGATCTGGCAGCTTTATCCTTCGCCTCCGACTCAATCCCCTATATATGGCGTCCTCGGGAGTATCAGCGTGCTCTCGATTCTCCCCCCAGCCGCGTACGCCATTCTTGGCGTCACGAAGCGCGCGCTCGCCCGAATTCCGGCGGCCGCCGACCGGGGCGCGGTGTTTAAGGAGACAGGAATTACTGCCATCCATGTCGGTGCCGTGCTACTCGTGCTGTCGCTCCCGTTTATGTATATGTTCGCGGGCCAGGCGTCAGCGATAGCAACCGGCGTCGCGTCTGAGTCCGTTGATACCTCCTATCAGGACGTTGCCGGCACCGACTACTCGGTCCGCGTGCTGGACTACACCAGCAACGAGTTCCCCCAGAACCCCGAGCCTGAGTCGTACGCGCTCTCGACCGACCAAGTGGCCGCTCGTGGACCGTCACTAAACGGAACGGTACAGGCGGTGTACGGCACCGTCACTGACGTCAGAAGGGGGCCACAGGCGACGGTTATCCAACTCGACGGCTCCCGGACGTGGGTAGGCGTCATCCAACGCAACGAGACTGCGGGCAATTTCTCCGTCCAGACCGGTCAAGGCCTTGTCGCACGCGGCCGGCTGATGTGGAACTTCGTGCCGAACGCCGACGCGACGGTGCTCGCGAGCCCGCAGGCCATCGGCTCGCCAGCGAATCCGCCCGAAGGTGTGGTCCCGACGCGCGTTCAAGTCGACGGCGTCTCGCTCGCGGTCTACGAGGACGGGAAACTTGTCACCTCCGGGGTCGCCGGTCAGCGCGAGTACCCCCAGCAAGGTAACATGCAGGTCAGGGATGTCCTCATCGACCGGGGACTCGTGACCGACACCTACGTTATCGCAGGCGTCAGCGACGGCACTGCCTCGATGACCGTCAAGCAGGTGCCGTTAATGTCCCTACTGCGGCTCAGCCTCGTGTTGCTCGTCGCAGGGATGTCCACCGTGCTCGTGTTCGACCCCGAGCACGGTATTCAGACGCTAACTGCTTCGACTGCTTCGAGTACCGATGTCGAACCGGAGGCAACAGACTAACATGAACCATAAGCACGCTCTTGCCGCAGTCGTTGTTTTCACCGCTTGCATCATTGCCCTCCCAAGTATCGCTGCAGCGACTACCTCAGTTTCAGGCACCGTCACCGTTGCGGACGGCTCAGCCGATGGCGCTCGCGTGACCGTCGCACCTGTCGACGAAAACCTGCGCAGTACGGGGAACTCCGTGCGGACGACCGTCGATGGAACCACCTTCTCCGTTGACGCGCCCGACTCGCCCGCGTACGTCGTCCGCGTCGTCCACGACGGCGCCGCCCACTACGAGGTGCTGCGGAACGACTCCACAGCGACCATCGACCTCGAGGCCGCTATCTCCGGCCAGGTAGTCGACGAGGCCGGCGAGCCGCGACCAAACACCACTGTCAGCCTCATCGACGAAGCCGGCTTCTCGGTCGACCGCACCCAGGCGGCCGAAAACGGGACGTTTGCGTTCGCTCCCCTGGAGTCGAACGAGACGTACCGCCTTGCCGTCGCCGTCGACGGCGTCCAGTATCGCGAAACGGTTTCCACTGCGGACGGCGGCACCCAGAATGTGACCGTGTCGACGCCGCCGCCCATCAACGAATCCAGCGTGCTCTCGGTGATGGGCGGCGACCCCGTCAGCCACGTCGTCCGCGTGCTTGCACCACAGAATCGCTCGGGTCTCACGGGCGTGGTGGAGACGCTCACCCTCCAGAATGACGCCGACCGGCCGTTCGCCGGTACGGTCGTCATCGGAGTGCCGTCGGACGGCCAGCCGTACTCCGCGATGGCGGCCGGTGAAGAGACCAACTACCGGCGCGTCGATGGCGGCGTCGCTGTGGACGTATCGGTCCCCGCGAACGGCAGCACACAGGTCGGCGTCGCCTACGACATCGCCGACCGAACGTTCGAGAAGCAACTCCGTCGCGACGCGGAGAGCTTCGCGGTGTCGTTCCAGGGATACGACATCGATGAGGTTGACCACTCCGAGAACCTCCGCGTTGGTGACTCGCCCGTCCCGGTTCTCACGTCAGACGGCCCAGTGAGTGCGAACGAGACAGTCAGGGTCGATGTCTCGAACGCGCGCTCCGCTACGGCCGGCGGTAACGGAAGTGCTGGTGGAGCCAATATGGCCGAGACAGGGTCATCGGAGAGTAATTCGATCCCTGAGTTCCCGACGATGCCTGTCTTCGGCAGTCTCGCTGTGATGGTCGGCGGCGGCCTCGTCGCCTACCGCGTGCTGTAATCAGCGCCACCCTTCGCTCATTCTCATTCCTCGACGGCGTACTCGAAGGTGACGAGTCCGCCAAGGAATAGAATGCCTGCGTACGAACCCAATACACGGAGCCACGTGCCCGTCGGTGCGCCGGTCGTGAGCGCGGCTGTAAGTTCGACGCCTGCGAGCAACACCGGAACGACCAGCGGCACGAGTAGCACGGGCAACACGAGTTCGCCCAGCGACGACCGAAACGTCAGCGTCGATACGACAACGCCGACCGCTGAGAAGCCGAATGCGGCCAGCCCGAGCACGCCGACGAGCGCCGGCATCATCGAGAGCGCAAGTTCATACCCGAGGAATACGCCAGTCGCGGCGAGGGTGACGAGGTCTACGGCGAGCACGAACGCGGTCGTGCTGAGGACCTTCCCGACGTACACCGCCGATCGATCGACAGGCGCCAGCAGTAGGCCGTCAAGGGCGGCGTGCTGGGCCTCGACGTCGGCCGCTTCAGTCACTCCGAGGGTGCCGGCGAACACGAACGCAACCCAGAGCGCGCTCCGCCCGACGACCTGAGGGTCGGTGAACGTCTTCACGAATCCGAACGCGAACGCCAGTACGACCAGTAACGCGAACACGGCGGCCGTGGTCGTCACCTGCTTTGTTCGCACCTCTAGGTGGAGATCCTTGCGCATTACGAGGTAGACGGCGGTGAGGTAGCTTGTCATTGCTGGTCGGTGGCGGTGGAGCGGTTGTCCGTCGACTGGCCGTCAAGCCCGATAGCACGCCGGTAGATAGCTTCGAACTCGTCCGGCGACGTGGACGCGGTCTGGATGTCGGCCTGGACGCGGCCACGGTCAAGGACGAGCGCTCGCGAGCACCGCTGCAGTCCCAGGTTGAGGTTATGGGTAGATAGGAGGACGGTCCTGTCGTCGATGCCGTCGAGAATGTGGCCGAGGTCGGCAACACCGCGCTGGTCGAGCCCCGAGTACGGTTCGTCGAGCAACAGTACGTCGGGGTCGTGGAGCAGCGCGCGCGCAAGGGACAGGCGCTTCTGGAGGCCATGCGAGAATGTCGCAGGCCGCTGGCTTCCCCGGTCGGCGAGACCCACGTTGTTGAGGACCGTTTCGACTCGGGCGTCGACGCCGTCGACGCCGTGTAGGCGGGCGTGAAATTGGAGGTTCTCACGGGCGGTCAGGTCGTCGTACAGCATCGCGTCATGCGTCACGACGCCGACACCGCTGGTGGCGTCCGGGTCGCCGAGCGATCGCTCCACACCCCCGAAGCGGACCGACCCGGCCGTCGGCCGCACGAGCCCAGCGAGCATTCGAATGGTTGTCGACTTCCCCGCGCCGTTCGGCCCGAAGAACCCGATAGTCTCGCCGTCCGCAACCGAGAATGAGACACCGTCAACGGCGTGGAACTGGCCGTAACGCTTCGTCAAGTTGTCGGCGCTTATCGCCGGCGGGCCGGTGCTCTTACCGTCGGTAGCGGGCTCGTCGGCGCTCATCAGACGTCGTCGGGTCGTTCCTCGCCCTCGTGGGCACGCACCGAGAGCTGCTGGGCGGTCAGGGAGCCATCCGCGTACCGGCCCTTCGCGACGACGATCCGTCCCTCCTGCATCGTGTCGGGGAGCGTCCCCTCGTAGGTGACGGGGATAGAGTGGTTCCCGTCAGCTACGGCGAACGTAGTGCGCTCGCCGCTCGTGTCCAGATTCTGGACGGTACCCTCGAGGTTTACCCAGTCACCCTCGTAATTGTTGTCTTCGGAAAGCGCTGTCGGCGTTACAAACTCGGTGGACGCGCTCATCGTCGTCACCCCTAGAACGCCCAGGAGCACAAGAATACCGACCCCGGCGACCAGTAGCTTGTTCTTCCGTCGCACTGCCGGATGATGTTTGGGGATGCGTATTACTGTACCGGCTTTACATTCCATTCCGCCGAGAGCCGTCAACCCGTCCAGGTCGCTGTTACGGGTTGGACGCGGCAGCCAGTCGTCTCCGTAGACTTATCACTGACGTGCTCGTACCATCTGTCACTTAATGTCGTGGACGCTCCGGGTGTCGGGCTTCGTCGCGCTCACCGTGCAAGCGCTGTGGGGACTGCTCCAGACGTTCGCGCTGTCGCCCGCCGGCCCCACGATGCCGCCGATGGCGGTCACCGCACACGCCCAGTTCGGGATGCTGTCTATCCTCGCCGTTGTCGCCGGGTTCGGTATCGAGCACACAACTCTTTCGGGGCGCACCCGCTCGGTCGCCGTCTGGTCATTTATTGTTGGACAGTGGCTTCTCCCCGCGTCGATGCTGATGCGGTCGGTCGAACCCATGTTGTTGGCGACCGCCTACCTCTGGGGGACATCCCTGGTCGTCTCCTTGGCGCTCGTTGCCTGGGGGACCATTAACGCCCGCCCGGGCTAGGCGAGCGTGGATGAAGTCACGAGGCAGGGCTCTATTGAACTTCGAGTTTGGTGGTAAGTGGCGTGAACAATTGGTGGTGCAAGTCTGCCGTTGTTGCCGTCAGTTTTCGACGTATTTCGAAAGGAGGGTGGTACGCTTTGAGCGTTAGAGAACGAAACAGGGGCAGTAACTCATTCTGCGAACGCTTCTCCAATCGCGCCGGCTTCGGTTCTCGGGCGCGAACTGCACCTCGTAGCGGCTCCCTTTTGAGAGGAGTGAGACGTCCATCGCTTCGGTGACGGCACGCTTGGTGCGGGGCTCGAGTTTGTCCTGCGACTGTGGGTTCTCGTTGACGACCAGTCGGTCGCGAACGTCGCCTGTTCGGCCACCGTCGGGAGCGACGGCTTCCGCAGGGCCACTGAGCGGCTCGTGGAGCACTTTCTCCACCATATGGCCTTCCGGCCAGAGGTAGTGGACCTCCGCTCGCTACGTGTCAGAACGCGCCTCCGCCCTTCCGCGGGCGCAGAGAAACTTAACCAACAGTAGCGATTTCCCACTTAGATTGTTGGTTACGAACTCCTATATCTGATCGGCGCACGAACACGTTCTTGTCAGATTCTACGAAAAATTACTGCAAAACGCACCAGACGGTTTATTTAGTATGTCCTATCAGCAGAAACGTTTCCGGCCGTTCGGCCTGAAACTCTATATTGAATCCGTGCTGGCGGAGCACATTTGCAACCTCGACGGCCGAAAATCGTTCGGCAACGGGTGGGCCGTGGTTCCCACTTCCGGAAGCTGCCCAGTCGACGATAACAAACGTCCCCTGTGACGTGAGCACGCGACTGATTTCGCTCAACGCCTGCTCGCTTGCGAACTCGTGGTAGGTCATCGTCGAGAATGCAGCGTCGAGACTGCCAGTATCGAGTGGGAGGTCGTCGACGCCACTCGTCACGAGGTCGACGTTCTCGGGGACGCCTTTCTTCCGGTAGTAGTCGTGCATCGCCTCCTGGATGTCGACGGCGTACACGTGGTCGACAGTTGGTGCCACGTCGTCGGTGTAGAACCCGGTCCCGCTACCCAGGTCTGCCACTGTTTCGTCCCCATCCGGTGAGAGCGCCCAGAGCAACTCCTCCGCGGAGAGGAACCGGTATCGCTGTTGTGCATCTTCGAGCTTGTCGGCGCGGTCGGCGTCGAACGTGTGATGACCCATGTTAGAGGTTCGCGAACGCCTCGTCGACGAGTTCGCCGGTATCGGCGACGATGTCTGCCATCTCCTCGTTGTCGGGCGCCATCCCGATGAGGCGGGCGATGCGCATGATGGAGACGTGGTAGACGACCTGCTTCCCGGGTTCTGCTTCCCAAACGACGACGTTGCACGGCATCAGGGCGCCGAGCCGGTTGTCGGTCGCATCGAGCGCGCGGTCGGCGACCTCGGGATTGCACGCGCCGAGCACGTAGTAGGGGTCGCGGTCCGCGTCCACTTTCTCGTTAAGCATCTCGGAGGGTGAGAACTCGACGGGAATGCCGAAGCCGGCGTCCGTAAACACCTCGCGGACGTGCTCAACGGCCTCCTCGTGGCTCATTTCAAGGGTCGCCCGTTCTTCACCGATATCTGCAGAGCCGATCTGGTCCGGGTCGATTGGGAGCATCATTCGTGTATTGTCTTGGGTCTTCAGGACAAAGTCTCTTCGGGTATCCTCTCGCGAAAGCGGAGAAACCTGGGAAAAGACTCACTTTAGCACCTATTCTGCCAACCGAGTATTGTAGTGTTCGGGAACAACTTTAATCGTCTCTGCTACCTTATTTTCGGACATGGTGGCCACATCAGTGCGTGAGGACCTCGAGCGCGACCTGGGGTGCCTCGACCTCTTGGGCTGCGTCCACGGGCTCAACGAGCGGGATCAGATGGTATTTCAGCTGCTACAACAGGCAGAGGGGGATCTCACGGTCGACGACGTCGCAGATCGAATGGATTGTGAGCGTTCGACTGCGTACCGTTCGATTTCTCGGCTCCTTGAGGCCGGCGTGGTAGTTCAGGAGCAAGTAAACTACGAGCACGGAGGGTACTACTACGTGTATCGTTCGCGGGCACCAGAGGAAGTTGCCCATGACATGCAGCGATTGCTCAACGATTGGTATGCGGCCATCGGACAGCTTATTCAGGAGTTCGAAGACCGGTACTGCCGAGACCCGGAGGGCCGAGAGAAGCAGTCGATTGAGTCCTGTCTCTGACCCCTATCGTTCAAACCCCACCGAGGCAGTATTGTGCGAGTTATGCAAAACAAATAAGGCGGCGCGGTTCAAACGGACACCTAATGGCTGAAGATATCGAGGAGATCCGTCGACAGAAACTGGCGGAGCTTCGAAACAAGGCTGAAACGGGCGGTGCTGAGGCGTCCACCCTGAAGAGCCCGTCCGAACCGATCCATATCGACAGCGGCGCCGAGCTGTCCGAAACTGTCGCCGAGTACAATCTCGTGCTAGCCGACTTCTATGCCGATTGGTGTGGTCCGTGCCAGATGCTCGAACCAGTCGTCGAAACGATCGCGGCCGAGACCGATGCGACCGTAGCGAAGATCGACATCGACGCGAATCAGCAACTCGCCGCAGAGTACGGGGTCAGAGGGGTTCCGACCCTCGTCCTGTTCGCTGACGGCCAGCCGGCGGAACGACTCGTCGGGATGCAAGACGAAGCGCAGCTTCGCTCCGTGATCGAAGCGCACGCGTGAAACAATAATGACCGATGAGTCTACTGGCGCGGACGATCGGCTCTCGGGGGACCGCTCACTGGGGGACATCGCTAGCTCCCTCAAGTCGACACTGAAGGCTGATCTCGGTGAGACGCTGGTCGGCCTGGCATCCTACGAGGATGGCGGGTACGATGTCCTGTACCGAGACGAGGCGGCGTCCGCACAGTACGCTTCGTCGGATATCCAGGCGATTCTAGAGCACATTCAGCTCGAGGCGATCGGCACTCCAGTCTACGAGGAGTACCACGGAGAGTCACTGCATGCAACCGTTCGTGTGTACGATACGCTGGGTACCATCACCGTACCAGTCGAAGAGACGGCGGGACTCGTCGTCGTGGTACGGAATGATGGCACACACAATCCGTATTCGATAATTGAGACAGCCGAAAACGCGGTGTAGGTCCGACGAAAGCCACTATTCTAATATAGTGCCCGATTGGACCATAATCACTTTCAAACGCCAGAGGAATATCGTATAATAGTGGGTTGGAAACACAATATTAGCGGGCGAGGTCGATATCCCGGAGACGGAAAACCAAGCTTTAACTCTATATTGTTCTGTCCCATCGAGATACCTCTGCATCGTACCTTCGACAAACAGCTAGCGGCCCCGCGAACGTATTCGAATCACCGGGATACGAACTCATGACGTCACTGCCAAACCCTCGGCTGGTCCGGAGCGCCGGTGTGAGCGCCGCAGTCTTCATCCTGTTCGGTGCGGTGACGGGACTGCTGCCGAACCCAGTCTCAGTACCTCACAAAGCATCGCCAGTTAGCCTGACCTGAGCCATCTGTTCTGTTGTGATGAGTCGTCAGTAACGGTCGAGCAACGCTGATCGAAGAGGGAGCTGTCGCTGTCGGCGGCAGTCAGCCGCCGACGCGACAGCGTTGCCACTCCTGAAGGGAGCTTGCTCGGTCGGTGACTACCGGTGGAACCGGTCGTCAGGTGGCCGATTCGCGGGGACGGCCCGACGCACCGCGAGGGCCGTCCACGCAGCCCGCCGAACCATATTCACGAACTCCTTGTACGGCCACCACCAGAGGCGACGCCCGCCTCGGCGCGGCGTCGCCACGTATTCGTAGTGCAGATACCGCCACGCATTCTGCAAGAGCAGACTCACCACAACGTACAGAAGTCTCACCGTCGCGTTTCGCGTCGTTGTCGTCGCTATCGCTTGCTCGGACAAGCGATAGCTTGACTCGATACCGAAGCGTTTCGAGTAATGGTATCGAGCCTGGCGTGGTGTCTCGATAAACGGCGCGTCAGCGGCGTAGCCGTGACGCGCCACACCGTGGTCGTCGTACCGTCCGTTCAGGTACGTACAGTCGATGTAGACGGGAAACTCGACGGTCCAGCTGTGACCGTCGAGTTTCCCCGTCAGATCGTGTTGAATGACGCGACTCCACCCTTCCGCAAGTTCCTGCTGAATCGTCTTCCCCCACTGAATGATCGGGACCACGTAGGCGTAGTTGTGCGCCTGCAACAGCGTGAGACACTTGCTGTCGTAGAATCCGCGATCAAGGTAGACGGCCTTGACATCGGCGTCAAGGCCGTCGAGTACACCAAGAAACTCAGCGAGGACACTGCTGGCGGTGTCGCCGTCTTCGAGACGGCGCACCGCCAGCGTATATCGTTTGTTCTTCACACGCGCGTAGAGTGTGGCGTAGGCGTGGAATGCGGTGGTTCCACGCTTGGCTTCCGAGTGATAGAGGTTCTCCGTGTCGTCTTCATCACCGTAGTAGGGCCGCAGGTGGAGGTCTGCGCAGACCTCCACCTGCTCAGGAAGCAGTTCGACGATATCTCGTCGAAGAAGCGTGTTAGCGACTCGTTCGAGCCGTTTGGGCTCGAACTTCGTCCGGAGATGGTAGAGGATCGTGTTGGCAGCGGGGCCGTTCTGACTCGACGCACAGAGCGTAGAGACAGAGGTCCCGTCGGCGCAAGCGCCGACGAGGACCTCATAGATGCCCTCAGTAGTGATTTCAGCGTTATTGGCTAAGGAAAGCGGAACTTCCTCCTCAAGGGTGTTGACGAGAAAGTTAAGAAGCTGGTCCTCGTGAATCTCACTGTCTGCTTGCTGGGTCGTAGACACACCTTCAGCAAGCAGACGTTCTAACTAAGCGGCTTTGTGATGTACTGAGTCTACGTCCGGATGGTCTCTCGGACCCCAGCAGACTACCTGTTCCTCGTCGCGACTGCGGCGTTCGCCGGGGCGTTCGTCTACCAGCGCTCGCTAGCCGAGGAGCCAATTGGCGATCGATTCGCCGCCGGTGGAATCGTCGGCGGCTTTCTGGCGTTCGGCTGTCCGATCTGCAACGCCGTGTTGCTCGCGCTGTTCAGCTCGTCGGCGCTCATGACGTACTTCGACCCGCTCCGCCCAATCCTCGGTGTCGTGAGCGTCGCGTTCTTCACCGCACTCTTGGTCTACCAGCGCCGGCGTTGCAAGGTGTGCTGACAGTGCGAGCGACGGCCGCGACAACCCAAACGCACTTGGGTCCATCAGGCAAACGAGGGACCAATCGATGACTGGTTCGGACGCGGAGGCGAGTACGGAGGATGCATCGACACCGCCGTGGCGACTACTCGGTGTTGGCGGCGCGTTGAGTCTCTGCTGTCTCTTCGCGGCGCCGGCGGCCGGCGCCGCGGCTGCCGGGGGAACGGCGGCTGCACTCGGTGGTGGGCTCATCAGAATCGTCGTGACTGCGCTAACAGCTGGCGTGATTGGCGCCTTGTATTGGCTTTACTCTTCTGGTGATCCCGACCAAAGCTGCGCGATACGAACATGACGTCGTTTGTGGCGAACTTGGTAACGGCCGGGATACGGGACGGAAACCAGGCTTCTGCACTGACGCTTGGCCATCACTGGCTCTCGCCGCTCTCGGTGGCGGGACCGCTCGACAGCAAACCCACTCCTGAATGAGTAATGACACTCCTACCGAATACGTGCGAGCCCACCGAGAGGAACTGGTCGCGCTCGCCCTCGACCTTCTCGCGGTTGAGACGTCGAACCCGCCCGGCGACACCAGCGAAATCGTCACCAGAATCGAACAATTCCTCGACCCGCTTCCGGTCGAAGTAGAGCGTTTTGCAGTCGATCCAGCAAAGCCGAATCTGCTCGTTCGACTACCGGGTGAGTCTGACCACACACTGCTATATAATGGCCACCTCGATACGGTGCCCTTCAACGCCGATGCCTGGTCCCACGATCCGCTCGGTGAGCGCACCGACGAGCGCGTCTACGGTCGCGGTGCGACCGATATGAAGGGGGCTGTGGCATCGATGCTATTCGTAATACAGGCCTTCGCAGCCACCGACACTGAGCCACCTGTCGACCTCCAATTCGCGTTCGTGAGCGACGAGGAAGTAGGTGGTGACGCCGGCTTGCCAGCGTTACTGGACGCTGGTGAGCTCGATGCGGAAGCGTGCGTGATTGGCGAGCCGACCTGTGAGGAAGGCCGCCACTCCGTCACAATCGCGGACCGGGGCAGCATCTGGCTGACGCTCGACGCCAGCGGTGAGGGGGCCCATGGCTCCCGGCCAGTACTCGGCGTCAACGCAATTGACCGACTCTATAATGCCGTGGAGACCGTGCGCGAACGGTTCGGCACCCAGCGCCTCGATATTGACCCTGACGTGGAGCCGATCGTCGAAGAGTCCATCGAATACTACAGCCCGTCGATGGGCGAAGACGTCGCTCGAGATCTGTTTCAGTATCCCTCGATCAATCTCGGCATCCTCGAGGGCGGGGACGCGATAAACACCGTCCCACAGTCCGCTCGCGCCGAGATCGACGTGCGACTGACAGCGGGTGTCCACACGCCCGACGTGCTCGCGGGGATTCGGGAGTGTGTTGCCGACTGCGAGGGTATCACGATAGCCGACGTCTCGTGGAGCGTCGGGACCGCCGAGCCTCCCGGCAGTCCGCTCGTCGAAGCTGTCGCGTCGACGGCGGCGGACGTCACGGGCGAGCGTGTCTTCCGGCGGAGTGCCACGGGCGGCGGGGACGCCAAGACCCTCCGAAACGCGGGGGTGTCGACCGTTGAGTTCGCGCTCGGAACCGACACCGTCCACGCGCCCGACGAGTACGTCCCTGTCGACGTGCTCGTCGACAACGCGGTCGTCTACGCACAGCTTCCGAAAGTGTGGCAGTTCCAGATAGATCAGTAGCCGCCCATAGATACATTATACTGACTACTTCAAAGGGGAGACTCCAACTGGTGTTCTTCAAAACCGAGTGGACTTCTTCTAATTGCAATCCCTTGTAGCGTGCTGCCCACTATCCGCACTGGGCGCATTTTTGCAGACCCTGCAAATCGCCATTCCAGCCATATATGGCGAGGGCGCAATTCGGGTATGGATATTCCGTCTCCGATCACACGACGGCGTGCGGTTCTTGGTGGTATCGGAACGGTCCTCGCTGGTGGTAGCATCGTCTACGGAGCTTCGAAACTAGACGGAAGCCAGGATTCGAAAGTTCCGACTGCGGCCCCGTTCCACACCAGTTCCAACACGACTGGGTTTGAAATTGACCTGCAGGGCCATCCGATAATGGGGCCATTAGACGCCCCTACCGATATGTACTACTGGAGTGACTACCAGTGCCCCTTCTGCCGCCGCTTCGAGCAGAATACGCTTCCGAAGATAATCCGGAATCACGTCCAATCGGGCACCGTTCGGGTCGTCTTCATCGAGTTTCCCTACATGGGCAAAACGTCGATGACCGCGGCGGTGATGGATCGCTGTGTCTGGCGGCAGGTGAGAGAGGACACCCCCGAGGCGTATTGGCGGTGGCATTCGACGCTCTTTGACAAGCAGGGCTCAAAGAACTCGGGATGGGCGTCGAAAGCAAATCTCCTGGAGATCACTCAAGGCGTCGACGGTGTCGATGCAAGTGCTGTCGATTCGTGTATGCAGACCCACCGAAGCGAGATTGAGGCGTCGATTAACAAGGATATGAGCCGGGCGGCACAGTTCGGGATCCGTGGGACGCCTGCGTTCCTTCTCTACAATCGCGATGTAGATACCGCTGGCAAACTCGTCGGGGCACAGCCATACGACCGATTCGACGAAGCAATCTCACGGGTGCAGAACGCATGACAACACTGCGACTCGAACATCACACCGAACAGCTTCTAGCAGCGCTGGCCTACCCGCTGACATCTGCAACGCGGGGGCTCTTGTTCGTCGGGGTCTCCGTCGCAACCTACGTCCTTCTAATTTTGAGTTCGTTCCCGGAGTACTCGATGCAGATGCTCGGTGCCAACCTCGGGTATCTCGATACTGCACTCGTGGCGCTCACTGCGAACACGTACGCGACAATTGGAGCCATCGGCCTCGGGCTGATTGTTGGGTATGCAATCTTAACTGGCGTCGCGGTCACGAACGTAGCTGGTCGAGTAGCTCAGGTCGGACTCTCAGGGTCCAGAGGGTTGTCGAGTGCGATTCCCGGTCTGCTCGCATCCGGCTGTGCGAGCTGTGGCGCAGGTGTTCTCGGCCTCATCGGGTTCGCTGGTGCGTTAGCAGCGATGCCGTTTCACGGGAACCTGCTCCGTGTTGGTGGCCTCACGCTTCTGATTGGGTACCTCGCTCGTGCTGGCGACCCACGCTACTGTACGATCGACTCAGCTACGGAGGGGGAGTGACCGATGGCACTGTTTGCTTCATCATCACTACTAGTGGCGGCGTACGCTGCGGGTGTCTTGATGTTCTTTGCTCCGTGTAGTGTTGGACTCCTCCCTGCGTACCTCTCGTACTTTTATACACAAGGCGAAGATGCAGTGCGAGCAGACCAATCGGATGCGTCTGGTCCTGTCCGGATAGCATTCCTGGTTAATGGCATTCTTGTGTTTCTCGTCGGGGCGATTCCGCTCTTCTACATGTCGGTTGCCGGTATTCGGGTTTTGCTCCCCGGCTATGAGTTGATCGTTCCACTCGCGAAACTCGGAACAGGGAGTTACTATCCCCCAGTCGCCGTTGTCGTCGTCGGCACTCTTCTCATGCTACTGGGACTCGGCCGACGCGCAGTGATCGATGGGCTTCGCGTCGGCGGGTTCGTTACGGCCGGCGTAGTCACCGTCTATCTGCTTATTGGCGGTGCCGTGCTTCTCCTCGGTCAGTGGATCGAACCGTATCTCGTGTCGATGGAGCTCCTCGTCGGGCCGCTCTTGATCGGTATCGGTATCATGTACTTCTACAACCTCTCTCCGCTCCAGTCGATTCGCCTCCCTGAGCGAGATTCAGCCACGATACCAGCCTTCTTTGTGTTCGGTATCGTGTACGGAGTTGGTAGTTTAGCGTGTAATTTGCCGATCTTTCTGGGGATGATTCTCACATCGTTCACAACGGAAGGGCTGGTCGAGGGACTTGCCGTGTTTGGCTCATTCGGAGCGGGCATGGGAACGCTGATTCTCGGTGTCAGTGTTGTCGCACGCGTTACGGGGAGTTCACTCTCGCTTGGCAAATACGGACAGTCCGCTCGCTACGCTGGCAGTCTGGCCTTCGTCGTGATCGGCGTCTACGTGACGTGGTATTCGCTCCGGTCGTTCGGGTATCTCCCTGGCGGAGCGATGTTCGGATAGACCGGACAGTAGTGACTCATTCTCGTCTAGAGGACTCACGTTTCGCAGGATTTGGAGTCTGACCGAAATCGGTATACAAAGCCGAGAACCCCAACTGTTAGTGCCGCCACTAGTATTCGGATGAGTCCGCCTCCGAGGGCCGCCGTTGCACCACCAGCAGCGGTAGCTCCGGCAGCGCCTGTCGCGGCCGGAGCGGCAAAGAGACAACAGAGACTCAGTGCGCCACCGAGTCCGAGCAGTGACCAGCGGCGCCGTGAACCCGTCTCGTCGGTTGTTTCTGTTTGAGTGTCTGGCATTTGACTGGTCTACTGATGTGTGGTCGTCTGCTTCGGTTCTACCTCACAGGACTCACACGGACGTTGTGAGCGAACGTACAGAAGCCCGGCGAAGAGCGCAACACTCACGACTCCCAGAAGCGGCCGGAGCGGGTCGAAGTACGTCATTAGCGCGGAACTGCTAAACAGGGCAAGCAAAAACGCGTTGCAGATCGGGCATCCAAACGCTAGAAATCCGAGAACAGCACCCGCAGTTGCAGTCTTTTCGTCGTCACGCTGCTCCGTTGTTCGCTGTAACACGTAGAAGCCCAGGAATCCAGCAGTGAGAGCGAGAAAGAGATAATCCAACAGCGTTCGGGGAACCATCCGAACGTAGACCGGATTGGGAATCAATCCAGTGACGACCCCGAACAGCACAAACGACCCGACGCTGATGACTGCCGCTTTGAGATGCCGTCTCTGAAACCGTCTCATCAGTACTATCGCTCGGGTTGCTGGGCTGTAAAGGACGCTGTCTGTTTGCACTATTCGCAAAAAGCCTCGTACCACAATACGACTCTCTGAACGGGGAAATCTCAGCCTACGAACCAGAATCGGGGAAACCACCGAATCTTTACGCCCTCCTCACAATGCAGAGATATGGAGAGTCGTGAGGGCAATCCGTCCGCGTCCCTCCTCGAAGTCTTTGCGGACGACTACTCACGCACGATTCTACTTGCAGCTGAGGAGGAGCCACGAACGGCAAAGGATCTTAGCGAGGTCTGTGACGCGTCGCTGGCGACCATTTACCGTCGCATCTCCACATTACGGAGCCATGATCTTATTGCCGTCCATTCGACGATCGGCTCCGGTGGAGAGCACAAACAGCTGTTCGAGACGACGGTCGAGGCGTTCCACGTTTCAATCGCCGACGGTGAGTTCGAACTCTCCGTCGAAACACGTGATGAACTCGCCGATAATTTCGCTTCGCTTTGGGAGAACTTCCGGGAGAGCACATGATCAGCCCGTCAATCGTCGTCGTCAAGCTGATTACGCTGTTTCTCAGCCTTCTGGTCGCGTACCTCGCCTTCTACGCATACAAGCGGAGTGAGAGCCATCCGATGCTCTACGTTTCTGTCGGCTTCGTATTCATAGGAATCGGAGCTATCTGTGAAGGCCTCGTCTACAGTGTGTTGGGAACGTCGCTGTTCTCAGCGGCCCTCATACAGGCAGTACTCGTCTCATTTGGGATGGTGCTGATATTACGTTCGGTGATGTCTGATTCGAATAACGAGGCTATCTAACCCGACAATTGTGTGCTCGTGGCATCCACGGATGGCCCTCGCATCGCTTTACTCTCATTCAATAGCTCTGAGACGAAAGACATGCCCGGCCTATATTGTATAGTATGCCCAAGACTATTAACGATCTAATGCATAGAGTCTGTTAATGGCAACGCAGACAGCGGAGACGGACCGCGTGGTTTCGCTTGGTGACGACGACCTCGAAACGGTCGTCGAAGACAGTAGCGTCGCGCTCGTGGAGTTCTACACGGAGTGGTGTGGCACCTGCAAACGAATGAAGCCGGTCCTCGAAGCGCTCGCCGAAGACACTGAGGCGACGATCCTAACGATCGACATCGAGTCGAACCTCGAAACGGCGATCGAGTTCGGTGCCCAGAGCACGCCCACGTTCGTCCTGTTCGCCGACGGACAACCGGTGAAACAGCTTCGTGGCGGCCAGAACGAACAGACCCTCCGCGACCTGATCGCCCGATATCACGACTAACTCACCGACAACGAGATGAACCCCAGAGAACTTCGCGCCGACACGCCCGCCCTGCACGAGGACGTCTACCTGAACTTCGGCGCCCACGGGCCGAGCCCACGGTACGTCGTCGAGGCTGCTGACGAGTTCGTCCGGTCACACGAGTACGAAACGAGCACGCAAAACGATCCCTACGAGGTGGCGTTCGACGCCTACGACCGCGTGCGGGAGCGCGTCGCCACCTTCGTCGGTGCGGACGACGACGAGATCGCGCTCACGGAGAGCACGACCGCGGGCATCAACGCTGTCGCGACCGCCATCGACTGGGAGCCCGGCGACACCGTCGTTCGAACCGACCTCGAACACCCGGCTGGGACGCTCCCATGGCAACGCCTAGAACAGGAGGGCGTCGAGGTTCGCGTCGTCGAGACATCGGACGGCCGTATCGATCTCGACGCCTTCGCCGAGGCCGTCGAGGACGCGCGCCTGGCCTGTTTCAGCGCGGTAACGTGGACGCACGGCACCCAGTTGCCCGTCAACGATCTCGTTGATATCGCTCACGAGGCTGGCGCGTTCGCGCTCGTCGACGCTGTACAGGTGCCGGGACAGCTTCCCCTCGATGTCGGCGAGTGGGGTGCGGACGCCGTCGCGGCGGCCGGTCACAAGTGGCTGCTGGGGCTGTGGGGCGGCGGCTTCCTCTACGTCGACCGGACAGCTGCTGACTCCCTCCTCCCCACCACAGTTGGGTACCGAAGCGTCGAGACGCCGACTGCAGATCCCTACGAGTTCGCAGCTGGCGCCCGCCGATTCGAGGTCGGCTCGGCGAACCCGGCGCCACACGTTGCCCTGGCGGAAGCTATCGAGGCGATCGACGAAGTTGGAGTCAACCGTATCGCTGCCCGAATCCAGGAATTGGCCGGTCAGCTGGCCGTTGGCGTCCCTCACGACCGGCTTCTCAGCCCGATGGACCCCGAGTCGGGACTCGTGACGATCGACGTGGCTGATCCTGAAGCGACGGTCGATAGACTCGCGTCAGAGGGAATCGTCGTTCGTGCCTTACCGACGCCAGACGCCGTCCGCGCGTCGGTCCACGCGGTCAACACTCACACTGAGGTTGAGCGGCTGCTGGACGCCCTCGAACCGGAGTGGACCTGACGTCGAAGTGCGATGGGTTGTCCGCCCCACACGTTCACTATCTCTACAATTGTAGGGGCGAGTGTGAGCCCCGGCAGGACGGGTTCTAGCGCTTACGTGGGTGTTACGCCGGTTTCTATGCCTTGCTTGCTTCATGGCCCCAGACTGCTCTTTGAATTGTGTGGGGTATTGTGGAAATAGAGCAAGACTTAATGGTCGGCAGTCCGTAGGGACAGGTGATGGCAACCGATACTGCAACCGACGCAGGCAGCGCTCCTGCGAACGAACCGATTCACGTCGATAGCGCCGACGACCTCGATGCCGTGGTCAGCGAACACGATGTCGTCCTGACGGACTTCTACGCCGACTGGTGTGGCCCCTGCCAGATGCTCGAGCCGACCGTCGAGACTATCGCCGCCGAGACCGCCGCGACGGTCGCGAAGGTCGACGTCGACGCGAACCAGCAACTCGCAGGCGCCTACGGCGTCCGCGGCGTCCCGACGCTCGTCCTGTTCGCCGACGGCGAGCAGGTCGAGGAGATCGTCGGCCTCCAGGGCGAAGACCAGCTCCGAACGCTCGTCGACTCCTACACGAACTAGATGAGCACGGACGTACACGACCTCGTCATCGCCGGCTCGGGAATCGCCGGCCTCTCGGCAGCGGTCTACGCGGCCCGCGCCGACCTCGACCCCCTCGTCCTCGAGGGCGACGAGCCGGGCGGCCAGCTCACGCTGACGACCGACGTCGAGAACTACCTCGGATTTCCTGAGGGTGTCGGTGGCATGGAACTCGTCCAGCGTGGCAAAGAGCAGGCTGAGCAGTTCGGCGCTCAGTTCGAACACGGTCGCATCGAGGACGCGGCCCTCGACGGCCAGCCGCTGGAGCTATCGCTGTCGACCGGCGACACGATTCACACGCGCGCCCTGATCGTCGCGACCGGTGCGAGCGCGCGCTGGGTCGGCGCCGAGAACGAAGACGAACTGATGGGGGCCGGGCTTTCGACGTGTGCGACCTGTGACGGCGCGTTCCACCGCGGCGACGACGTCCTCGTCATTGGTGGCGGCGACAGCGCCATGGAGGAGGCGTTGTTCCTCGCGAAGTTCGCCGATTCCGTGACGGTCGTCCACCGCCGCGAGGAACTGCGTGCGTCCGAGATCATGGCCGACCGTGCTCGCGACCACGACGACGTCCAGTTCCGGTGGAACACGGAACTCGAAGCCATCCACGGCTCCCAGGAGAAGGGCGTCACCGGTGCCACGCTCGTCTCCCACCCCGATGGCTACCCCACGGAGAAGGCCGAGTCCGGGGTCGACGTCGAGCGGGAGACCGTCGATGTTGGCGGCGTGTTCTACGCGGTGGGCCACACGCCGAACACGCGGTTCCTGGATGAGACTGCCGTCGAACGAGACGAAAGCGGCTACATCTTCACGCAGGCAGACGATGTCGGCCGACCGACGGCCCGGACGAGCGTTGATGGCGTGTTCGCTGCCGGTGACGTCGCTGATCCCCGGTACCGCCAGGCGATCACGTCCGCCGGAACTGGAAGCATGGCCGCGCTCGACGCCGAGGAGTTTCTCGAGACGCTACGCAGTGCAGCGGAGTTGACGACTACCGCGACCGCGTGAACTATCCCTATCTACTCGCCGCCTCCTTGAATAAATGCTTCCTGTTTCCACGCCGCATTTGCGTCTCTGTCTGCCTCGAAACCACAGGCGAGACAGGAGTGTTCACGCACCCGAGCGGTTTCCCGGTTGCGACGCCACACTGAGTGCATTCTTTGGTCGTGCCACCTGGTTGAATCTCCACGAAGTGCGTGCCTTCGCGCTTGCAATTGTATTCATCAGAAGGTTCTCATACTTCGTGAGCATGGGAGTTGAGATGGGTATGCCGATCATCGTACGCAGGACAGAGTTCAACCGTCGCGTGATCGACGCCGTGATCTGCTGTGTCACGGTTTCAGCCTCCGTCATCGTCTCAACGGATGTTTCGACATGAGCGGTGGCGATAGTGATTTGACTGCAAATCTGCCACGCATGCCAGTCCTCAACCTGGTCAACGCCATCAACGGCCTCCATGTCGGTTCGGACGCCCTCAGGTTCGAACGGTGTTTTCAGGAAGAAGATAGCCCCGCTGCCACGGAGGACTTTCCCAGCCGACCACAGGACAACGCCGGCGATAAGTGCCGCCGTGACCGGGTCAATTATCCCGATGCCGGTGACTTCATGCAATCCCCCGCTGGCATACGAAGGGCTGACCGAAGAAACCGAACTCGGCGCACTCCTCCCGTGTAACGTCATCGTCTACGAAACCGACGACGGCGAGATCATGGTGAGTGCCGTCGACCCACAACAGCTCGTCGGCATCGCCGACAACGAGGCGCTCGACTCGATCGCGAACGAGGTCCACGACCGGTTCGAACGCGTTCTCGCCAATGTCGCGGACGAACTCGAATCATCGACTGAAATCTGAGCCATGGCATCATCAAACCAACTCGACACCACAACCATCGTCCTTCTCATCCTCGGGGCGATCATCGTCCTCCCCTTGCTCACGATGGGGATGGGATTCGGCGGGATGATGGGATACGGTGGAATGATGGGTGGATACGGGACGACCAGCGGCTGGTGGCCACTCGTCGGGATGCTCGTCCAGCTGGTCTTCCTCCTCCTCCTGCTCGGTGGAGGATATCTCGTCTTCCGTCGGGTGACGGCATCGCAGTCGTCTCGGGATCCCGCGATGGAGGAGCTGCGTATGGCATACGCCCGCGGAGATCTCACCGAGGAAGAGTTCGAGGCGCGTCGGAACAAGCTCCAACGCTCGGAGTGACGGTCCAACCACCAACCTCCGGCGTTACTCACGTCCACCTCCTTGGAATCCGAAAGCTGTGAGGGTCACAGCTTTCGGATGTGAATAGAAATGCGCTAAAGGAACAAGACCATACTAGATACTATGACGGAAGTTATCCTGTTCACGCAGGAGACCTGTGGAGCGTGCGCAACGCAGCGAGAGAAAAACGAGGGCATCGAAGACGCGTATCCGGATGTCGAGTTCCGAGAGGTCGACATCCAGGCCGATCTGGAGACGGCCGAGGAGTACGGTGTCCGAAAGACGCCCACGACGCTTGTGTATGCGAACGGGGAGAGAACTGCCGAATTCATCGGCATCGCCGACCAGGACGAACTGGAGGCAGCCATCGAGAGCGCCGGCCAGCAATCGCCCGGACTCGCGAACTGACTCGCCAGCATCATCCGTGGATAACAGAAGCCAACCAGCTACAATGACAGACTACAGTAGACGCCAGTTCCTAGGAGCGCTCGGTGCCGGCACAGTCGCGAGTGCGGGATTCACCCAGCCAGTCGCCGCACAGGAGACGCCCGTCGTGAAGATGGGCAACAACTACTTCGACCCGATCGGACTCCACGTCGAACCCGGCACGACCGTCCGCTTCGAGATAGCGGCCGGAGCACACTCGGCGACCGCCTACGAGAACCGGATTCCGGCCGACGGCAGCGCATTCGACAGTGGAACCATCTCGTCGGGAGCCTTCGAGTACACGTTCGAGGCGCCCGGCACGTACGACTATTACTGTATCCCGCACAAGACGGTCGGCATGGTCGGTCGTATCGTCGTCGGTAGCCCTGGCGGTCCAGCTGAAGACAGCCCGATCCCGGACGGCGAGGTCCCCGACAGCGAGACGATAGTCCAGAACGGCGCCGTCGCCGTCGGCTCAGATGTCGAGGGCAGCGGAAGTACCGATGGCGGCATGATGGGTCCCGGCGGCGGCATGATGGGCGGATCGAGGGGCGGTCGCGGCGGCGTCCCCTTCATCGGCGGGGCACTCGGAATGCTGGGACTGATTGGTGGACTCCTCTACTGGGCACTGGGTAGAAGTGATGAATCTCCCGAGAGTCAGGATTCCGCGATGGATACCCTCCAGCGTCGGTACGCACAGGGCGAAATCGACGAGGAAGAATTCGAACGCCGGCACGACCAGCTCACGTCGGATCGATGAAGTAGGACGCTAACTAATTTGACGGTATCCGACGATGTCGGTGACTCACCAGCGGACTGATCCCTTTCCTCCGTGGTTGATTCGGTACACTAAGGCCGGCATTTACGCCTTTTCGCCGGAACAATCCTCTGTCTCGTCGCGTTATTCACGAACCCTGTCCCCGATCCCTCGTTCCCCTGGGCAACCTTGCCCGCTTCACTTCGAGCACCAGTCACGCAACCCCGTATCGGACACTGGCCAGTAACCTACACTATCGGGATCTGGCTGTGGATTTTCTGCTTTCCCGCACTCTTCCTCGCTGGATACCGGCGATACGGCGACGGAAATCGTGGGGCAGCGGTGGGGCTCGTCGGGTTGCCGACCGTCGCGATGCTGGGCTGGACCACGTACTGCCGGTTCTTCTGGCCGAAACTCCATCCACCGACCTGGAACGCCCCGGCCTACACGTTCGTTTGCTGGCTGTAATGTTCGACCTACGACGTTATTTGGAGTAACGCAGCGTTCCTGATTGTGCTTCTCGGCGCCGTCGTCACGGTTCTGATACTGCAGCGTATACGCGGAACCAAGTATGCGCTAATCGGGTTCGGCATGCTGGCCCTCCCCCTCGGCCTCCCAGCCCTCTACGAGGGAATGCGACGAGCAAGGACTGGGGGATGACTTCAGTTATTCTGCCCTAGGGCCGTGGTTCGATTTCGTCGAGTGCTTCTGTCGCCACATCACCAAGTTCGCCGGCCTCAATATGAGAGTACCGCTCACGGACCATCTCCTCCGAATTATCAAGATACCGGGCTGCGACCGTGTACCCGAATGCTCGAACGAGGACCTCACCCATCCCGCGTCGACCACCGTGCGGCGCAAGATAATCGTGTTTCGGATGGTCGATGTCAATCTCTGCGGTCTCTGAAAGCCGCTGGAGAATCGACCGTGCGCCGTCCGTCGTGATCGACGGCGGCCGAATGTCCTCATCAGGCGCCAGCAGCAGGTCGCGAGCGTACTCCTCACGCCGCTCAGTAATTGCTTCTGGGCGTTCCCCTCGGTCGGCGAGCTCGTCCGGGACGAGTCCCGCGAGCGTCCGTTGGTCGAACGTCGGAAACACCGGCCAGCGCTCTGTCGGCGGGTTCATCAGCTGGTGGTAGCTCCGTAGCGGCGAGATCACCGGGTCGGGGAGACTGGCGGCGTCCCACTGCTGTTTCTTCCGGTAGACGTCCATACTCCCCTCGTCAAGCGAGAGGTCCTCCCAGCGGACGCCACGTCGACGCGGATCGTTCGGGTCCCGGAGAAGTTCACCGACGCGGACGGCGGTGTACGCGAGGACGAACACCAAAGCCCGGTCACGAGCCGCCTTCAGCGCCGCGTAGCGCCCTCGCTGCTTGTCGAGGGGGTCAGTATCCTCCGGGAGTGTCGTGTACGCCTCGACGGCATCGCGGGCCCGTTCGTCGACGTGGCGGGTGAGGGCGTGGCGCTGTTCGGACGTCCAGGCCTGCTGGTCGCCGGGCTTGCGGCCGTCGTCCTCCGGCAGCGGCGCCATCGCACTCGCCCGCTGCGCGTAGTGCGCTTCGAGATAGCCCTCGTTGACGCACCAGCCACACCACGCCGAGACGTAGGCGTAGTAGGTCTGGATCGTGTTCTGTTTGAGCCCGAGGTCGCCGGCGAGATGGCGGGCGTACTCACGGAAGACGCGTTTGTCGAGGTCTTCGAAGGCCGGGTCGCGGTCGACGTCCTCGGGAACGATCCCGGTCCAGTCCTCGTCGCAGCGCTCGCCAGCGGCCCACTCGACGAACCGCTCGAGTTCGCGTGCAGCGTTTCGTCGATAGTTCCCGCCTCTAGGTCATCTTGTCCGAGAACGAGTTGGTAGGTCAATCTCGTAGTATGAGTCGAGACGATCGCTTGTCGGGCCGTAATAGCGGCATTTCTTTTCGTCATTTGATGCCTCACGGCGTTCAGTGACTTCCGGGTTATCATAGAAGTCGTCACTGGAATACCGCTATTCTCCGCTCTAGCGGCCTAATCGGGGGATGACACACCACCGTTTCTGATGCTCGACAGATATTTAGTGTAAGCTTGTTATAGAAGCTCCTATGCGACTGGAAGCGACCGCAAAGCAGGACGAATACAAGGTCTGGATGACCGACGCCGAACTCGAGGAGCTGCGGCGGGCCGCTGCGAACCATCGCGACGATCTCATCATCCAACTCGGTGGCTACGTCGGCCTCCGAGCCTTCGAAATTCCACAGATCCGCCCCGAGCACGTGAAACGCACACCGGACGGCGATCACTATCGACTCCGGGTTCCGGAGGGCAAGGACACGACCGGGAACGGCGGGAAGCCCCGTGACGCCTACCTCCCCGCGGACGTCGAGGGCGACGTTCACCGCTATCAGAATGCCGAAGATATAGCGCCAGACGATTTATTGATCGATCTCACCGAGCGCGGCGTCCGCGACGTCGTGAAGCGCACGGCCGAGCGTGCGGCCGCCGAAACCGGGGACGACGACTACCAGTACGTGAGTTCTCACGATCTCCGCCGCCGCTTCGCTCAGCGCCTTCTCGTCGACCGACAGATGAATCCCCGGGTTGTGATGGCTGTCGGTGGCTGGGACTCCTTCCAGGCCATCGAACCATATCTCAATGCCCCGACGGCCGAGGTCGTCAACGACGCCTTCGAGGAGGCGGGGCTCGCGTGACCGAGGACGACGTCGATCCCGAGAACCCGCGACCGGCGGGGAACTACCCGCGGTTCAGGGATAACGAGTGGCACTACGTTCCGGACGACCTCGCACAGACGATTTCGCTGGGACCGGGCGGCGACGGCGAAGCGGGCCAAGATTCAGTACCTCACAAAGCATCCACAGCTAGCTGTTTCTGCGGCCTAAGTTCTGTCTCGAAGCGGTTGTACTGATGGTCTCGATGAGATGATTACGGACGGATCGACGGAGAGCTGTCGCTGTCGGCGGCGGTCAGCCGCCGACGCGACAGCGTTGCCACTCACTTTGCTGGCTTGCTCGGTCGGTGGTTAGCGGTGGAACCGGTCGTCAGGTGGCCGATTCGCGGGGACGGCCCGACGCACCGCGAGGGCCGTCCACGCAGCTCGTCGAACCATATTGACGAACTCCTTGTACGGCCACCACCAGAGGCGACGCCCGCCTCGGCGGGGCGTCGCCACATACTCGTAGTGAAGGTACCGCCAGACGTTCTGTAATAGCAGACTCACCACGACGTACAGCAGCCGTACCGTTGGATCTCGTGTGGTTGTTGTCGCTATCGCTTGTTCAAACAATCGATAGCTCGACTCGATACCGAACCGCTTGGTGTAGTGGTATCGAGCGTCGCGTGGTGAGTCGATGAACGGCGCGTCAGCGGCGTAGCCGTGACGCGCCACACCGTTCTCGTCATACTTCCCGTTTAGGTACGTACAGTCGATGTAGACGGGAAACTCGACGGTCCAGCTGTGGCCGTCGAGTTTCCCTGTCAGATCGTGCTGAATGACACGACTCCACCCTTCCGAGAGCTCTTGCTGAATCGTCTCACCCCACCGGATGATTGGGATCACGTACGCGTAGTCGTGCGTCTGAAGCAGCGTGAGGCACTTGCTGTCGTAGAATCCGCGATCAAGGTAGACGGCCTTGATCTCGGTGTCAAGGCCGTCGAGAATACCGAGGAACTCAGCGAGGACGCTGCTGGCGGTGTCGCCGTCTTCGAGACGGCGCACCGCCAGCGTGTAGCGTTTGTTCGTCACACGCGCGTAGAGTGTGGCGTAGGCGTGGAACGCGGTGGTTCCACGCTTCGCTACCGAGTGATAGAGACCGTCTGTGTCGGCTTTGTCACCGTAGTAGGGTCGCAGGTGGAGGTCTGCGCAGACCTCCACCTGCTTGGGGAGCAGTTCATCGATATCCTTCCGAAGGAGCGTGTTAGCGACTCGTTCGAGCCGTTCCGGCTCGAACTTCGTCCGAAGATGGTAGAGGATCGTGTTCGCAGTGGGTGTATTCTGGCTCGACGCACAGAGCGTAGAGACAGAGGTCCCGTCGGCGCAAGCGCCGACGAGGACCTCATAGATGTCCTCAGCAGCGATTTCAGCGTTATTTGCTAAAGAGATTGGAACTTCCTCGTCAAGGCGGTTGACGAGAAAGTTAAGAAGTTGGTCCTCGTGAATCTCACCGTCTGCTTGCTTGTTGGAGTACACATCCTCAGCAAGCAGACGTTCTAACTAACCGGCTTTGTGAAGTACTGAGATTGGGTGCTCACGTACACGCCGGAACAGCGAGATGAGGACGACCGCGAGAAAGTCCTCGTTCGGCTGACGCCACGCGCGCTCCAAGAGCTCTATGTCGAGACAAAGAATCTCTCACCGGACGCCCGGCAAGCGGGCCACACGGCCGAGTGTGACCTATGCGGGGAATCGGTTCCGTTAGAAAAGGCGGTGCCGAACCCGAGGGGCGAGCCGGCACACAGGCGGTGTTACGTCGACGCCTACGGCGGGCCGGAGTGGCTTCGGGACTACTAACCCATGCACCAGAAAGGCCACTACGGCGCGGCGTTGGTCGCCTACGCCCCCGTTGTATTCATCCTGACTGCGCTTGGCTACACCACGCTCGGAGTGCTCGGTGGTGCCGTTGTCGTTGGCGGGGCCATGCTCCCTGATGTCGACCAACGAATCCCCGGCGTGAAACACCGAGGACCGACACATACCGTGTGGTTCGCGCTCGCCGTCGGCGCGGTCGCCGGTGTCGGTGGCCTACTACTGGGGACGTCCCGTGGCGTGCTCGCTGCGCTCGGAACGGGCCTGTTCGGCGCCGTCGTCGGGACGCTCGCCGTGGTGGCGCATATCCTCGCTGACGTGCTCACACCGACTGGCGTTCGGCCGTTCGCGCCCGTGCATGGCGAGAAGTACACGCTCGACGTCGTCACGGCCGCGAACCCAATAGCGAACTACGCCCTGCTTGTGATCGGCGTCGTGGTCGCCGGTGTGGCGGTCGCTGGCGGGCTCGCGCTCAGCGGTTAACCAACACTCGGGGGTAGAGGGCGGTGTCTGTTGGTTAAGACCGTGGCGCAGGGGAAGGGTTACGTCACTCTCGGCGCGTATCTGTGTGTATGGCGACGGTATCGGACCCGCCCTCGGGCGTCGAGTTCATCCACAAGAACGACGGTCGCATGACTGCGCGACACGTCGAGTCGGGGGTGGCGTCCTTTGGCGACACGGAAGCCGAGGCGCTCCGACAACTTGCCGACGCTCTGGATAGCCACGTCGGTCGCGGCGAGGAGATCGATGACCCCGAGGCGTGCCTCGAGGAACTCGGGATCGACGCCGAAATCAGAGAAGACGGCCCGCCGCCGTGGCTCTCGGACGAGTAGTGTGGTTCGAACGGCGTTTTCCTCGGAAGACAGTGTCTCCTTCGTCGAATACGCTCTCGCGGGACTACGCCCACTCGTGATTATCCCACCCCTCGTAGTGCTTCAGCCGACTCTTGATTTCGAACGGTTCCCACCCGCACTCGTGATAGAGACGGTCAGCGAGCGCTCCGAATTCGCCACTGTTCAGTTCGATGCCCCGCTTCCCCCGGTTGATGATGTAGAGAGCGGATCGGAGCTCATCGAAGACCTTGCTCGCGGTGGGATAGTCGTTCGTCTCGATGGCGGAAATGGAGAGGAGATTCTCCTCGACGATCGGTGACCCCCACCGGTGCTCAGCTATCATCGCCGCGAGGAGAGCGCATTTCACCGATGGCTTGCGCATATTCCCCTATCTTCACCCCTCTCTGATAAGTGTGCGTTAACGAGCGTTTACGCCAAAACAAACAACTATGTACGCCGACCGGCACACTAGAAACATGAGCGAGTCAACGCCGAAGCACCCGGCGGAGGAGAAGGACACTAAGGAGGCTCGCCTTGAGAACCCGAGCGGCGTCCTCCATCTCTTTCAGCACGAGAGCGTCCCTATCCTCCTTGACGCCATCCTCACCCTCCCTCCCGGTCGGGAGTTCAACAAGACGGAGTTCGCCGATCACGCCGGCGTCACTCGGCAGACGGTCAGCAACTACATCGATCTCCTACTGGAGACCGATATCGTCGAGGAGGTCCCAAACACGTCGCCTCGTCGCTACCGAGTCGCTAAGAGTGACGTCGTCCAGGAACTCTTCGAACTGAATAGTGCGCTCAACAATGTCGACGAAGCCGATTGACATCCTCCTCCGCGTAAACGCGGAGGAATCCCGAGCGGTGGGAGTTTCAGGTTCGCAGCCCAATCACCGGACTACCAGGCCTTTCGGGCACGGATAGTCCCACAATATCGGACTGGTGGACTGCTGGCAGTGCCAACCCGCCGGTACCCCTATCCTCAACCGTGTTTGGCGTCCCCGTGTTGTTTTGGCCACGGGGACGCCAGCAGGCGTCAACGGAGTCGGGGGTATCGTCTGGTTTGCTTTGAGCAGTCGGCACGTTGGCACACCCGTCGAGGATGTGGCGTTCACCGACTGCTCTTTCGGATACTGCCTCGTTACGTGGGCGGACAGGCCGCCTCCGAAGGACGGTTCGGAATCCGCTCCGTTCCGACCGATTCCTATCCAGTAATAGGGGTGCCTGTCACTTAAACGTCGGTATCCCGAAACTCAGAGTGCTGTCGAACGTGGGTTCTCTCCGAAGTGGCGGGGCGTATCCACGGCCTGAAGGCCGTGGTATTGCGCCTGTTCAGCGGTATAAAAGCAGTACCACGAATCGCTCGACTGGCGATACGAGCGCAAACTGGGTGTCGATGACGTGTGTTAGGAGTTGGACAGCGCTTTGTAGAGTTCGACAATGAGCTAAGTCCGAACGGCCTCGTGAGTGAAATCGGATTCACCAGCAAAGATGACCCTCGTCTCTTCGTCCGACGGCCGACAGTGATACGTAGCTCATCTCTGTCTCAGGAAACGTCAGTCAGTACTTCAGGACAGACTCGAGATCCTCTTTGCTCGCTGTATTCCCTTCGGCGATGTCCTCAATACCGCGAAGAATGCCCTCGGGAACCTCAGGACGACCCCCGTCCTCGGCATCGCTCTTGCGGTCATCGCCAGCAGAGTGGCGACTCATTGATGAAATGTCGGCGCTCGGGTGGAATAAGCTTGTGGACGGCTACGCGGACGTCGACGACTCTGAGGTGTCACCGACCGACGTAGTGAGTTCGACCTCGATCTTCACCGTGTCGTAGGGAACGTGGGGCTGCTTCGCGCTGCCCGCTTCGCGGAAGTGAACGATACGGTACTCGCTCAGGATCTGCAGGTCGTCGTGAACCTGACGGACGTCCCGGTCGAGGCGGTCGGTAAGGGCGCGGATGCTCTCGGCTGGCTCCTCCATCAGACTCCGTACCAGCTCCAGGCGGCGCGGCGTGAGAACGCGCTGGAGCCGGCTGGTGTCCTGGAAGTTGACGACGTGGGCACCGCTTCGCCCTGCTCCCAGCGCTCAGCGCGGTTCAGCACACTCTCCGTGTGCTCCTCGAACGGCGTCGACGTGATTCGGAGCGTCGAGGAATACTCGGCGTCCGCCGGGGATTCGTGCAGGTGGTCAGGCGAATGCTTGCTCATGGATGGGATCGACCTCTTCGAGGATTTTTGACGCCTACATCGGGGCATCTGTATTGTCCATGTAGGACAACGCGCGTATGGTAGAGGGTTGTTGTGGTGAATGAACAACGCTGGTATCCGCCCTCTGCAATTATCCCAAATCCTTGCTTTCCAATCGTTCTGTGACTTCTGTGACTTCCATTCCCGCCAAGCGTTCCAAGCCGAGTTCGACGATCAGCGGGTAGAAGTGGCACATCTTCGTGAGTTCACAGCAAGTGGTTCACCGATCACGCGTAGCGAAAATCGGTGAAATGGGGAATTGGCCGGCTCATCCACCAGGCTTTGCACCAGCTCGAGGCGGCGCAGCATGAAGATGTACTGGAGTCGGCTGGCATCTATCGCACCCCCCATTTGCTGAATGTATCTTGCAGAAGAACCAGAGAGGGGCTTCGCACTAAGGAGAGAAGGACTAGCAAGAATAGCAGTGAGAGACTGTTATGAGATATCTCCTTGACGGTGAACGTGGTCTTCTATACACCTGAGTGAGTACGGGGAGTCAACTAATGACGACTAACGATGATGAGACGCTCCGACTTCTTTGTATGGGAGACAACCACGGGGATGTCGACTCACTGGAGCGGGTCGTCGACGGTACTGAAGGCGAGGAATTCGACTTCGTAATTCACGTCGGCGATATCACGAACGCATGGTTTGATGGCGTCGACGAGGGGCGGGAACAGCTCGATGCGGTCACGCCGTATTTCGAGACGCTCCACGAGCGGGGAGAGCTCCTCTACATCTGGGGGAATCGGGACGGGGCAATCGGCCCGGAACAGCCGTTCCAAGACTACGACCTTCCAGGGACGTACATCCCCGAAGATGACAGTATCACCGTTGCTGGAGAGACATTCACGCAGAATCCCGAACTAGTTGAAGACGAGACAATCCTCGTGAATCACTACTGGCACCCCGAACTGCTGGAACACTTCGCGGGGAAGGCATACTTCTCTGGTCATATACACACCGGTCGCTACAAGAACAAGGCTCTCAATACCGCATTCCTCTACCGAACGGCAGACCATGGTGCAGACGCGCTTCTCGGCGCGTACTTCGTCGTTGAGATCGCCCCTGACGGAACGTGGGAGGTCGAATTCCGAAACATCGGGCAGGTTCGCAAAGGAATCTGTCCCAAACACCAGGCACTCGGTGTGCAGTTCGTCCCCGACTACTGGCGAAACGACTGTCAATTCTGCTACGACGAAGAGGAATTCTACAGTGAGGTCGTCCGCACAGTGCTCTACGGACTGGGAACGATACAAGAGGAAGCCGAGACTGACGAAGTGGTCGAATCTGCAGCGTCAACGTTCGGGGCTACTCCACCGTCTTTCGAATCGAAACTGCGAGAGTTTCTCGAAGAGCGGACAGAGGAGCACTCATAGCGGCCACTATGGGACGAGATCCAGGGTCTATGCCGGTTCGGTCCGGAACCGAGTGATTGGGACGTCGGTGACGTCGTCGTAGTCGTCGTCGGCACCGACCAGGAGCATCCCGTCGACGTGTGCTGCAGTCCCGAGCGCGAAGGCATCACCGAGCGCTGGAGCGTAGCGGAATTTGAAGTCGGCTGCTGACGCCCAGGTCTGTTCGGTATCGACGCGACGGATGCCGCTTTCCTCGAGGACGTCGACGACAGCATCAGCGCGTTCCTCGCCGTCGATTGCACGCACGACGTAGTGGACCTCGGCGAGGTTGATCGCTGAGATGTATCCATCGGCCGCGCCTTCGACGGCGTCGACGTACGTCTCGACGGTGTCGCTCCCTGGTTCGTTGCAGAAATAGGCGATGAGTGGTTCGGCGTCGAAGATAATCGTCTCGGGAATGTCAGTCCCCTCTGTCATGTGTCGGCCTCGTCATCACTGGCGTAGCGCTGCCGCAACTCCTCTTCACTAGCCTTGTCCTGCTCGCGTTCCTCCCGCAGTCGTTCGACTGCTGAACGACCCTGCTCGTCGGTTTTCCCTTCCAAGACTCCACGCAGGTCTGTGACCGAGTGGATGGGACGGACGACGATTTCGCCCTCCTCGGTGCGAACGAACTTCACGCGGCCGGGTGTGTCGATGTCGAGTTCCTCCCGGAACTCTTTGGGAATGGTCGCTTGGCCGCGCGACGATACAGACACTACTTTTTCAGACTCTGCTTTACTCATACTCCCTCAATTCATTACTTCGTCCCAGTCATACATAAGAGTGTCGTGGGAGAGTAATCGAAATCGCCTATGCTGAATCTTCGTCGTCCAATCGTTCTGTGACTTCTGTGACGTCCATTTCCGCCAAGCGTTCTAGACCGAGTTCGACGATCAATGGGTAGAAGTGCCGTGTCTTCTTGAGATTGACCTCGGCGTCAGCCTCCGAAAGCGAGAGATCCAGTCGTTTGAACGCCGTCGTGAGATTACTATCGAGGCCGTCATCGAGGTAGAAACTCCGCACATTCCATTCCTTCTTGATGTTCTGTGCTCTCTGTGAAGCCTGTGACTTCCTCTCGGCCCCTGATTGACTAGAATTCATGTCGTTCTGTGACTTCTCAGAAATGGTCTCGTTCTCGTCGTCCTGGTCGTCGTCAAACCGACGGCTCAGACGTTCGTCGATTTCGTCACTCATCGGCCACCTCCGCAGCTATCTGCGCATACACGTCGGTCATATCGACTTCCTCGGCGTCTTCGGCGAACACCGAACCCTGGTCTTTCACTGCCCGCTTGATTGCTGCCCGGCTTCGAACGGTCCACACCCCGACGCGTCCTTCGAAACGCTCGTTGAACCAGTCAATGGCCGCCTGCTGTTCATTGTCCAGCGGATAGGCCACGTTCGAAACAATGAGACCGAGGACATCGACGTGTGTGTCGTAGTTATCCTCGAGCGTATCCAACTGGCGGAGTAGATGATTGAGCGCGAGCTGGGAACTTTCGTCGGCTTCGACCGGGACGAGCAGTTCCTCGGTGGCAAGAACGACGTTATCATTCAGTGGGCCGAGCGACGGCGGCGCATCGATAAGGACGACGTCCCACGCGGTCGCGTTCTCCAGGACCGTCTTCAACCGCAGCCGGGGACGCATCCCGCTCGCGATGAGGTCCTGCTCAAGATGGAACATATCGATGTTGGCCGGAAGGAGATCGAACTCCTCGTGAGTGACAACGAGATCGTCGACGTCGTGGTCGGCGGGCGACTGAAGCGCATCGTATAGCGACGGTGGGTCCGAAGTGTACTCGTCTTCGAACCCAAGCCGATGCGTGAGGTATCCCTGAGGGTCCATATCGACGGCGAGAACGTCTACACCATCGGCAGCGAGCCCGCCAGCGACGTTGATTGTATTCGTGGTTTTACTCACACCTCCCTTCTGATTCGTGATCCCGATTCTCCGAGTCATGGCTTCCATCCGTTCTGTGCTTTCTGTGACTTCAAATAACTACGTCAGACGCGTTTCGGTCTCTTGCCGTCTGAGTTACCCCACATATTGATACTCAAAGCGAGACGTGGGGTAACTATGGACGAATCTTCAGAGCCGCCCACAACAGAACCGCAAGCGCCAGAGCTACCGAACTATATTCTCGAACCACTGGACAAGCAGTCGCCCGATCGACTCGATGCGATTGCAACGTATGCCACGAAGCTGGCGGCTTGGAAACGCGCCGAACGCGAGCGTATGGCTGACCAAAAACAGGAAGAGGAATCGATCAGCGAAGCCAAACAGAACGAACTCGAGGAACGAGACGTCTCGACTGATCCAGCAGACTACGATGATGTCCCAGCTGGTGGAGCCTACATCACGATCAAAGAGACGAAGCCGGGCTATCACTACTTTTACTGGCAATGGCGTGACGGCGACTCCTGGAAAAACGAGTATATCGCACCGGTGAACGCGAACCGAGAATCTTGATTGCTCCAGATATCCTCGAGTGGTTCTCCCTGTAGTTACCCCACGCATTCAATCATAGATCGCTGGCGTGGGGTAACGTTGAGCAGGAGAGAATATAGCGACTGCTTTGCTGATTGTATTGCTCCCCCTCCCCCCATTTGCGGAATGTATCTTGAGAAAGGGCCGGGGGACATCCTAATATCGAGAATGACCAAAATGTCGAGATCAGCTGTTAGAAGACGTTTAGAGGAGATAAAGACGAAGAACAGTTCCGAAGCCATTCCTCTCCATATAGAAATTATATCTTCCTTTCCATTACGCTCTTACTGTATTACGGATATTGTTACCAGTCCCTTTGCATAAAACCTTCTATCTACAAACCTAGTTGCAGATATTCACCAGATCAGCTATCTCAAAGTCTATAAGCGCGATTTTCCTGGTTTTAGATATTCTTGTCGTGATTCTCCTCTCAACCCCCACCCGCCTTTTGGTGAGATACAATCAGTAAATGGGGGGAGAGGGTGGGTTGCGACTGTTCGCTTGGGAAGATTTCAGTTCTCAACAGCCGATCTGGGCTGTTACGGCTGGTCTATCGAATATTTCCTCGATGAGCAATGCGGGAACGTTCTCTTGCCTCCGATACCACCTCCGACTTCCTCTGGTGTAGCGAGATACAATCAGTAAATGGGGGGATGACGTCTGTCAGACGTTCGTCGATGATGCTCGGACCCCAGATCGAGAGAATACATTCTGCACATGGGGCCTCTCACAGTATACAATCAGCAAACGGGGGGTGGCTACGTACCGCCTCGACCAGTCCCATCTTTTAAACAGTGAAGAATCTCGCCCCAAAGGGCAGGCGTGAATCGCGTCACTCGACTACGCAACCGCCGTTAATCGGCGGAACTGGATTCCATACGTTCGTCGATACACTCTCTGACGAGGCTCGACAGGTTGATATGATTCTCCCGGATCCATTCGTCTTGCTCTTCCCGGATTGTAACGTTTCTTCGGTTCACAGACGGTTCTACAGCATCGGAACCAAAAAGTGTGTAGGATGTGTATCGTGTGGTATGGCAGGGGAGGTGACGAAAACTCTCGAGGCGACACTTGCCCCACCGACGGAGGGGAAGGCGGTGCGTCTCCGTCGCCTTCTCTCCACCTACCGCGAGGCGTTGCACGATGCGTTCGACTCCGGTGCGGATACGATGAACGGCGTGTCCGACGTAGTAACGCCGTTCGACCTGCCTTACCAGGCGAAGGCTGCACTGTGCAGCTACGTCCCGAAGCTCCGAAAAACGTACAACGCCAGCGAGTTAGACGACGAACACCCGATCCGGCTCACAAATCAAGCCGCGAAGTTCGACCGCGATGAATCTCGCCACCACGAGATTTGCTGGAACGTGCCCCTGCCGGGCTACGGGACGAACTTCTGGATTCCGCTGCGAATCAACCCCGAGCAAGAATCGTTGTGGCACGATCTCCTCAATGAGGGTGCCAAGGCCGGACAGATCCGGCTCCAGCAGAACCGGAGTAGCTGGGTGTTGCACATTACCGTCACGTACTCGGTCGAAGAACCCGAGATGGACGGTGACGAGACGTACATCGGGTTCGATATCGGCGAATCTACGTTGATTACGGGCTGTGCCCTCAAGCGGAACACGCCGACGAAGCCGATGCTCGAGAGTGGCAGTCGTGCTCGAGCACTTCGCAAAGAGATGTTCACGACACTCCGGCGGCTCCAAGAGCGCGACGCTGCCGAGTGGCGGATCGGTGAACGATTCAACCACTATCAGAACGCGCTGACAGATATCGTCGAGAAGGCGTCTCGAAAAGCCGTCGAGTACGCCCGACAGTTCGACGATCCCGTGATTGTGATGGAGGACTTGTCCTTCATCCGCGAGAACTTGGACTACGGGGAGTACATGAACCGACGCCTTCACGCATGGGCGTTCGCTCGGCTTCAAGGCCGGGTCGAAGATAAGGCCACCGAGGCCGGTGTCCCGGTCGAGTACGTGAACCCGCGCTATACAAGCCAGACGTGCCATGAATGCGGACACATTGGATCTCGTAATTCACAAGCGGAGTTCGAGTGTACGAACGACGACTGTCACGTAACTGAGTTCCAAGCAGACATCAACGCGGCGGCGAATATCGCCAGTCGCGTAGATCCGTGGGGAGAGAGCGTTCCTTGGGAACCGGAACGCGATGACTCGCCTCGGAACGGGAGCGCCTGTGACAGCGCCACAGTCTACCGGGAGACGAGCGAGAAATACTCGCAGATGACGCTCGCGGCCTACTCGGACTGAAACCTACGGCACAGCCGGAATCCCACTGTCGTGGGAAGCCCCGCCGTTTACGGCGGAGAGGATGTCACGTGCTATTGAATTCGTCGAGCTGGGATTCCACGACAAGCTGGAGGGAATCCTGTTCGATCTCAGTTATCCGGCTGTCCCGCTCAATCGTCTCTTCGACAGTCTCGGGATCGATAGCGAAGGCGTACTCGTTGTGAACACCACGTCCGCGCCCGCGGCCGCTCCGATCCTTCGAGATGATGTTGTACGACGCTAATTCCTTTGCATACCGTCGGAAGGAATCGTCCGATTTCGTGACCGCATCGATGCTCTCGGTCACGTAGCTGTAGACCTCATAGGCGACTGGACCGGGGATCGAATCGAGTGAACGAGTCGCGTGAACAGCGACCGACGTCAAGGCGTACAGAGTGTATTTTTTCTGCGCGGAGAGCCCGTTGATCGTCTTCTGTGCTTGGTCGACGTCGAGTTTCCCCTGTGCAGTTCGAACATGGCGCTCCTCGACGGTCCCGCTTCCTTCGCGGTCGGCCATCTCACCTGCCTTTCTGAGCAAGTCGATTGCCTTCCGAGCGTCACCCTCGTCTTGAGCAGCGAACGCGGCGGCAAGCGGTATCACATCGCCGGAGAGTACGCCATCACGGAACGCATCTTCTCGATGCTCGAGGATGGCTCGAATCTGGGTGGCGTCGTAGTCGGGGAACACGACGTTATCTGGATTGAACGAACTGGCTGTCCGCCCATCCAATTTCTGTATCAACTGGGTGTCGTTGGTGAGTGCAGCGACTGCTGACCGGCCTTCGATGTCGCCCTCGGCGGTAGCGCGTGAGAGTTGATAGAGCAGTCGAGAGTAATCCGGCTCGTCGTCGTTGCTATTCCCGGTGAGATAGTCGATCTCGTCCAGGATGAATAGGATCGCCTCGAAGCGTTCATTGACGATCTCGTAGAGGCGGTCGTACTTGTCTGAGGTTGCCGTTCCCTGTTTTTTGATGCCGACCTCAGCACCGGTCTTCTCAGACACGTCCTGCAGCATCGCGTAGACGGCTTTATCCTCGGAGCTGATCCGCTGGCAGTTGATGCGAATGACGCCGAAGTCGACACCGCGATTCTCACAGAGCGTCGCGACCTCCTCGGCAGTCGCGTTGATGATGAGGGATTTGCCCGTTCCAGAGGGGCCGAATTGGAGAATATTGTCTTGCCGCCCTCCCTTCACTGCGGGGAGGAGTAGTTCGATGATCCGATCTAGCTGCTCGTCGCGACCAACGATGCGATTGGCGTCAATGATCGTATCCGGGTGAACGAGGTCCTTATTGGCAAACACTGACGTCGTCGAATCCTTCTCGTTCAGTTGGCTCTCGACGCGATCCCGAATCGTCTCATTCAATCCGCTAGTACTGCTCCCCTCTTCTGTGTCCGAATCAGGGTCAGTCTCGGCAGATCCATAATCTGATTCCGTAGCAGTCTCACTGTCAGCACCAGATTCGCCGTCTACATCGGGTATTGCACTGTCGTCAGTGATTTCCGCTTGGTCTGGAGTGCTATCCTTCTGCGGCCGGGTCATGAGTCGGACATTTCACCCGAGGGTAAAAGTCGTTGTGTATGCTGAATCTAAATTGCCAGTCCTGGCACTGTACACTCGAAATACCCATCTACTGCACAAATCCGTCTATCCACCGTTTGCAGGTTGTAACGGCTAACGGCGGGTGTCAGTTGCTGAATAGCGTCCTCAGATTTTCTGAGACGTATTAACCAACACGAGTTCTCATTTGCCGCCGAGTGTTGGTTAAGATAGCTGTCTCGGGCCGATCATGGCTGGAAAGACGATGAGATCTACGAGTGCGCATTGAACCGCTACCGCATCACGAATGCCCCCGTCGCTCCGCTCGGGGGCGTGCGCTCGGCTCCGTCAGTCGGGACCCGTGTGAGGGTCCCATCCTTCGGTCGCCTCGCTTGTGGTGGCTGTTAAGCCTCTGTAAGGGTGTCATAGAAGTCTTCTCATAGTGTTGATTACATCCACTTCTACGGTGAATTGGCCGATAAGTAGGTCTGCGAACTTAACAATACGAGTGACAAAGACTATTCAAGTATTCTCCCAACAGTGACGTATGATTGAGCGGCAGGAACGGAACATACGACGAGATGGAGCCCTCTTTCTACTCGGCTTCATGGGCATAATTCTCGTTGAAGTCATGGCACCATCAGGGCCGGTCGGAAGTGATGAGACAGCAGTTCACGGCCTTCTCTTCGGTTGCTCAATCGGAATAATGCTTTCCGGTATTTTTCGTGCTACCAGTAAACAAGCCCTTTACTCAACGCTCGCATTGGGGATCGGTTTTGCCCTTGGTGCTGTTATCGACATATTCTGAGCCGGGTCGATAGAACCAGCGGTAAGTAGTTCACCTGTACTTATCGAATCAGGGTACTCACATAGGTTGTGTGAGAGCCGTTCTATGACACCCTCTCAAACTAGGTAGCAAGGCGGATTCCCCGCCCCACCGTGGGCGGGGTGGAAGCCGACGCCCGCTGCCACAAACCTACCAACTATTAAGTACCTTTACTCTCTATTGAAACTCGTGGCAGACGACTACCTGAGACGCACCGCAATCACTCGCCCCATCCTCACCCACGAGCAGAAGCAACTGCTTGATGCCACTATCAACGAGTGGCAAACTGCCTGCAACACCAGCAGCCAGATCGGATGGGAACACGGTGAAACGCGGAAGACGTACCTCCAAGACCTCGCCTACGGCGATGTGCGAGAGGAAACGCGTCTCGGGAGTCAGCACGCAATCCTCGCCACCCACCAAGCCGCAGCCGCACTCTCCGGCGTCGAAGAAATCAAAGAACTGGACGAGGAGTACAAGACATCACGTCCGGAGTTCACCGCCGAGACAGTGAAATACGACACCCGGACGATGACGATATTCGACGACGGAACAGTCTCACTCGCAACGGTTGACGACCGTATTCGGTGTGATCTTGCGTTGCCTGACGACGAAGATGGCTACCAACACCAGTACCTCAACGATGAGGACTGGGAGGTCACCGAATCCACGCTTTCTCGGCGTGATGGCGACTACTACCTGCATCTCGGCTTTCGCAAACCGAAGCCCGAGAAACAGGTCGAACAACAGGGCGACGACGAGGACAGGACAGTTCTCGGCGTTGACCTCGGTATCGTCAACATCGCCACCACCAGTACGGCGTACTTCGCGTCCGGCAGGGAACTTCGACACCGCCATCGGGAATTCGAGCGGATACGTGGCAACCTCCAACAGACTGGTACACAATCCGCACATCGGACGATTCAGCAGATGAGCGGTAGGGAATCCCGATACGTTCGAGACGTCCTCCACCGCGTGGCCAACGACATCATCGAGGAAGCACTGGAGCATAACTGCGAGTACATCGCGGTTGAGAACCTGAGACACATCAGGGAACGTGCGCCGCCGGTGAAAGAGTTCCACCAGTGGGCGCACCGCCAGCTCGTTGACCTCGTGGAGTACAAGGCTGACGCGGAAGGCATCAGTGTTGAGTACGTTGATCCGGAGAACACGAGTCGGCGGTGTCCCGAGTGTGGACACACTAGCGAAGGCAATCGCGTCAGGCAGGCGGAGTTCGAGTGCGAGAAGTGTGGTGCGACAGCGAATGCGGACTATGTTGGAGCGAAAAATGTTGGATGGCGGTACGTCCGTCGCGGCCTACAGTCGTCGCGGCGGACGGGCGACAGTCAACTCGCCCTGAAGTCAGGAACAGTGACGCCGAATCGGGGATTCGTCCCGTCCGACTAACTGTCGGGAGAGGCCGAGTTCACTGACAAGCCCTGCGCCACCGTGCGCGGGGCAGTTGACGCACTGAACGAGACTGGAAAGACAGTATCCCGTCGGTGTCCCACAAAACAGATGCCTGTGAAAACGGGGGAGATTCCCATGGCGCGTGATCAGGAAATTACCTTCTACAGCGACGAACAGACCTTACGCGAATTGGACGAGTTGGCCGACGACCAGGACACGACTCGTTCAACCGTCGTTTTCGAACTCGTTCGTGAGGGGCTTCGTCGCGAACGCGAGGGTGCGGTCTCTGCTGAAACGCGCGCATCTGAACGGCTGCAAGACCTCCTCGATGACGGTCTCACAGACATGGAGGACACTGCCCGGGAGATACAGGATTTGAATGCAAAGACTGGCGTCTATGCTGTGGCTGCGTTCGAACTTGTGAAGCAACAACACGGCGAGGCGGCTATTCGAGAGGCCTTGCAAACCGGTGCGCGACGACTCCGTGAGGACGACGTTGACGATCTCGCTAGCGGCGGGGATGACGACCAGAGCGCAACTGCTGAAGATGACTCTGATCAGGACGGCAGTGGACTCGATTTCGAAGCACTACGTGAGGGCAACCAATGACAACGGTCATCGACTCTGATTTTAAGCGCCGAGACACGGGGGCGCTGATGCGCTACATCGAGCACGAGGAAGAGAACCTGCGCGACCGAACGGGCCAGGAAATGGATGAGAGCGAGCAGCAGCATCTGCTCGACCGTTCCGAGGAGAATGGGATGAGTCGCCATCTCATCATCTCGCCCGAGAATGCGGAACAGCTCGATAACAAGGAAATCGGGCGCGCGACACGGCAAACCATCCGTGAGACCATCGGTAGTCGCGAGGGTGTTGACTGGGGCTATGCCGTCCATCGCGATGGTGGTGACCGTCCTCACGCGCACGTGGTCGCGACTGGGCGCGCTGACCAGCCTGGCGACCCGCTCTGGATCGACAGGGAGGATCTCGACCAAATTCGTGACCGAGCGCACGAGCATTCAATTGAGCAGGAGCAGGGCGTTGAGCACGCCCTCGACCAGGCCCTTGACGAGTCAGTGGGCCAAGAGCAGGAACAGGAGCAGATTAGCCAGGAGCAGGAGCAGGACCGTGGACAGGGACATAGTCGATGAGTCTGACGAAGCGGTTCCAGTACTACGTTCGTCCGGCGTGGTTCGTTGTTGGGTGGATTCTGTTGCTCCTCGTCTGGCTTTTCTACCTCCCGACTCCAGAATTCCCAGTCATCCCTCTCTCAATCTGGGGGCTGGCATTTCTTGCAAGCCCGTTCATTCTCTATCGGTACTGGGGAGATCGCCCACCGCAGCTAACGCTCTCGTCGGAGCGGCTCGACGACTCTGAGGTTGGGCTTCCAGTCAATCACATCAACGAGACAGACCACTTGAGCGGTCGTCTACTGCGGCGGATGATTCCCATCGACGTGACGGGATCAATCGGGATTCTGGGGGCGACTCGGTCGGGGAAGACCAACGCGGCGAAACTGCTCGTGGACCAGATACGCGACAAAACCGATGAGCAAACGCCGTTCATCATCTACGACCACAAAACGGATTTCCAGGATCACCTCGACGAAGATGAGCGCATTGTCCTTTCAGGTCGGAAAGCCGATGTCCAGTGGAATATCTTCGAGGAAGTCGAATCTGAACAGGAATGCGAAGAGCTCGCTAGAGAACTATTCCCGGCTCCATCTGATGGCTCCGATTTCTTCGCCGATGCCTCACGTCAATTGTTCGCTGCGGTTCTCAAAGTCATGCGGCGAGACGCGCCTGATGGAACCACACCCACGAATGAGGACCTCGTAACGTGGATCGAATCAACGACGGTCGAAGAACTCGCTGAAACGCTCTCGGAGCATCCTGATCTCCAGGGGATCACTGACTACATCGACCCTGACGCGTCCGAACAGTCGCAGGGCGTCATGGCGTCGTTCCGCAAGGAGGTTCGAAATATGTTCCAGGGCGATCTCTGCGAGGCAGGGAGCTGGTCGATTCGCCAGTACATGGACGACCCACAGGGCAAGGTCTTGATCATCGACTATCCGCAACGGCTCGGCGAATCCACGAAGCCACTCATTCGGTTTACTATCGACTGGTCAATTCGGTTTGCGCTCGACGATGGCGATCAGAGCGCGTACTTTGTTCTCGATGAGTTTGCTCGCTTGCCACCACTACGGCGCATCGGGGATCTCGTGAACGTCGGGGCCGGGCAAGACACGCGGGCACTCATCACGTTGCAGTCAGTTGCACAGCTGTATGATCGGTATGGTCGCGACGGGGGCGATGCACTCCTTTCTGGACTGCTCTCGACGATCATTCTCCGGCTCAATGACTCCTCGAGTATCGCGTTCGCACGGAGCAGGGTTGGCACGTACTGGGAAGAGCAGGACATCCCTGAATATAACGCCGATGGCGAGGTTTCTGGAACATCGACTGAGGATGTTGAGAAGCACGCGATGGCCAAAGGCGAGTTCGGGGATTTCGCACCGGGATGGGGGATTATCGTGCGAAACGACGGGTGGGTTGATGCGCAGATCGACCTGTATGAAGATGTTGCTGAGTACATCACCGATACTGGCTCCACGACCGAGGGACGAGAAGTTGATTCAATCGACGAACGGTGTCCTTACTGTGGCGACGTCGTCACGGACTCCGAATGCGTCAATGGAGACTGCCAGAACCGAGAAACGGTTGTAAACTGACTCAGATCAACGAGATGTAGCAGGATGTCAAAGAACGGGTCACAAAGCAGTAAATTTCGGCACGTTTGCTCAGAATCAGCTGTTTAGTACGACTGCGAATTGACCGGTACGACATTACCATTAATGGGATGGTATGCCATTGTACTGTGTACCGATGAAAAACCTCGTCTTAGCCCTAACAGGCGGACTCCTTGTCCTCTTGAGCCCGGCTCTCTTTTTTAAGTCGTGTTCAGACCACTGTGGGAGTGAGGGCTTCTCGCTATTCGGTGTTGAAGTCACACGCTTCGCTGGCGTCATCATCAGTTACTGTACGACTGGGTCGGAATGTACGATGGGGCTCGGGCCTGTGATGCTCCCTATCGGATTGGTTCTGCTTGGGCTCGTATTCATTCGACGGTGATACGTCGGCTGTTCCGGGTAACTGTACTCAACGATAGGTGCTTCACCTGTACTGACCGTTCGTCGGATACTGTAGCACAGTATGAGAACTGTTATGTGATACCCTGTGAGGGAATATAGACTACCACTCACACTGTTCGTTCTACCCACAAACGACAGCTGCTGATCTCTGTCCTCACCCACTCTCGAACTTCATCGCCAGCGGTGGTATCGGGCCGTCAATCCAGTCGAGATACTCCACTGATGTTTGTCGGTTGAACCAAAGCAGATCTGATCGTCCCTCGTATGCATTGGTAGTTACGCTAAAACCGTGGTCTGCGAGGAGATCCGCGAATGCAGAACCGTCCGGGTACCACAGTGCAAGAGAGCCGCTATTATTGAGCGTACCCCGAAACGAGGTAAAAATACGAGCCGCTCGTGGAGAGAAATCGACGAATTCGTTGGTAAGAGACGCATCAACTAAGTGCTGTAACCACGGACAGGAGACGGATGTCCATCGCCATTTCTCGTGTTTGTGTTCCGTCTGGTCACCAGCGACTTCAGTAAGCGTCTCGCGGCCTGCCCCTTCCTTGATCGTACTGTGCCAGATGCCGATCTCCTCAGCGATCCACTCTAACGCCTGCTTGTATTTTGTTGTCTTCACTAGCAGCGGATTGTTGCCAGTCTCCGAGACGGTCGCGCCCGCTAACCAGAGCCCAGTGAAAACCGCTCGCTCGCTCTCGCTTGGATACGGGAAATCGCACGACGTCGAGTTCGACCAATGTTGGCCGATCCGTTGATAGTCCTTCTCACTCTCACAGACTGGACACTGCGTCATTCTCGGTACTTTACTTTTTGCTCGTCGTACATAGGTCTCGTTTTTCCAGTTAGTCGGATGTAAGAGGACAGTTTACAAACCCATTTGTCTGTGTATCGATGGATCGATAAGGGGATCTACACAGAGTAGTTTCTCTTCAGGAATCGTCGCTATACAGGGTATTGTGGCGAAAATCACCGCCAGCAACTACGGATAGCCACTTCAGCTCCCCATAGTCGTCTTCATCGCCTCCTGGTTGGATGTAAGCGATGGTAGGTTTGTCTTGGTCAGGAACCGTGATTCTATATTCCCCACCTCGAGAACCCTCCAACTCTACGATAGCGGTTCTTGGATTAAGATCAATTCTCTTCGCTCTACAAGGGGCGCGTTGAATACTATCTGTTTCCGCGTACCACCGGACTTTGTCACCTGGTTCTAATCGTTCGACCAGATCTCGAATCGAACCCATAGTACATTTATGCTGGAGAGGGGCGAAAGTTCTTGCTTAAATTTCGGTTTTGAATGTCACGAGAGTGTAATCACTGATCCTCCATGAGGCACTAATATATCAATCCCCAAACCACCGCACAGTATCTCCATACCAGCGCACAGATATTCCGGCGCTGTCTGGCGCTTTCTCTAAAAGTGCCAGCAGGGTTTTAACCTGCCACGCGGTGAGCCACACCGAATTTCCATCGCACATAGCTCGGTCAACCCCCCACTCTTCTCGGAAGCGTCTACCAAGTCCTTCAGATCGTACAACAAGACAGCCACTTCTCGAATCAGTCATCGACGGGCCGATGCATCGCTACTCGTCGACGATCCACGGATTCGCATTCTCGGGCCACCAGTTGCTCGACCGGACAGACACACGAGGTTCCTGTTGAGGAGCTGGGGCTGAACAGGACCTCGTTACAAATCGATAACGGTGGGTGTCGTGTCCGGAGCTAATCGCGAAACAACCATCGGGAAAGCCCAGCGCTCACGACGACTGTGAGCGCTCGGAACCTGGAGGTGGAGGGGTGGTTCGGGATACGAAAAACGAGTGCCGGGTATTCGCAGCTACGGCATCTGCTCCTCAGTCGTCACACAGCCGTTCGTCCAGTCGATCCCGGCGACATCGTCGACCTCGTAGCTTCCCGTTCGACCACAGACCGCACAGCGATAGAACTCGAAGAAGCCGTTCGCCGCTTCGTTCTGGCTTGCACGCTCCAACTCTAGCCGCCGACTCCCACACTCACAGACCAACATCACCGTCGTACCTCCTCAGCTGGCAGTTCGATCACCGCCGCACTCTCGGTGAGTCGGCCATCTGGGCGCGGGACTCGACCGGCTCGAATCTCCATGTCGACCCGCCGGAGGTGTTTGCACCCACCGTCTGGCTCGCCTGTCTGCCAGTCCGGGCACGAGCACGTCTCTGAAACGACGTCGACCTCATAGATGCTGCCGCTTGCACCCTTCTGGACACCATAGATGCCGCCTTCCTGCGAGAGCCACACGTCCATCTCCTCGGTCAACGCCCGCTGCGTCCGCGCATCCTCAATGCGATGGCCGCCATCGGTGACGACCGGTGGGATCGTCGTTCGGAACTCGCTGAGTTCGGTCTGTACCAGTACGCTCTTACCGCTCTCGTTGTTACTCGACATTGCACTCACAAGGTGCGAGGCGCGGCGAACGCCGCGTCTTCATTCATCCTCTTCCCGACGACCTGAACCTCGACACTGCGGGCTACCGCTCGCGCCTCGGGTGCCCTGGCGCGAGCGGGTCACAGAGGAAGGCGCAACGCCCGCAGCCACGCGACCGTCCAGCGGAGTATGCCCGGTCGCCGAACGGAGCGACCAACGGGAGCGGAGTGAGGACAGTTCCGAGCACCAACTGGAGCGCAGGAACCGACGGGCATACCCGCTGGCGCGCGACCCATTCGCGCGAGCGAGCACGGCGACCGCGGGCGGCCGCGCCTGACGACACGCACACACCGAGGTTCCTGAGTAACTCGCGCTGCCCCAGCTGGGTCGGTACGGCGCAATAGCGGGGCTCGATGAGCGACCGACAGCAATAGGCACGCTCTCGACTGACGTCTCGACGATGTCCACGCGGTCAGCGATTAACCAACACTGACGCGTCATACCGCGTTTCTGTTGGTTAATCCGTTTGCATCCCTTTCCGGATTCTCTGCCCTTCTGCCGCCGAACACACCACTGGTTCCAGTGTTGGTTGATACGGCCGACACCCGGTATCGACCTGTAACAGTTGTTGCTAGTGCGGTTTCTTTATTCAGAGCAGTGCTGGAACTGAGGCGGCTGAATCGGTAAGTGGAGCTGCTTAGTTATCGCGTCGTTGTTCCTCGATTTCTTCTGCTTGTTTGTTTATTTTGGCGAGTTCCCGGACCCGCTGGCTGTCCGACCCACCGTGACCGATTCGGACGGACAAGTCCAGCGGGGATGGAACAAAGCGACCCTCATCTTCCTCTTCACCGGATTCTTCACCGGATTTCTCTTTGGATTCCTCACTTCCTCTGAATAAGGCGAGGAACACCTCCCAAACACTGAGGGCCATATACGATATCTATGAGTCGTTCGAGGATAAGTGTTGATGCGGTTGCATCAGTAGGGCCAAACAATCGGTATCTCCCCTATCCATGTTCACGCTGAGGGACAACCGACCGCTAAATGGGCATTCTTATATTTACTAACTCTTCTGAGAATAGACTACGCGTTTTGTTTCTGTATTAGGAAATATCCTATGAGTGCATAGCCAATAAATAGCAGAATATAGTTGATAGGTAATAAATCGGGGATTTCCATCCAATAAGTTGAAACTAATGGTAGCAGAAATGTAGTAGAATGGGATGCAAGTCCGAATCCAAGGAATATCATCGAGCGGTCATTTCTCTGTTTGTAAATGTAGAATGCCATCCCGGAAATAATGTATCCAACGAGGATAGCAATCACGTGAGCAACAGGCATCCCTGTACCGAATCCAATCATCTCAACTTATCAATTTTCTCGCCTGTATTAAAAAGATTGTCGCCCAGCATTTGCAGGATGTAGTAGTGATAAGTAATTCCTCTGTACTTACCGGGCGTTTCACCTTATCCACTGAATAAAGAAACCGTATTGGCAACTACTGGTAACACACCGCGTTTCGAGTGAAAAACAGCCGCGTCGGTAGCTGGCGAGCCAGCTGAGAACAGCACGCGCTAGTGGTGCGCAGCGATAGCGTCGTCAGCCGTGGGTGACGGCGACCGGCTCGACGACGATCGTGCCGGTCCGGAGGACCGGGCGCTTTGCACGGCCGTTCTCCTCGAGCGTCGTGACGCCGTGCTCGGCGAGGACGGCGAGGTCCCGCGAGACGGCACCTTTGTCACGGCCGACCTCTCGGGCGAGGTCGCGGATAGACTCGTATTCGCCCACGCGAAGCGCGTCGATGAGTTCCCGTCGCCGGTCTGTGAGGACGTCCGCTGCCTCGCTGAGGGCGAGCACAGTCACGTTATCGTAGTCGCTCTGGGCGAGCGTGCGGCTGAACTCGGCCCTGTCTGCAACGCGGTCAGCCGTCTCGTCTCCCGCATGGCTTATTTCAGACACATATATCAACCTCTCTACTGTTGCATTAGAAGTCAATAGTCATAAAACCTCTGCTGAATTTCGCGGGGACGGCCGATTGATCCACCAGTGAGGGTGGTATCTTGGGTAGCGTTTTATGCTAGGCTTCGAAAATCGGTATGAGCGAGTATGTCTGAATCGTATGACTACGCCTACCCTCTCGGCACACACAAAGGGCGGATGATTCGCCTTGCGGTCGATCTCTCTGACGCCGTCGACACCGCGACCGCCCCCGTGACGACCGATTTCGCTGTCTGGTTGTTCTACTGGATGCCGTCTGAGGACGCACCCGACGCCTCACATGAGCACATCGTCCGGATCGACGATCGAAAGCACGGCGGCCCACACATCGACCGATTCTATAGCGAAGAAGGCGGGAAAGATACCTCTCTCCCGTCGGATTTTGATGCTGAGAATGCTGAGGAACGTCTGCGCGAGGACTGGCGACACTACGCCGAAACCTACCACCAAGCGCACGGCGGCTGGCGGTGAATGAAGTTAGAGCTCCTCGATTGGATCGAAGATACCGCCGGACGTCCCGGGCGCATCGGCATTCGGTTCGACGCCAGCACCCGTGTACTGCACATCGAACAGGGATGCGACCAGTCCACTGATACCCTCATCACAGACCGATGGAGAAGACACTTCCACATTCAGTTAGTCAACGGCACAATTGGAGAGTGAACTCGTGAGCAAACGTACCGATTCCGAGTCTCAAACTGAGGACTACCGGCAAGAGGACGAGGTAGAGATCTTCTTCAAGATCGTGGCGGTGATGGCGGCCGCGCTGCTGTTTCCCTGGGTGTATGCCATCCTCGAGCGGGCGAATTTCACTGCCCTCAAATTCGAAGGGTTACATCGCAGTCGCGCACTCTGGCTCGTCCCGCTGTTCTACCTGGTCGGGGCAGTCGGAACTGTCCTGCTCTTTCCAGCACACCTCAAACTGTTCTGGGCGTTCCACGTCCTCCTGCTCGCACAACTGGCCGAGCTCATCCTCCATCAGGCGGGATATCTGACCGGCATGGCCCTCCCGCTCGTCGAGCAGTTCACGCTACTCCGCGTCGGCGGCTTCATCGGCATCCTCGGCGCTACAGCCTATACTGGCCAGCGACTGCGTACCTGGGACACGGAACGCGAACTCTATAGAATCATCAGCGACGGGAACTACGTCCTGCCGTTTCGGGGACTCTCTGCTGTGAGCGATCACATGAGCCTCTCACGGTTTTTCCCACTGCAGAAGGACCGTTCAATTCTCGTCCTCGGGGAGACGGGCGCGGGGAAGACGGAGACGATCAAACATCTCTCCCATCAGATGCAGGCTGGGGCTGACGATCCGTTTGTCGTCTTCGACTACAAAGGCGAATATCAGGACATCCTCGAGCGCGACCACAACCACGAGGACCTGATTTACCTCTCGTCGACGGGCGCAACCGCACACTGGAATCTCTTCGCCGAAATCGAACGCGAGGGCGATATCGACGAAATCGGCCGAGCACTGTTTCCTAAAACGGAGGGATCTGAGTTCTTCAGTCCAGCCGCACGCCAGCTGTTCGTTGCGGTCGTGACGTATCTCCACCGGGAAGCCCAAGCGGACGACACAACGCCGACGAACGCGGATCTTGTGGCGTTTGTCCAGTCGACCGATAAACAAGAGATGCACGAGCAGCTTACCGAACATTCGGATCTCACTGCGGCGGCCTCGGCAATCGATCCGGATTCAGAACGACAGGCTGCAGGCGTCTACGCGAACTTTCAGCAGATCATCGCTGACCTCTTCCGCGGCGACTTCGCTGAAGCGGGCGAGTTCTCGATCCGCGAGTACATGCAGGACCCACAGGGGCGGACGTTGCTCTTGGACTTCCCGATCACAGAGGGTGACGCGGTCCAACCCGCATTTCGATTCTTCATCGACTGGGCAGCACGCTTTGCGCTTGCTGACGACCAAGATACGTATTTCGTCCTGGACGAGTTCGCGCGCCTTCCTAGTCTCCGGAAGATCGGTGACCTGATCAACGCGGGACGGGGCCGGAACACCCAACTCCTGCTCGGCGTCCAGTCGGTCGCACAGCTCCACGACGCCTACGGGAAAGACCGCGCGAATGCGCTACTGAGCGGCCTCGTCCAATCAGTAATCATGCGGGTCGGCGATGCAGCGAGCGTCGAGTACGCCCGGTCACAGATCGGCCGTGAGGAACAGCGCCGGTCCGTCCCCGTACATGACCGTGACGGACGCTCCGTCGGCCGCCAGGAACTCCAGGATGAAACGCATCCGATCGCCGAAAGCGACCTCGAACGCCTCGACGATGGCGAGGCGATCGTCATCGTCCCCGACGGTTGGATGCGCGGCCTGATCGCCCGCTTTACAGCGATTCGAGCGCAGCTCGAGCGAGCGCTTGAACGCGCGACGAAAGAGTGACGGCAGCGAGAAGATAACGTCCCTACATTGGTTCCGGGATTCCGACTGCACTGAACCGGACGTCGACCGCGCCGCAGGCCGCGCAGTTGTCGATGAATGCACAGACCTGCAGTGAGGTTTCCATCTCCTGAACGGCCCCACACACCCCGCATTCGTACGATGTAACGAACTGGAACGCGCCGGAGTCCTCGTCGGTATCGGGGCGGTTGCGGCTCCGTCCAGCAGTCGGTGTCTGTTCGTAACCGGTCGTCGACGTCGACGAACCCTCCGAGCAAGTACTATCCTCTCCAGTCGGGGAGTGCCACGCATCGCTGGGTAGGGCATCATAGACCTGAGACGGATCCGTGTGCTCCGTATCGACTGAGCCACGTTCAGCCGGACAGTCAGCTGCGTCGGTATCCTGGCCGGACGGATCAGCGGTTTCACTCATCTCGCTCTGGTCATCGGGGCTCGAAGACGAGTTCGTCGGGGGGAATTTCGTCGTCGACACGCCGATTTCGAGGTACTCGGACTGACTGTGGAGCTGCCCGTTGATGCCAGCAGCGAGTTCTGCGAGCGATTCAGCAACGACTGTATCGGTGGTATCGCGATGGCTTGCATCGAGGAGCCAGTCGCGAAGGGCGGTTGCGGTGTCGAGTTCGAGTCTGAACGAGGGGTCTGTTGCCATTGGCTACGGTGCCTCCACGCTACTGGGGGAACAGAAACCTGCCATGATCTGGGCCTCGGTCGGTTGATCCCAGCTGAAGGACGACGTTCCTTCAGGGGTTGTCAATGAGGTTGTGGCTGCCGGCCGACCGGAGGGAGGCCGGGAGCGGAGGGAGGGGCGGTGGAGGGATCATCGGGCAAGGATCGCAATAACTGTCCTCCAGAAGGGGGTGTCAGAGAACAGTCCCATACCGTGGATTCGATAACGGATAGAGTGATAGATTCAGGGTATAAACGACTCATCTGATAAGATTGGTTCGGCGGTTTTCCTCTTCACTCACCTTCGTTTTCCTGTTCCTGATATCTTCTCATGCACGTTCTATTGCAGAATATGTGGGCGCTGTTACGGGGAGAATCTAATCCTTCGCCGGGTGGGACCTTGTCGTCACAATAATCACAAAATGCCATACCGGTAGATCAAGTTCTGAGGTTGTATACCTATCTGTTCGTACTGTTGAGCTCACACATCCACGTAGCGATTCGGTGTTCCGATTTCAGACGCCAAACTGAATAAAGAAATCGCGCTATCACTACAGTTAACCAACAGAGAACTACATCGCCTGTCCTGTTGGTTAATCAGTTTCTGAATCGTGCATCTTCGCCTCATCCCGCGTTACGCTTCTGGTGATGTCAATGCGAAACCCCAACGAACCACGCCCAGTCTCGAGATACACCGATTGTCGAAGAACACCCCATATTCGGAATGTAAACCGTCAATAAGCCGCTTGAGACGGCCGTCTACGCACATCTCACTTTCACAGGGAAACGAAATGGACGACGGAAACCAGGGGTGAATACTCGACGTTGCAGTGCTGTCGGTTGTGGCTGCCGGTCGACCGGAGGGAGACCGGGAGCGGAGGGTGGGGAGGTGGCCCGTTACCGGGCAGTAGACGTCGTGGGGACAGACGGGATTTCCTCGGTGGGCTTTTCAGCCATGCTTTCGCTGTTGGCACATGGCATTCGGACCGGGCATCTCGGTTCCGACCATTACGGGAACGCGGGTGGTATACCCGGTACCGATCGTTGCGGCATGGGTTGTACTCACTGTCGCGAGCATCGGCCTCGGCCGCATCATCCGTCGAAGCAAATTCTGGCTCGTCAGGGTGACAGGGACCGATCCGCTCGGCTGGTTCGAGTTTCCCGATCGCGAACGCACTGACGACACGGAGGATACGGAAGGTACGGAAACGTACTCGGTCACGGATCTCAAGGAGCAGCTCGACTGGGAGCGAGAGTGGTGGCGTCGGAAGGCACGGTTTGGGGTCCGGTCAGCTGTAGTCGCGCCGGTGGTCGAGGAACTCACCTTTCGGGGTGGTCCATTGCTGCTGGCGCTGACACTGGACGGGTATCGGCTCCCGCTGTTGATCGGTGGGTCGGTACTCTGGGCGTACGTCCATACGCTGAATCCGCGCGGCTACCGTCGGGCGACAGCACCGGTATTTGTCGGTGGGTTGCTTTGTCTATATCTGTGGGCGGTAGGGCTCTGGTGGGTAGCAGTGCTGGTGCATGCGGGCAATAACGCAACTGCGATGGCGCTGGAGGTCGGCAGAGAGTGGTGGAGACGCTGGCAACATCCCTTCGCGCCGGGCGAGGAATACACGGTGACGGTCGACGATCATGGTCCGCAACCAGAGGCTCACGGGCTGTATCGAGCGTACACACCAGCGAACGAGACACTCCACGTCGCCAATGTCGAACCGGGCGAAACCACTCGTGTGCGAGTGGCAACGACGGTTGGATTCCACGGCCATGCATATCCGGTCGCCGAGTCACGCCGAGAACCTGAGTGAGCCACTCCGGTCCACATTCGCCGCGATGTGGAGGTGGTCGAACAACTCGGCGGCGAAAGCCCGGCACGCAGTGCACGCCCGGACCGTGGAGGTGGGTGGGGCGGTCGGGGCGGTACCGGGCGGTGGGCGCACTAAACGGACACTACTATTGGCTCGTGTTACAGAGGGGCGCATATGGCCCGCCCGCGATGGTTCCCGCTCGCACGCAAGGAAGCCCGCACGATCCTCACCTCCAAAGGTCCGTGGGCGCTGGCGATCCTCCTCGTCCTCTGGGGATACCGACCGAGCTACGTCGGCTGGGACTACCTCGGACCAGATATGACAGTCGGGTTCGTCCAAGTCGCGAGCACATTTTTGCTCCCACTGGGCGTCCTCCTGTTGAGTTACCGGTCGATCGTCGGCGAGCGGACGTCGGGGAGTCTGAAGTTCGTCCTCGGATTGCCGCTCACGCGAACCGACATCCTCGTCGGCAAAATCCTCGGCCGAAGTGCGGGGATCGCGATTCCCGTTACGGCGGCCGCACTCGTGCTGGGTCTGATCGGAGTCGCCCGGTTCGGCCTCTTTTCGCCGCTCCTGTTTCTGGCTGTCTTCCTTGCGATGCTCCTGTACGTCGTTGTTCTCGTCTCGATCGCGACAGCAGTCTCGGCGGTGACAACGAGTACAGTCCGTGCGACCGGTGTGATCTTCGGCGTCGTCTACCTCGTGTTGACGGTCCTCTGGAAGACAGTTGCAGGGATGACCTACAGCAACCTAACCGGACTCGCAGCCACGCCGACCAATGCACCGGCCGACGGCTTGCTGTTCGCACTCCTCAGAATCTCACCAGATAGAGCATACCGTGTCCTCACGAACTGGATCCTCGAGGTCGGGAACTCGGGCGCGGGCTACACTGGCGTGATCACCAAGCTCCATACCCCCACAGCCGTCAACGCGTACGTCGTTGAGGCAGCATTCGAGACAAAACCGATCCCCGTCTATCTACACGAAATATTGGGACTCGTCGTCTTATTGCTGTGGCTCGTCGTGCCGCTGGGACTTGCCCGCTATCGCTTTGAACGGGGTGATCTGGTGTGACGACGCCAGCCATCGAAACCAGCGGTCTGACGAAGCACTACGACGGCACCGTCGCTCTCGATGCGCTCGATCTGACCGTCGAGCAAGGCGAAGTGTATGGTTTTCTCGGCCCCAACGGTGCCGGCAAGTCGACGACGATCAACCTGCTGATGAACTACATCAAGCCGACCGAGGGAACGGCGCAGGTCCTCGGGCACGACCCCTGGGACGAGGTCGTCGCCTGCCACCAGCGGGTTGGCATCCTCCCCGATCGATTCGATATCTACGACGACCTCTCTGCCCGACGCCACCTCCAACTGGTGATCGACACCAAGGGCACTGACGACGACCCACCGACACTGCTCGAACGGGTTGGCCTCACCGACGCCGTCGACCAGCCAGCGGGCGAGTTCTCCCAAGGGATGGAACAGCGCCTCGCGCTTGCGATGAGCCTCGTCGGCGACCCGGACCTCTTGATCCTCGACGAACCGTTCACCGGGCTCGATCCTCACGGCGTGGCGTTGGTTCGGGACGTCGTCAAGGCCGAATCAGAGCGCGGGGCGACGGTGTTTTTCTCCAGTCACGTCCTTGGGCAGGTCGAACTGGTCTGTGATCGCATCGGTATCCTCCACCAGGGACACCTCGTCGACGAAGGAGCGCTGACCGACGTCCGGGGCCGACTCGGACTCCAGGCCGACGCAACGGTAGAGGACATCTTCGTCGAACTCACCGAGGACTCGATCCGTACTGGGGAGGTGGAGCAATGAAACGCCGTCACTTCCTCGGGGTGGCGACCGTGTCGATGACCGGGCTCGCGGGCTGTATGGGGAACACCGAGTACACTGTCACCGATGTCTCCGTCGCCGACCCGGCGGGGCCGCTGGCGCTCGACCTGGACCTTGTGGATGCTGCCGCGACGGTTGACAGTCCGGCTCGGCTCGACGTGACGCTTCGAAACGATGATGACGAGGATATCAGTATCCGGAATACTGGTGTCTGGCCGCTGGGTCTGCTTGCGCTGGCACGGTCGGGCGAGCGTGGTCGAGGGAAAATTCTGCTCCGCTCGGACCAGTATGGAGAGACCGATCGGGTCGAGGTGACGGCGAACGGTATCCAGACCGACAACGTACCGATCGTCCGCCCACTTGACGCTGGCCAGTCAGTCACGAACCAGTACGAGATTCACGGCAATCGTTTCTATAGTTCCGGTACGTACACACTTCGGGGGTATTTCGAGGAGGTACCACTCTTCTACCGGGTGGGGAACGCCGAGGAGTGGACTGAGTTCTATCCTGAAGCCACCATCACCGTCGAGGAACGATCGCTGCTGCCCTGACGCTCTGTTGAGTCGAGACGTGTATCGTCTAGGTCGAGAGTGGGTCTGACCGTTCCATAGATCAACGAAGAAATGGGCGGAGAAACGGAATTGCCCTATATTGAGCGATTAGTTTCACTTGTATGATCACCTGTCTATAGTGTCGGTTGTGGCTGCCGGCTGACCGGAGGGAGGCCGGGAGCGGTGGGTGGGGAGGCGGGGCGTTACCGGGCGGTGGTCACGATAAAAAAAAGAGGGCCTTGAGAGCTCGTTACCGCAGTCGGACGCGGCCGCGTTCGAGGACTGCGCCCGGATCGTCGCTTCCGTGCTTGTCCACGTAGGCGTCGTGCAACGCCTGCGAGTACCGGCTGACTCGACTTTTCGAGGTGTCGACGACAGTGCTTGCTGCTTCAGCCACCTGCGCTTGGGTGACGACCTTCCCGTCAGTGAGCCGATCCGCCGCATAGACGGCCGCCGCCCCCATCGTCAGGCGTGACGTCCCCGGCCCAACCGGTTTCTCGTCGGCGATCGCCAGGAAGTGGTCACTGAGTTCCCGCAGCTCCAGACACGTCTGCACGTCGAGACTGTCGTCGAGCGCGATGAGCACATCGTCGACGACCCCCTCTCGCGCCGGGGGCACATCCAGACCGAGCTCGCACCGCAACTTCCGCGCTGCCGCGCTCACTCGCTCATACGAGGACTTCGTATACTGCACGACCTCGTCACACGACCGGGGGAATCCCGCCTCGGTCGCTGCGAGGAGCACTGCTCCACCGGCGAGTGCTTCCCAGGACATCCGGCCGCCGGGAAGCCGCGCGTCGGCCGCCTGCTTCAGGAACAGTCCGGCATCTTCGGCGACGAACCCGGGGAGTGCCAAATTGCCGGTGATCGACTCGATATCGCGATAGCCCTCGTTGAGCCGAATCGCGCGCTTGTCATCCATTTGGAAGCGCTTGTGCCGCTGCCGCAACCGCTCGAACTTATCCATCTGCTCGCTCGACAGCGAATTTCCGTATCCATCGCTGCCGAGGAAGAACGTCGTATGGAGGCCTTTGTCGACCCGGAGTGGGTTGATCGACTCACAACTCCACTCAGCAGGCCCGCTATCGTCCGAGGGGCCATGCACACGAAGCATCGGCTGGCGATCAACGTGCTCCGCGGAGACCACAAGACCGCATTTCATACAGTACGATTCCTGATTTTCACTGACGACCCGTCCGTCGCACTCGGGACATGCCGACCGCCTGCTCGGTGCACGCTCAACGACCGACTCCTCGGACGCCTCGTTGTTCTCGGCTGCCTGTTCGACCGAAGATTCATACCGTACAAAGCTCGTACTTGACATTGGTTCTTACACCGAACCTGAAGGCGCTCACGCGCCCGACACCGCGATGCTACTACATCGCGGATTTCTCAACGACTACGACCGACAGACTCGTCTGCGCGCTCTCGCTCGCGCCTTCGTGAGCGCCCTTGGGCGCGAGCGAGAGCGCGCCCGAGGCGGACGATCATCCAGCACCGCGCGCCGACCCGCCCGGAGCGAGCGGCCAGCGCATTCCCCGTTCGCCGCGACGCAACTACGTCCGTCGCGGTCGGCTTCGCCGAGGTCCGCAGGACCCGAACGGGTGAAGCGCTGGCGTCGAGGGCACATTCATTTTAGCCCGGAACGGGCGCTCGCGGTGCGGAGAGCGCCCGCACGCCCGGAATGGTCGGTCGCGAGCGACGCGGAGGGCGGCAGCGGCGAGCGGGGCGTGCCGTTACGAACCACCTGACCAACCGGACTCGACGCTCGGTGGCACGACCGGCGTCCTGGCGGACTCAGAAAGGGCGAGGCCGTCTCGGTCGTCCCCCGACCCTGCAAGCACCGAGCGAAGCGAGGCGCGCAGCTGTGGTCGCGGGATGCCGAGCGGCCGAGGGCTTTCATTACTGGTATCCGTCGAGCTGATGTTCGATAGTGCGAATCGTCGACGGGGTACGCGACCGCTGTTAACCAACATTCACCGGTCGGAAACACCGTTGTTGGTTAATCGGAATGCAAAACAAATTCGCCCGCAGACAGCCTGTTTTTCATTCGGCACGAGGGGGGTGTTTACTGGAAATGGTGGAGTGTTCTTAACCAACAGCGTGGGGGATGAGGTGTTAGCGTTGGTTAAGATCTATCTGAAGCTCCATTCGGCCGCCGTCGCTATGATCGCGACCCAACTTCCGTGCCGGGTTTGAACTCGGTTAATTCCTCGATGCGCTGTTCGAGATCGTCTACTTCCTGGCGTAGCTCTTCGGCGTCGGGATCATCGCTCAGCGCGAGCTGATCCTTCAGTCCCTGCAGCCGGGTTTCCTTGCGCTCCTCGTCGACGTCGGCTTTGCGCACGTACTCGTTCTCCTCGATCTCGTAGACCGCCGATTCGGAGAGTTCGGTCACGTCGAGGGCGTCGTCGACCTTCTCGCGATCGACGGCCAGAATCCGCTCGCGGGGAATGCCGGCGTCCTCGAGGACGGCCAGAACCTCGTCGTCGTCCTTCAGCGAGCGATTGCGGCGACTCGTCCGCTGGACTGACCCGTACTGACCATGCACCGGCTGGTCGTGGTGGAGCCGTCCAAGGAGTACCTCACGCACGTCCTGCCGGAGGTCACCGGCGTTGCGCTGGACGTCCGAGAGTAGTGTGTAGATGTTGATGAGCGCCGGCGTCTCACAGTCCTCGAGTGCGGTTGGATCGTGGCGTTCGAGCGCGTCGATCAAGAGAAGCATATCGGCGTAGACGTCGAGGTCGGGTTCCGTACGGTCTGCGGCGTCGTCCTGGTCGGCAGCGGGTTGGGTGGCCGTCCCAGTGATGAGCTGGGACGTCGTCGGCTCGTCGGTTTCGGTGAGCGTCCCAGTTCGATCGTCGATCTCGTAGCGGGGATGCAAGCTGAGTACTGCCGCGTACGGGTCTGCGTCCGGGGGTAGGCGCTGGAGGTTGAAGGTGCCGCCAGCGTCAGTAATGCGCTCGGCCAGCGTTTCGAACTGCTCGCGTTGGAGCGGCTGGGAGTCGCCTGCGTCGATGAACTCGATGACGATGCGGTGCTCTTGGACGTCGGTGAGGCGGAAACGCGTCTCCGACAACGGCGTGATGAGTGTCGCATCCGCGGCGAGTTCCTCACACTCGTCGAGGAGCGTCCGCCAGCTCGCGGTAAAGGGCATGGTAGTCCTTGGTCGTATGGCGGGAAAATCTCTCGGCCCAGTCCTTGCTTGAAATGCGTCTCCTGCGGCTCTCTGACTGGATGGCGCAGTTAACCAACAGGATCACCCTATGCGTCGATTGTGTTGGTTAAGGTGGACCATTCGTACGCAAAGCTGCGGAACAACCGTGTCGTCACTCCGCTCAATGCGGGCATCAAGCGGCGACTCAAGATTTGTGAAGCGGATTTCCTGTTCGATCGTGCCGGTCCGCCGGAACAACCTCCGTTTCAAGCAACTCGAAGACCTGGACGTCGAACGGAAAGACGGGATCCAAATTCGATTAGCCGAGTTCGAGCTGGATATGCACTGGCGAGAGGCCCTCTCGAAGTACGCTGGGCAGCATGAATCCCACTGTACAGACTTCGCGCAGGCTGTTCTCGAACGAGCAGAGCGGGACGATCTACTCGACCGTCAAGGACCAACGAAACAAGAGTTCATCACGTATCTGGAGGACGGTCTCGTCGAACGGGACTTCAGAGAAATGTTCTGATCAGTCTCGAAGCTCGGCGACCGACTGACCGACCTCACGGACGTGTTCACTTCGCTCGAGGTCGAGTTCCTCGGCGAGGTAGTCAACCGTCTCTTCGAGGCTCATACTGGAAAGAAATCCGCCTAGCGGTATAAATCTATGCTGGAGCAGCTATGTAGCCCATTGGCGAAAGCGTCTGTTTATACCGAACTACCTATCCCTCTGCTGGGAACTGTGGAACCGGTGACCGCATAGCGATACCCACCGAAATTACGCAATGTCGCTATTTGCTGTCCACCAACCGAACTCAATTGAAAGAAGCTCCGGAGCAATCGGGAGCGTTTCAGTCTGCAGGTTGTGCGTCAGTCGCTGGTGTCCCGCCTGGAAGCTCGGGGATGGACAGGTCCACGCGGCGGAGCAGCTGAGCATTGATGGCGACGATTACTGTACTCAACGACATCAGGAGCGCACCCACAGCGGGGGACAGCAGAATCCCAATCGGTGCCAACACACCTGCTGCAAGCGGAATCGCGAAGACGTTGTACCCCGCCGCCCAGACGATGTTCTCCTGCATCTTCCGGTAACTCGCCTTGCTCAGTTTTACCAGCCGAACGACGTCCATCGGGTTGTTCTGCACGAGGATGACGTCCGCCGACTGGACCGCGACGTCGGTACCGCTCCCGATTGCGATGCCGACGTCGGCCCGCGTCAGCGCCGGCGCATCGTTCACACCGTCGCCGACCATCCCCACGAGCTTGCCCTGGTCCTGGAGCTCCTGGACTTTCTTGTCCTTGTCTTCGGGGAGGACTTCCGCGAACACCGTGTCGATGCCCAGTTCGTCGGCGACAGCGTTGGCGACGTCCTGCGAATCGCCGGTCAGCATCGCCACCTCGATATCGAGATCGTGGAGGGCGTCGACGACGCGGAAACTCTCCTCGCGGATCACATCGGCCATCGCGAACGCGGCGATCAACTCCCCATCACGGACGAGATACACCACCGTCTGTGCGTTCTTTCCCGCATCGTCAGCGAACCGCTGGAGGTGGCCCGGAACCTCGCTATCGAGCTGTGAGAGCAGATTCGGACCGCCGACGTACACCTCGTTGCCGTCGACGTTCGCCCGGACCCCTCGTCCTTTGATTGCCTCGAAGCTGGAAGCATCAGGGGCACTGAGATCACGCTCGTCAGCTGCCTCGCGGATGGCTCGCGCGATCATGTGTTCGGAGTCGCTCTCGACAGCTGCCGCCAGTGCGAGCGCGTCGTCCTCGTCGACGCCCTCGACGGTCGCCATATCCACGACGCCGTGCTCGCCTTTGGTGAGAGTCCCCGTCTTGTCGAAGATAATGGCATCCAGATTCCGTGCGTCCTCCATCGCGATGCGGTCGCGCACGAGCATCCCGTTGCGCGCCGCCAGGGAGGTGTTGATCGCGACGACGAGGGGGATGGCAAGTCCAAGAGCGTGTGGGCAGGCGATGACGAGCACTGTGACGACGCGCTCGATGACCGTTGCGTCGAATGAGACCGCGACCGTCCACGCGATTGCGGTCACGACTGCCGCCCCAAGGGCCACGTAGAACAGCCAGCCGGCCGCGCGGTCGGCCAGCACCTGGGTCTTCGACTTGCTCTGCTGGGCTTCCTCGACAAGCCGCATAATGCCCGCGAGCGTCGTCTCCTCGCCCGTCGCACCGACACGGACACGGAGGCTGCCGTCGCCGTTGATCGTCCCACCGATGACCTCGTCGTCAGGCTCCTTCGAGACGGGCTTGGACTCGCCGGTGATCATCGACTCGTTGACGTCGGAATCCCCCTCCTCAACGACGCCGTCAGCAGGGACACTCGCGCCCGGCCGGACGAGCACGAGGTCTCCCTCGGAGAGCTCACTAACAGGGACCTCTTCGGTCTCGCCGTCCTCGGTGAGCCGTTCCGCCGTGTCCGGCATCAGCTTCGCCAGCTCGTCGACAGCGCTCGAGGCGCGCCGGACCGACCGCATCTCGATCCAGTGGCCCAGCAGCATGATGTCAATCAGTGTGACGAGTTCCCAGAAAAACGCAGACTGCGTCGGGAAGACCACGCTCGCGAGGCTGTAGACGAACGCGACCGAGATGGCCATCGAGATGAGCGTCATCATCCCCGGCGACCGATCTTTCAGCTCCGGTACCGCCATCTGGAGGAACGGGATTCCACCGTAGGCGAAGACGATGACCGCGAAGACAGGGTTGATCCACTCGCTCCCCGGGAATGCTGGGACGGAGAAGCCGAGCCACTCCTGCAGCATTTCGCTGTACAGGAGGACGGGAATCGACAGGAGCGTCGAGACGAAAAAGCGCCGGCGGAACATCTGCTCGTGGCCTTCGTGCATCCCGCCATGGCCCTCGCCGTGTCCCTCGTGGGAACCGTGGCCGTGCCCTTCGCCCTCGTGTCTGGCGTGCTCGTGCTGCTCGTGGGACGCCATCTCACCTGCCGCAGCAGGGTGAGCCTCCTCCTCCAGTAGCTCCTGTTCTACACCTTCCTCGTCAGATTCAGCGACCGCTTCATCGTGGTCGCCGTGTTCGTGCTGGTGACTGGTGGTGTCCTGCTGGTCCTCTCCTTCCGGGGAATTCTCAGCTGTATCTTTGTGGTCGTCCATGGGTCATGTTCTCTATTGAGGTGGATTCGCCGGCTTCCTGAATCTTCGCCCCCTGAAACCGTACAGCAGGACCATCGTAGGCAAACTCCAAAGACAACGGATGGCCGTCGTCTCGAAGCGGTCCATGCTATCCGCCGATCGCAATACTCAGGCGTGAGCGGTGTACCCTGCGTCTTCGACGGCCTCCACGAGAGCTGTGACATTTGCCTCACCATCGACGCTCGCCTGTTCGCTCTCCCTGTCGACGGTCACGTCAGTCACGCCGGATACCTCTTCGAGGGCCTCTTCGACCGTCTGCTCACAGTGACCGCACGTCATGCCTTCCACGATGATCGTCGTCGTCATACAGGGATACACACGGCCTCCTCTCTTTAGCGGATTTCCCCTTCGATCATACTGATATCGTGGGGCTCAAACTTTAGATTCAAAGTGATACCTGCGGCCGTAACGAACTAGACATCGGATGCGCCAGGTGTCAATAGCGAGGTGGCTCAAGTATCGTTGTGACGCTCTCTGTACGTCTTCGCCGCTAAAAAGACATAGAGTGCGCCGATAGCCCGAATGCCCAAGCGGAATCGCTCGTTCCATTCTATCGACTCTGGACGCTCGTACAGGAACGCGGTGGCAAATCTCTGATACAGGTCGGGAAATAAGAGGACTATCGCACCGAACACGCCGGTAAGATTCATCAGCAACGCGTATGCTCGCCCGTTAAAGAGTGAAAGCGCAGCTATCAGAACACCCTCCGACCGGACTGCTGGACGTATCCACCCTCTCACTGTTCCCTCGTCTGGATTCGAAATCGCGAGTTTCTCGAAGAGCTCGACGATTTCGTCCGGGAACAGCGCTGAGATAGCGCCGAGGACACCGACGAGTGTTCGAATCATACGATATGGTACGACCGATATGGATATAACTCCCACTGCGACGCTACACTATCGAGAACGAGGGGAGTCCGAACAGTAGCGGCTTCGAACCGGGCACGACGCGCAGAGGCCGCTTGTCGAATGGGCGTCCTGAATCCTTATGGATTCGGGGCATACAGGGCGTAGAGGATAGACAGCATCCCGGCTGCGGTGACGAGTGCTGCGACGAATCCTGCTTCGAAGATCGACACCTGGAGGAGTTCGAAGAGGACGCCTTCAAGGAGGCCGCCAAGCCCGACCAATGCGAAGCCGGCGGCGACGTACAGGAGTAACTGCGTGTGATGTCGTTGGTATCCGCGATAGGCCTGATATGCGATGACCAGTGCTAACGCGGTCGTGAACAGTTTGCCGATGACGAATAGCGTGTGGTCCATGATTCAGTCTCCCCGCATTTCCTCGAAGATGGTCGTAATCCGGTCGGCGGGGTCAGGCCGGATGTCGATGTTGACGTCGAAGCCCTCCGCCTGCAGGAGGATTTCGATGCGTTCGAGGCGCGCCTCATACTCGCTGTAGTGTCGTCCCCCGGGGTCGACGTGCGTATACTCCTCGAGGAGGCCCTGCTCGACGAGGCGGGTGACACGGCGCGAGACGGTCGGGCGTGACATGTCACATTCCTCGCTGAGTTCCTTCGCAGACAGTCGGTCGGTCTTCGTCGCCACGAGGATGTCGCGAGCGTACTCGTCGTCGAGTGTAGCGAAGATTTCCGACGGGTCGGACTCCTCGGTCACACGTCTCTACCCGCGACAGGAGCGTAATATAGCCCGCCGATTTTCTGACCCAGAACGCCGGCTCGCCGTTATATCGTCTCTGCCTCCGTACTGATAGTTGAAGGTGCAATAACTATGTCCACACTCGACTCCGGCATGAATCAGCTCGAGAGCAGAGTCGGCGGTCTGACCGTCGGCGGGAAAGTCCACAGCCTCAGCGCGTGGTTCGTGCTCGCGCTCCGCCTCATGATGGGGTACGCGTTCGCCTACTCCGGGTTCACGAAGATCACCGGCGAGTTCGCCGCCGGCGGCTACCTCTCGAACGTCGCCGCGACGAACGGCAACCCGCTCGCGGGCATGTTCGCGTGGATGGGTAGTACGCCGTGGTTCGTCGAGTTCGCGAACGTCGCCGTCCCGTGGGGCGAGCTGTTCATCGGCCTCGGCCTCCTCGTGGGTGCGTTCGTCCGCCTCGCGGCGTTCTTCGGCGCGCTGATGATGCTCATGTTCTACTTCGGGAACTGGGACATGGGCCACGGATTCATCAACGGAGACTTCGCGTACATGCTCGTGTTCCTCGCGGTCGCCGCGTTCGCTGCGGGCCGCATCCTGGGCCTCGACCAGTACATCGAGAACTACGACGTCGGCGGCGAGACGCTCGTCGAGCGCTACCCCGCCCTCGAATACATCCTCGGCTAACCACGCCGAGTTCTTTGGGAGTACAACAATGCAAAATCCAATTCAAGCACGCGGGATTCGTTCTCTGGGACTCATCGTCGTCGGAGCGCTGGCTCTGGCCGTCGTCGCCGGAATGGCGCTAACACACGCGACTGTCCCAGATGCAATGATGTGGGGCTGGCACGACGGGATGTGGAACGACGGCCACATGGCCGGATGGGGTAGCTGGGGCTGGGGGATGATGCTGTTCGGTCTCCTGTGGATGACACTCCTCGTCGCCGTCCCCCTCGGTTTCATCTACTGGCTGGGAACGCGGTCGCAATCGAACGGCCCCGCTGAGGATAGCGCACTCGCCGTCCTCCAAGAGCGGTACGCCCGTGGCGAGATCGACGACGAGGAGTTCGACCGCCGTCGCGCCCGTCTCACACCAGATGATGGACGGTAACGGACGATCGTTCCCTACTCGCTGACTTCAGTTTTCACGACGGTTGCCGGACGCGTCGTCAATCGGAGAACGCGGTCAGTGACACTTCCGAGTAACGCACGATATTCGTCCGGCCGGCGTTTGGTACCGAGCACGAGGAGATCGGCGTCACAGTCGTCTGCGTGGTCCACGATGGTCTCAGCGGGGCGGCCATGTTGCATTGCCGTCTCGACGTCGACATCGGTTTCTGCGGCTCGACGTCGGAGTTCGGAAAGCGTCTCCTCGCCATGTTCCTCGAGACCGTGTTCGGGACCTTCGGCCTCGTCGACGTACTCGTCCCCGCTGTACGCAGTCACGACATCCTCGTCGACGACGTAGAGCACGTGGAGGACTGCGTTGTGAGCGGCTGCGAGCTCGAGTGCGTGCGTTTCAGCATCTTCAGACGCAACAGTTCCATCGGTCGACAGGAGAATTCGGTCGTACATTCAGTCGGAATTCAAAGGCAGGTATCATAAATTCGGCTTCCAATTCTCTGCGCTCAAGAGTCACGGTAGCGTGTTCAGTAAGGCCGCGTCAGCAGATGTGTCCAAGCACGACTGACGTACTCAATCGATACTGTGAACCATCGATGAGCTGTCCGTTAGTGGTCGTGTCCCTCCATCACCATCGGATGCCCGGTGGCGTATTCGTCCGGGTTCTCTCCGAAGGTCTCCTTACAGGTTTGCGAGCAGAAGTAGTACGTCTCGCCGTCGTACGTCGCCGATGGCTCGCTGTCGTCAGTCCGCATCCCACAGACGGGGTCGCGGTACTGGCCGGGCGCACCGAGACCACGACGATAGACGTACAGCAGGAATCCGGAAAGCGCGAACGCGATGAGGTTGAGGTAGAACGTGTAGTTTAGTTCGAAGTATGTCTGTTCGGTCGCCGTCTCACCACCGGCTAAATCGGGGACGATGCCGAAGGCGTCGAACAGCAACTCCATGAGGAAGCCCGTGAACGCCATCGTGACGAAGAAGACGCCGAGGATGTACAGCATGACCTTCCAGCCGTAGTACTTCCGGTAGACGTTCAGGACGGGGATTGTGATGAGGTCGGCGTAGACGAACGCGATGACGCCGGCGAAGCTGATGCCGCCGCCCCAAAGCGCGACGGCAAAGGGAACGTTGCCCATGCTCCCAACGAAGCTGATGACGGCGATGGCGACGCCCATAATCGCGTTCTCGGCGGTGACGAGGAGGCCGTCACCCTGGATGAACAGCGTGTTCCAGACCCACTGGGGGACGAAGACGATGACGAACCCGGAGATGAGGAAGCCAGCGATAACGTCTTTCCAGATCATCGACCACTCCTTGCGGTACTGGTTCCCGACCTTGTACCAGCCACCCCACGACAACAACTCGTCACGCCACCCGCCGCGGCTGGACGCCTCCTGCAGGTACGTCTCCATACAGCCCTCCGAACAGAACTCCAGCGTCTCGCCGCCGTCAGTGGTGAGGGTGTACTCGTCTTTGCCTTCCATCCCGCAGGTCGGGTCCTCGGTGACGCCGGACTCGCGGTCGCGCTCGTTGAGCGTCTCTCGGACCTCGTCGAAGAGGTTCTCTGGCAGTGTGAGGTGGACGAGAACGGCCATCACGGCGATGAGGATGAGGCCGCCCAGCAGTTCCGCCAAGAGGAACTCCCAGCCGAGCAGAATCAGAATCATCAGCCCGAGTTCGACGATCAGATTCGTCGACGCGAACATAAACGCGAGAAAGTTCACCGCGTGCGCCCCCTTCTTGAACAGCCCCTTCCCGATGGCGACGGCGCCGAAACTGCACCCGCTACTTGCCGCCCCGAACGCGGTCGCCTTGGTGAGCCCGCTCAGATCACCGTCGCCCAGCACCTGTGCCATTCGCTCCTTGGAGACGTAGACTTGGACCAGACTTGTGATCGTGAGTCCCATAATGATCGCCCACGCCGCCGTCCAGAGGAATCCGACACCGATTCGGAGGGCTTCGAAGATACCCTCGACCATCGTCACCTGCATAGATGTTTCATCGTGCGGATCATCTTTTGCAGTTTTCCTTCAGATAGTTCGGGTTAGAGCCGTGGGAAGTATGAATTCAAAAGAATAGCGGTGGGAGAAGCACGCAGGTCGAAGGCATAACCGCATTGAATAGTTAGTACGTAGTAATACTTGAGAACCAAACTCACGGAGGGATCACAATATGCCGACAAATTCAGACGACACACGACTTGTCACGCTCCTTCTCGTTATCATCGGCGCCGTATTCATCGTCCCGTTGTTCTTCATGGGCTTCGGAATGATGGGGTTCGGTCCGATGATGGGTGGTACGTGGGGCGGTCATATGTGGGGCGACGGGACGATGCCTGGCTGGATGTTCATCGTCGGCATCGTGATGCAGTTACTGTTCCTCGCCGCCCTCGTCGGCGGTGGCTACCTCATCTACCGCGCGATTACGGGAAGTGAGAGTAGCTCAGACCAAGCCCTCGAGGAGCTCCGGCTCGCCTACGCCCGCGGAGAGCTGACCGACGAGGAATACGAACAGCGACGCGAAGCACTCGAACGAGATACCTGATTTCCACCCGGTAAACTTGAACGATGACCGGATTCTCCGACCGCCGTCAAGAGTCAACGCATCTGCAGCTTCCACCGTGGCTCGTCCGATACACGACGCTGGGACTGTACGGACTACTTGTCGGGACAGTCCTCTGTCTGGTAGCGTTCCTCACGAACCCCGTTCCCGACCCCTCGTTCCCGTGGGCGACGCTGCCCGAGGCAGTACGGCTGCCGGTTGCACAGCCCCGCATCGAACACTGGCCAGTGACCTACACTATCGGCATCTGCCTGTGGGTTTTCTGCTTTCCCGCACTCTTCCTCGCCGGATACCGGCGATACGGTGACAGAAGCCGTGGGGCAGCGGTATGGCTCGTCGGGTTGCCGACCCTGGCAATGCTGGGCTGGACCACGTACTGCCGGTTCTTCTGGCCGAAACTCCATCCACCGACCTGGAACGCCCCAGCCTACACGTTCGTTTGCTGGCTGTACTGTTCGACCTACAACGTGCTCTGGAGCAACACCGCATACGTCATTGCGTTATTCGGCATCGTCACGACCTTCCTCGTCGTGCGACACCAGGATAGAGACCGATATGCCCTTCTCGGGTTTGGATTCCTCGCACTTCCTCTTGGATTGCCGGCCTTGTACGAAGGATATCGACGGACGACGCAAACCGAAACCTGAGGATTTGTAACAGGTGACTGTTTTCAACGCTGTTCGAAAAGGTGGTGGGAAGGCTGCTAATTCGAGGAGGAGGTGGTGATCGAGACTCCTTCACTGATCACAGCCCAAAGAAGCGTTTTCTATGAGGGGCACCTCAGCACAAGTATGTCGACGACTGTCTCAACCCCCGAAACAGACGAGACATGTGCGTACTGTGACTCCCGGATCTTCGACCATGATCCAATCTGCGTCCGCGATTGCGAGAACGGCTGTGGCTCACCAACGTATTTCTGTAACTACGCCTGCCTCTCCGCATATATCGACGAGAACAACCTAACTACCGGGAATGCGTGCGAGTGGACTCCCGACGACACCAGTTGTTGCTGATCGGTAATCTTGATCCATGCACAGCCTTCAGCGACCGATTATTTCATGTTGTGGCCTTATTGATGGAGCCCAACAATCCCGATTTTGTCGCTTAGGACTCTCTGTGCGCACGAACGAACGCCCGGCGGAGGACAGTTAGGAGCACGTAGGTTTCGTACTTCTGGGTCTGACAGTGCTCACACGGTTGCATATCTGCGACGATCTCCGCTATCGCGTCCTCGTGGTCTTCTGTGAGCGTCCCGAGTGCATCCCAAATCTGGGGCTGAACGGCCTCAATCATCTCCTCGACAGCGTCATCCGCTGACTCAGGAAGCGAGTACGAGAGGACGATCGTATTTGCGTGGTAGTACTTCGTCGTCCCGCCGCGCCCCTCCTCAAAGCGGACCACATCGACGAGACCGGCATCTCGTAACTCGTTGATGTGATGGCGGACCGTGTTCTCCGTGCGGTCAACGCCGCGGTCATCAAGACGTTTGTGGACCTCGGTTGCCGTTAGCGCCTCCTCCGAGAGAATATCGAGGATCATCGCCCGCATCGGTTCGTCAATGGCGTCCGAAACCCGCGTGTCTCGCAACGCGATGTCCGCAAGCCGGTGGTCGGTGCCGGAACTACTCATACGAGAACTGAGTATGAGCAGGCGGGAAAAGCTAGCGGCACGCTGCTTGGAACTGGGTTCGCTGGGTTCGTGATACTGAAAGCCCTAGACGACCCGTTTGACCGTTCAAATCATCTATTCCCCCATTCAAACATATCATCTAAAAAATAGTTATTGGGGTGCGGGCACTACCTCAAACTGTAATGAGCGACACAACCCAGTTCCGCGTCATGGACTTCGACTGCCCGACCTGTGCGAGCACCGTCGAACGCGCCCTCTCGAACGTCGACGGCGTCCAGCACGTCGAAGTCCACTACGCGACCGGCCGCGTCGAGATTGAGTACGACGACAACGTCGCTGACCCCGACGCCTTCGCACAGACCATCGAAAACCAGGGGTACACGCCCCAGCCCGCCTAACACCATGAACAAACAATCGATCACGCAGTACTACCGGAAACACCGGAAGGCCATCGTCACGGCGACGAGTGGCCTGCTCTACGGCGGTGGCTGGAGTCTGGGCTACCTCACGAGTTTCAATACGGCGAGCGCCGCCATCCTCATCCTCGCGACGATCGTGGGTGGCTACGACATCGCCAAGACCGCCTACCACGAGGTCACCAACCGGACGCTCGGCATCAAGACGCTGGTGACGCTAGCCGCCATCGGGGCCATCATCATCGGGGAGTACTGGGAGGCCGCCGCCGTCGTCTTCCTGTTCAGCCTCGGCAGCTACCTCGAGGGACGGACGATGCGGAAGACCCGGACTGCCCTCCAGGAGCTGCTGGAGATGACGCCCGACACGGCGACCGTCCGTCGCGACGGGGAACTCCAAGAAGTCCCCGCCCGCGAGGTCGAAGAGGACGAAGTCGTCGTCGTAAAGCCGGGCGGAAAGATTCCGGTCGACGGTGACGTCGTCGACGGCGAGAGCGCCGTCAACCAAGCACCAGTCACCGGCGAGAGCGCGCCCGTCCACAAGGCCGACGGCGACGAGGTCTACGCCGGGACGGTCAATCAAGAAGGCGCACTGGAGATCCGAACGACGGGTGCGGGCTCGGATACGACGCTCGAACGGATCATCCGCCGTGTCGAGGAGGCCCAAGAGGCCCAGTCGCCCACGGAGAGTCTCATCGACCGGTTCGCGAAGTATTACACGCCGGCCGTCATCGTGCTCGCTATCGGTGCGTACGCCGTCACGCAGAACGCGATCCTGTCACTGACCCTGTTGGTCATCGGCTGTCCCGGCGCGCTGGTCATCGGGCCACCGGTCAGCATCGTCTCGGCCATCGGCAACGCCGCTCGGTCTGGCGTGCTGATGAAGGGTGGCGAACACCTCGAACGCGCCGGCAAGATCGACCTTGTCGCCTTCGACAAGACCGGCACCCTCACGAAGGGCGAGACCACCGTCGCCGATGTTGAGGGGTTCGGCGCTGCTGATGACGAGGTCCTCTCACTCGCGGCGACCGCCGAGAAGAAGAGCGAACACCACCTCGCTGACGCCATCGTCGACGCGGCCCGCGAGGATCCGACCGCCGCGACGGACGGCGGAACGACGGTCGCCCAGGCGGACGATACGGACGCCAGCCTCCAGTCGATCCCCGATCCGGACGATTTCGACGTGGTCGCCGGGAAGGGCGTTATCACCCATACCGATGGCCACGAAGTTGTTGTCGGCAACCGCGCACTGCTGGACGACCGCGACATCGACGTCCCCAGTCGGGTCGCCGACTACGTCCGCGAGCGTGAGGGGCGCGGCGAGACAGTCGTCCACGTCGTTCGGGACGGGGACGTCATCGGCGCGATTGCGATGCGGGACGAGCTCCGGGAGGCCGCTCCTGGGGTCGTCGCGGCGCTTCAGGAGGCCGGCATTGAGACGGTGATGCTCACCGGCGACAACGAGCGGACGGCCGCCGCCGTTGCCGAGGAAGTCGGCATCGACGACTACCGTGCCGAACTCCTCCCCGAGGACAAGCAGTCCGTCATCGAGGGCTACCAGGCCGACGGCCACGTCGTCGCGATGGTCGGCGACGGCATCAACGACGCGCCGTCGCTGGCGACCGCCGACGTCGGCATCGCGATGGGCGCTGCCGGGACGGACACCGCCATCGAGACGGCGGACATGGCGCTGATGGCCGACGACCTCGAACGCATCCCGTACGCGGTCAAACTCAGCAAGGCGACGCGCTGGAACGTCCTCGAGAACGTCGGGCTCGCGGTGCTGACCGTGACCGTCCTCCTCGCGGGCGTGCTCACCAGCTACGTCACCCTCGCGTCGGGAATGCTGGTCCACGAGGCCAGCGTCCTCCTCGTCATCCTCAACGGGATGCGACTGCTCCGCTACTGACCACGAGACACGATCACAACCACAACTCATGACATCGAATTCGACTGCGACTGACACGACCCAGACGAGAACCAATTGGCAGGTCGACTACGACGCCGACCCGATCGAAATCCGCGACCCCGTCGCGGAGGCCCTCGGCGTCCTCGAACCGGGCGAGCCGTTCGTCGTCACCTACCGGGACGCGGTGAAAGAAGCCGGACACTCCTGTCCGACAGCCTCGGGTGCCTATCGGATCGTCCAGCTCGGGCTCGACGCCCTGTATCCCGACGACTATCCAGTCCGGAGCGAAATCGAGGTCCAGACGGCCGGCCCGCAGGACGATGCCGCGTACGGCGTGATGAGCCGCATCATCTCGTACGTGACTGGCGCGACCGGCGATGACGGATTCAGCGGGCTCGCCGGCGGCTATGGCGGCCGCCGCGACCTCCTGCGCTTCGACGCGTTCGACCCGGACACGGCGGACCCGACGTTCCGGTTCCGGCGAACCGACACGGACGAGACCGTCGAAGTGGCCTACCACGTCAGCGATGTTCCTGGCGGTGGACCCGCGATCGGGAACCTCCAGGGGATTCTCGACGGATCGGCAAGCGACCAGCAACGGGAGGCCTTTGCTGACGCCTGGCACCGCCGGGTACAGGTCGTCCTCAGCGACGACTCGCTGTTCACCGTCGACGCGGTGTGAACGCGACGGTCTACCCCTCACACTCGAAATATGTTACTACGGTATACTATCGATCTCCTCGAGCGCCTCAGTAGCGACATTACCGAGTTCTCCGGCCTCGATATGTGAATACCGCTCTCTCACCATCTCCTCTGAATTGTCGAGATACCGGGCGGCAACCGTGTATCCGAATGCTCGAACGAGAACTTCTCCCATCCCACGCCGACCACCGTGCGGGGCGAGATAGTCGTGTTTCGGATGGTCGATATCGATCTCTGCGGCCTCAGAGAGGCGTTGGAGAATCGACCGTGCGCCGTCCGTCGTGATCGACGGCGGCCGAATATCCTCATCGAGCGCCAGGAGGAGGTCGCGAGCGTACTCCCCACGGCGTTCGGCGATTGCCTCCGTATGTTCTCCTCGGTCGGCGAGATCATCCTGGACGAGCCCTGCGAGCGTCCGCTGGTCGAACGTGGGAAACACCGGCCAGCGCTCCGTCGGTGGGTCCATCAGCTGGCGGTAGCTCCGTAGCGGCGAGATCACCGGGTCGGGGAGACTCGCGGCGTCCCATTGCTGTTTCTTCCGGTAGACGTCCATACTCCCGTCGTCGAGGGAGAGGTCCTCCCAACGGACGCCGCGCCGGCGCGGGTCGTTCGGATCGCGGAGGAGTTCTCCGACGCGGACGGCGGTGTACGCGAGGACGAACACCAGCGCCCGGTCACGAGCCGCCTTCAGCGCCGCGTAGCGTGCTCGCTGCTTGTCGAGGGGGTCAGTACCCTCCGGGAGTGTCGTGTACGTCTCGACGGCGTCGCGGGCCCGTTCGTCGACGTGGCGGGTGAGGGCGTGGCGCTGTTCGGACGTCCAGGCCTGTTGGTCTCCGGGCTTGCGGCCGTCGTCCTCCGGTAACGGTGCCATCGCACTCGCCCGCTGCGCGTAATGCGCCTCGAGATACCCTTCGTTGACACACCACCCACACCAGGCAGAGATATAGCGGTAATAGGTTTGTACCGTGTTCTGCTTGAGTCCCCGATCTCCACCGAGATGCCGGGCGTACTCCCGGAACACGCGTTCGTCGAGATCGTCGAAGGTCGGCTCGCGGTCGATGTCGTCGGGGACGATCCCGGTCCAGTCGTCGGCGCCGCGGTCGCCGGCGGCCCACTCGGCGAACCGTTCGAGCTCGCGTGCAGCGTTACGTCGATAGTTCCCACCGCCGCCGCCCCGGCCTTTCCCCTTGTCTTGGAGGTAGCGCTCGAAGCTGTCGTCGAGCGGCGTCGAAAGCGCTCGGTCAGGCATTCACCGGCCCTCCACCGTCCTGCAGCCCCGGTCTCGGGTCCTCTACCCTGGGGGAAGCGTCGTCGTGAGGCGGTTGCAGCATTCGTGCTTCACCGACGGCGCCGGGGTACTTCAAAGTGGTCGTGATTACGGGCATAATCAGGACCACTTGTTGTATTCGGCTCATCGGGAGAATTCGGAGGTCTAGAGTCTCTTAGTACCGGAAATCCGTAATACAGTAGAATGTATATCGTATATCGCTATACAAAATTCTGAGCCTCGCTCTGCGCAAGGTCATTCGTCGCCGAGTTCCGAGAGCCGAGCCTGGATTTCCTCAGCATCCGCATCAGAGAGCGCCTCAACACCGAACTGGACGAGTAGCGGGTAGAAGTGACGGTTCTTCTTGAACTCGTCCTGCCCCGCCTTGCGGAGCTTCAGCTGGGACTCGAGGTAGGTATCCTCCATCTCGTCGAGGACATCGTCGGGAATGTAGATCGTCCGCCCATTCCATTCGTCCTTGATGTTCGTCTTCGTTTTGCTCGTTTCGTTCGTTTCCTTCGTTGAAGTCGATTCGGTCGTTTCGGTCGATGAACTGGTTTCCACCGTTTCACTCACCTCACTCGTTTCGCTGGAATCAGCCTCGTCGTCCTCCTCTTCGTAGTTGCCCTCGATGCCGGATGCATCGCCCCAACCGTCGGTCATGCTTCCACCTCCTCAGGTGCGGTCTTCTCAAACGTCTCATCGAACAGGTCGGCGATCTCGTTGAACAGGTCGCGTGCATCCTCGACGCGCTGGTTCTCCTTGCCGAAGCCGAAGACGGACACACCCTCGCCAATCGACTGAGAGAGGTCGGTCCGCTTCGGGATCTCGAACACCGGGAGGGAGTACGCCGACTTGATCTCCTCGATAGTGTCACGGTGCTCGGCGTTCTGCTCGACACGGTTACAGACGATGGCGAGCCGGTTGATGTCTCCGTACGCCTGTTCGAGGGAACTCAGTTGCTTTGCGAAAATCTGGAGGCTGTTGGCGTTGAGCTTCTCGGGAATGACGGGGATAACGACGTTGCCGGTTGCGACGAGGGCGTTGTCGGTGAGGACGTTCAGGGATGGCGGCGTGTCGACAATGATGTAGTCGTAGTCCTTCTCGAGTTCGTCGAGAGTCATCTCCAACCGCTCGCGACTCTTCGGCGCCTCAAGCAGCGTCTGGATGTTCTTGTTGTTCGCGAGTTTCTCGCTGGCGGGAAGGATGTCGAATTCCTCGTGCTCGACGATGATGTCGTTCACCGACTCCATCTGGTCGAAGTCGAGGACGTCGAACAGCGTTGTGCGGTCGGTGTCGTAGTACAGATCGTTGTAGCCAAGCGAGCAGGTGAGCCCTCCGTGGTAGTCGATATCGACCAGGAGGACGTCGTGGCCTCGCGCAGAGAGTGCGCCGCCAGTATGAATGACGTCGGTAGTCTTCCCCGCGCCTCCCTTCTGGTTCGCTACCGTGATTCGTGCGGTATTGGTGTCAGTCATTATCTTCGTTTTTCTCGTTATGTTCGTTTCGTTCGTTTTGGTCGTTT